>NZ_CATKPP010000034.1:0-529 GCF_949767635.1 Pseudomonas sp. IT-93MI4
CCCGCATAACTACGAGTTCAAGCTGTCCATTGCGGCCGTGCGCAAACTGGTCAATACCCAGGTCAGTTTCTTCTATCGGCTGGAACGCAGCGGCAGCAGTGACCCGTTACGCTCAAAAAGGCAGTTTGTACAAGTCACCGGCGCAGCCCACCGCGTGGCCGCACCGATCATCGAAGAAGCCGAGGGTGACTTCATCGATCCCACCGAAACGCAAATCAACGTCCGCATTCCGTTCGATCCGGCCATCGAGTACGGCATGGGCATTGAGCTGTTCCTGTTGGGTAAAAGTCCGGACGGCAGCACCTTCCTGCCTGAGTTGAAGTGGCACATTCCGGAGGAGGATGAAGTCGAGAATCCCGAAGGTTTTGTCATCACCGTCGATGACTACAACCTCAAGCTGCTTGACGGCGGAACCCTGAAGGGGTGGTACGACCTGCTGATAGCCGAGGGCGACGAGATCCTCAGACGGGAATCGCTGCACACGAAATTGCTCAATGTGGGTGAACCGAAATTCGAGCTGGACGCACCC
>NZ_CATKPP010000035.1:0-529 GCF_949767635.1 Pseudomonas sp. IT-93MI4
TCCGCATAACTACGAGTTCAAGCTGCCCATTGCCGACGTGCGCAAACTGGTCAATACCCAGGTCAGTTTCTTCTATCGGCTGGAACGCAGCGGCAGCAGTGACCCGTTACGCTCAAAAAGGCAGTTTGTACAAGTCACCGGCGCAGCCCACCGCCTGGCCGCACCGATCATCGAGGAAGCCGAGGGAGAGTTCATCGATCCCACCGAAACTCAAATCAACGTCCGCATTCCGTTCGATCCGGCCATCGAGTACGGCATGGGCATTGAGCTGTTCCTGTTGGGTAAACGTCCGGACGGCAGCACCTTCCTGCCTGAGTTGAAGTGGCACATTCCGGAGGAGGATGACGTCGAGAATCCCGAAGGTTTTGTCATCACCGTCGATGACTACAACCTCAAGCTCCTTGACGGCGGAACCCTGAAGGGGTGGTACGACCTGTTGATAGCCGAGGGCGACGAGGTCCTCAGACGGGAATCGCTGCACACGAAATTGCTCAATGTGGGTGAACCGAAATTCGAGCTGGACGCCCCG
>NZ_CATKPP010000036.1:0-473 GCF_949767635.1 Pseudomonas sp. IT-93MI4
TAAGCCCGAACAGTTGGACGAGCGCCACTCGAATCACAAGCGTGGGCAAAGCCAGAGCACTCTCACTTCTGAGTGTAAGAGGGTTTTGCCATGATTTCCTGGGTCGGCATCGATATCTCCAAATCCAATCTGGTCGTCTGGGTTCAACCACAGAAAGACGGCTTTGAAGTTCCCAATACCGTTGAAGGCTTTGATGTGCTGGTCGCGCGTTTAGGTCAGTACACGGTTGGCCGCGTGTTGCTGGAAGCCACAGGCGGCTATGAACGCAAGGTCATGGCGGCATTGCAGCAGGCAAGTTTCAGCGTGTTGAGGATCAATCCTCGCCGGGCCAGAGCCTTTGCCGTAGCAATGGGCAAGAACGCCAAAACCGATCCCATCGACGCGGCGGTTCTCGCCGATTTTGCCGAAGCGCTGCATGCGTCTCGCGAAAAGCCCATCTCGCCTGAGCGTGAAGCCCTGCGCGAGTTGATTCA
>NZ_CATKPP010000037.1:0-442 GCF_949767635.1 Pseudomonas sp. IT-93MI4
GCCTACAGCGTGGGCGAGTAAACGGCCCTGATCGTCGTAGGCATAGTCGCTGAGCAGCAGGCCTTGCTGGCGTTGTTGTTCGCGACCCGATTGATAGACGTGACTGGTCAGCCGCGTGCCATTGAGGTCGATGGCGGTCAGCGCGCCGCCCTTGGCGTAGTGATAGTCGAGCTTGCTGTTGTCCGGCAGACGCTGGCGCTTGAGCTGGCCGCAGGCGTCGTAGACATAACGCAGGGTGCCCCAGCCCTGATGCTCGGTGATCAGCCGGTCCTGCCGGTCATATTCAAAGGCCAGCGGATGTTGCTGGCCGTCATCAACCCCGGTCAAACGGCCCAGTCGGTCGTAGGTGTAAGCCACCTCAACCCCGTCAGGCAGGGTCTTGAGCAGCAAGCGCCCGGCCGCATCACGCGCGTAAGTGGTGACCAGCGTCGAGCCGTCATCA
>NZ_CATKPP010000038.1:0-442 GCF_949767635.1 Pseudomonas sp. IT-93MI4
ACCTACAGCATGGGCCAGCAAACGTCCCTGATCGTCGTAGGCATAATCGCTGAGCAGCAGGCCTTGCTGGCGTTGTTGCTCACGACCGCATTCAAACTGATGGCTGGTCAGCCGCGTGCCATTGAGGTCGATGGCGGTCAGCGCACCGCCCTTGGCGTAGTGATAGTCGAGCTTGCTGTTGTCCGGCAGACGCTGGCGCTTGAGCTGGCCGCAGGCGTCGTAGGTGTAGCGCAGGGTGCCACAGCCCTGATGCTCGGTGATCAGCCGATCCTGCCGGTCGTATTCAAAGGCCAGTGGATGTTGCTGGCCGTCATCAACCCCGGTCAAACGGCCCAGGCGGTCGTAGGTGTAAGCCACCTCAACTCCGTCGGGCAGGGTTTTCAGCAGCAAGCGCCCGGCCGCATCACGCGTGTAGGCGGTGACCAGCGTCGAGCCGTCATCG
>NZ_CATKPP010000039.1:0-437 GCF_949767635.1 Pseudomonas sp. IT-93MI4
TTCTCAACAAGTTTGCAGACCTTGGGTCGATGGGCGCGATCCCAGGCAGCCTGATCAGCTTGATTAGCCCGGTAGCATCCTTGGCCACCGTTGCGTCTGATCTCACGGCTGATCGTAGAGGCTGCTCGCCCTAGCAACGCAGCCATGGAACGGATCGAGTTACCTGCCACCACGGCACGCGAAATCTCTTCACGCTCAGACAACGTCAGCGCCAATCTGGATCTGCGGCGTACAGCGGGTCTGATACCGCCTGTTTCCGCCAAGATGCGCTGTATCGATGAATGGTTTCGATCAAATAGTTGGGCGATGTGCTGGAGAGAGTCGCCTTTCTGCCAGTGATCCCACATCAGTTTTTTCTGGCTTTCGGTGTAATAGATCCGAGGTCTCTGCTTCATCTGCAACACTCCTTCTGCTTACACAGAATTTAGTCGTGTTGC
>NZ_CATKPP010000040.1:0-434 GCF_949767635.1 Pseudomonas sp. IT-93MI4
CATCTCAGTTGGGGTGGCTTTTTTGAGTATTCCACACCGGTGACCCTGGAGCAGATCAACGATCCAGCGGCAAACCCGATATTGATCACGGTCTCCAAAGCCACTATTGAACGGGCTGGTGACACCGACCTCTCTGGTCTGGCGGTCACCTTCAAGGTGCGCGACATCGTCGGCAATGAATCGGAAGACTGGTGCAAGGAAACCCGCATCGTCGTCACCACCGGCATCGACCTGCTGGCCGCACCGATTGTTCAGGAGGCCGTCAACAACAAGCTCGACGCCGATAAACAGGGCGACAACGACATCACGGTGCATGTCACGGCCACCCGGCCAGACTTCGAGATGGGTGACATCATTCACTTGACCATGCTCGGCACCACCCTGGAGGGCGAAAAAGTCGAATTTACCGCCCTGCCCCAGACCGTCGACAATAT
>NZ_CATKPP010000041.1:0-357 GCF_949767635.1 Pseudomonas sp. IT-93MI4
TGAAGAAGACGATAGAAGCAGCCCGAAATTGGGTCTGTAGCTCAGTTGGTTAGAGCGCACCCCTGATAAGGGTGAGGTCGGCAGTTCGAATCTGCCCAGACCCACCAATTTTTGTGTGGGAAACCTGTAGAAATACGGGGCCATAGCTCAGCTGGGAGAGCGCCTGCCTTGCACGCAGGAGGTCAGCGGTTCGATCCCGCTTGGCTCCACCACCACTGCTTCTGAAGTTTGAAAGCTTAGAAATGAGCATTCCATCGTTGTGATGGTGAATGCTGATTTCTAGTCTTTTGATTAGATCGTTCTTTAAAAATTTGGGTATGTGATAGAAAGATAGACTGAACGTTACTTTCACTGGTA
>NZ_CATKPP010000042.1:0-341 GCF_949767635.1 Pseudomonas sp. IT-93MI4
GCTGTATGGCAGTGGGCAGGTGTCCGCGGCGTGGACGTTGACGGTGACGGCCAGTAACCCACCGACCATCACCAAGGCCATCGACTCCAAAGGGAATGAGATTGCCAAAGGCGGATTCACCGTCGATACCCAGATCACGTTGTCAGGGGCCGGGGCCAAAGGTCAGAAAGTCCAGATCAAGGACGGCACCACCGTCAAAGGTGAAGCAACGGTTAACCTGACGACCGGCCTGTGGGAACTGACCCTGACAAGCTTGAGCGTGGCCGCTCACAGCTTCACCGCCATCGCGCTGTATGGCAGTGGGCAGGTATCCGCGGCGTGGACGTTGACGGTGACGGCCA
>NZ_CATKPP010000043.1:0-328 GCF_949767635.1 Pseudomonas sp. IT-93MI4
TTTCCCGCTGTGATTTCCACTGTCGTCGTTGTAGGGGGCGATTCCCGCCAGTGCGGCGATCTCCCTGCGATCCAGCTCGCCGAGTTCGGGTAGATAAACCAGCAAGCTGGCGGTCGCCACAGTGCCGATGCCTTTGACAGAGATAAGCCGATCGGCTTTTTCCGCATCCAGCTCACGCATGCTTTGATCGATGGCTTTGCCGAGCTGCTTGATCTGGGTTTGCAGGTAGCGAATATGGTCCTTGATCGCCTCTACAACCGCAGGCAACTGGGCCTGCTGGAGTCGACGCTTGTTGTCGTCGCGCTGCTGGACGAAGTGCTCGCGTAAG
>NZ_CATKPP010000044.1:0-498340 GCF_949767635.1 Pseudomonas sp. IT-93MI4
ATTTTCAGAAGTTTTCGAAGATTTCTTCAACAACTTCAACCACTTACGCTTCCGATCTCTCGTTAGCGGGAGGCGAATTCTACAGCGTTACACGCTGCTGTCAACACCTCTTTTTCTCCGCTTTCGACCGAGAAGATCGAACCGTCAAAAGAGCCAAACATCACCGCTCTTTCAACTCCCTCCAGGCTTCGATGAACTGAAGCAAGCCACTGCCGAAAACTGCGTAACTCATTGAATCTCAAGGAGTTTTCCGTTTCGACTGCGCCGGAAGTGGGGCGAATTATAGACCTCCAGAATCTGCCGTCAACCGCTTTTTTCACATTTCTGTCATATCGGTCAAAAAAACACGAAAACACGAAGGCCGACCTCTAGAGGTCGGCCTTCGTCATGCCCTGCTACTTACAAGCTAGGGAAAGCAAACTGCGAAGCCTCATGGCTCGCACGCTGCGGCCAGCGCTGGGTGATGGCCTTGCGACGGGTATAGAAGCGCACACCATCCGGGCCGTAGGCATGCAGGTCGCCGAACAGCGAGCGCTTCCAGCCGCCGAAGCTGTGGTAAGCCACCGGTACCGGCAGCGGTACGTTGACGCCGACCATGCCGACTTCAATTTCGTCGCAGAACAGACGCGCCGCTTCACCATCACGAGTGAAGATGCAGGTGCCGTTGCCGTATTCGTGATCGTTGATCAGCTTCATCGCCTCTTCCAGGCTATTGACCCGAACCACGCACAACACCGGCCCGAAGATCTCTTCCTTATAGATGCGCATCTCAGGGGTGACGTTGTCGAACAGGCAGCCGCCGAGGAAGAAGCCCTCTTCGTTACCCGGAATGCTCAAGCCGCGACCATCGACGACCAAGGTCGCGCCCGCTGCCACACCGTCATCGACATAACCACTGACCTTGTCCCGCGCCTGACCGGTCACCAGTGGGCCCATGTCCAGACCACACGAAGTGCCGGCACCGATTTTCAGCGCCTTGATCTGTGGAACCAGTTTCGCCACCAGCGCATCCGCTACCTGATCGCCGACACACACCGCGACCGAAATCGCCATGCAGCGCTCACCGCAAGAACCATAGGCCGCGCCCATCAGCGCGCTGACTGCGTTGTCCAGATCCGCATCCGGCATCAGCACCGCATGGTTCTTCGCCCCGCCCAGTGCCTGAACGCGTTTACCGCGCTTGGTACCTTCGGCGTAGATGTATTCGGCAATCGGCGTCGAACCAACAAAGCTCAGCGCTTTGACTTCCGGCGCTTCAATCAGTGCGTCCACTGCAGTCTTGTCGCCATGCACCACGCTCAGCACGCCTTTCGGCAGACCGGCTTCGATCAGCAATTGAGCGATCAGCAGCGTCGAGCTTGGGTCACGCTCGGACGGTTTGAGGATAAAGCAGTTGCCGCAGACGATCGCCAGTGGGTACATCCACAGTGGCACCATCGCCGGGAAGTTGAATGGCGTGATACCTGCAACCACACCCAGTGGCTGGAAGTCCGACCAGGCGTCGATGTTCGGGCCGACGTTGCGGCTGTATTCGCCCTTGAGGATTTCCGGGGCGGCGCAGGCGAACTCGACGTTCTCGATACCGCGCTTCAGTTCACCGGCGGCGTCTTCGAGGGTCTTGCCGTGTTCTTCGCTGATCAATTGCGAGATGCGTGCTTCGTTCTGCTCCAGCAGTTGCTTGAAGCGGAACATCACCTGGGCACGCTTGGCCGGAGGAGTGTTGCGCCATGCCGGGAACGCAGCCTTGGCGGCGTCGATCGCGTGTTGAATGGTTTCGCGGGTGGCCAGCGGCAGCTTGTGGATCGCCTGACCGGTGGACGGGTTGAACACATCAACCGCGCGACCGTTCTCGGTCACCAGTTCGCCATTGATCAAATGCGGGATAACGCTCATCGAAAACTCCTGAATTCTTGTGTACAGACGCCCACATGGGGCGCCTGTTATTCGCAGGTATATATAGAGGGAAAAATCAGTCGAGCTTGTTCAGCACTTCGCCAACCGCGTCGAACAGACGATCGAGGTCTTGCGGCTTGCTGTTGAAAGTTGGGCCGAACTGCAGAGTGTCGCCGCCGAAGCGCACGTAGAACCCGGCTTTCCACAGAGCCATGCCCGCTTCGAACGGACGCACGATGGCGTCGCCGTCACGGGCCGCGATCTGGATCGCACCGGCCAGGCCGTAGTTACGGATGTCGATGACGTTCTTCGACCCCTTTAGGCCGTGCAGGGCATTTTCGAAATGCGGCGCGACTTCGGCCACGCTCTGCACCAGGTTTTCCTTTTGCAGCAGGTCGAGTGCCGCCAGGCCAGCGGCGCACGCCACCGGGTGGGCCGAGTAGGTGTAGCCGTGGGGGAATTCCACCGCGTATTCCGGAGTCGGCTGATTCATGAAGGTCTGGTAGATCTCGGAGCTGGCAATCACCGCGCCCATCGGAATCGCGCCGTTGGTGACTTGCTTGGCGATGCACATCAGGTCCGGGGTCACGCCAAAGCTCTCGGCGCCGAACATCGAGCCGGTGCGGCCGAAACCAGTAATCACTTCGTCGAATACCAGCAGGATGTTGTGCTGATCGCAGATCTCGCGCAGACGCTTCAGGTAACCCTGAGGCGGAACCAGCACACCAGCGGAACCGGCCATCGGCTCAACGAATACCGCCGCGATGTTCGAAGCGTCGTGCAGTTCAATCAACTTCAGCAGCTCATCGGCCAGAGCGATACCGCCCTGCTCCGGCATGCCACGGGAGAATGCGTTGCTGGCCAGCAGCGTGTGCGGCAGGTGATCGACATCCATCATCGCCTGACCGAACAGTTTACGGTTGCCGTTGACGCCGCCGAGGCTGGTACCGGCGATGTTCACACCGTGGTAGCCACGGGCACGGCCGATCATTTTGGTCTTGGTCGACTGACCTTTCAGGCGCCAGTAGGCACGGACCATTTTCACCGCGGTGTCGGCGCATTCGGAGCCGGAGTCGGTGAAGAACACGTGGTTCAGGTTGCCCGGGGTCAGGTCAGTGATCTTTTCCGCCAACTGGAACGACAGCGGATGGCCGTACTGGAAGCCTGGCGAGTAATCGAGGGTGCCCAGTTGTTTGGATACCGCTTCCTGAATTTCCTTGCGGGTGTGCCCGGCGCCGCAGGTCCACAGACCGGACAGCGAATCGTAGATCTTGCGGCCCTTGTCATCGAACAGCCAGCTGCCTTCGGCACCCACAATCAGACGCGGATCGCGCTGGAAGTTGCGGTTGGCGGTGTACGGCATCCAGTGCGCGTCCAGCTTCAGTTGGCTGGCCAGTGGCGACGGCGCGTTTTCAGGCATGTTCATCGGGCAAAACCTCGCAGGGCATAAGCATCAGGGAGATAAAAAGCGTTGTTGCAGCTAAATTGCCACGCGGATAAAGTCGGTGAAATCCAACTTTTCTAACCTTCAGTTAGAAGCCTGCTAAACAATGAGAACAACAGCATGAGCAGTCGCCGCCCCGATCCGCTGGCCCAGGTCAGTGATTTTGATATTCGCCTGCTGCGGATTTTCCGCAGCGTGGTGGAGTGCGGCGGCTTCTCGGCGGCGGAAACCGTGCTTGGCATCGGTCGCTCGGCGATCAGCCAGCAAATGAGCGATCTCGAACAGCGCCTTGGCCTGCGTTTGTGCCAACGCGGCCGCGCCGGGTTCTCGCTGACCGAAGAGGGCCGCGAGGTTTATCAGTCAGCGCTGCAACTGTTAAGTGCGCTGGAAAGTTTCCGCACCGAGGTCAATGGCCTGCACCAGCACCTGCGTGGCGAACTGATCATTGGCCTGACCGACAACCTCGTCACCCTGCCCCACATGCGCATCACCCACGCCCTCGCACAGTTGAAGGAACGCGGGCCGGACGTGCAGATCCAGATTCGCATGATCGCTCCCAACGAAGTCGAACAAGGCGTGCTCGACGGTCGCCTGCATGTCGGCGTGGTGCCGCAGGCCAGCGCACTGTCGGGGCTGGAATATCAGCCGTTGTACAGCGAACGCTCACTGCTTTATTGCGCGGTGGGTCATCCGCTGTTTTATGTCGATGACAAGCAGCTGGATGACGAGCGCCTTAATAGCCAGGATGCGATTGCCCCGACCTTTCGTTTGCCGGCGGAGATTCAGGCGCATTACCAGGCGCTCAATTGCACCGCCAGTGCGTCCGAC
Organism: Pseudomonas sp. IT-93MI4; assembly: GCF_949767635.1. Classification (NCBI taxonomy): domain Bacteria; kingdom Pseudomonadati; phylum Pseudomonadota; class Gammaproteobacteria; order Pseudomonadales; family Pseudomonadaceae; genus Pseudomonas; species Pseudomonas sp. IT-93MI4. The sequence continues at coordinate 4,166 of NZ_CATKPP010000044.1, forward strand.
CGTGAGGGCATGGCGTTTTTGATTTTGACCGGGCGTTACATCGGTTATCTGCCGGATCATTACGCCAGCCTGTGGGTGCAGCAAGGTCGCTTGCGTGCGCTGAAATCGACGACACGTTTTTATGATTTGAGTCTGGCATCGGTCACGCGCAAGGGGCGGCGCCCTCATTTGGTGCTGGAAAGTTTTCTGGAGAGTCTGGCGGCGACGCGTTGAAAAATCCTGCAAGGCCCGACAGATCAGGTTTTCAACCACAAAATCACTGAATAACCTGAGCAAGTGGACAGCTTTTTGCAAAGCAGGATCAACCCCGATCCTTCAACAAGAAGCCTAAGCCATGCAGCCAGATTCTGAACCGTCCAGCGACCTGATCTACGGCCTCGACGACCGCCCAAAACCACCCGCCGCAATCCTCGCCGCCCTGCAACACGTGCTCGCCAGTTTCGTCGGCATCATCACCCCGCCGCTGGTGATCGGCTCGGCCCTCGGCCTGACCGCACACTTGCCGTACCTGATCAGCATGGCGCTGATGGTTTCCGGGGTCGGCACCTTTATTCAGGCGCGGCGGCCGTTCGGCATCGGCGCCGGGATGATCTGTTTGCAGGGCACCAGTTTTGCCTTTCTCGGCGCGGTGCTGTCGGCCGGGTTTCTGGTCAAGCAGCGCGGTGGCAGCCCGGAAGACATTCTGGCGATGATCTTCGGCGTATGCTTTTTCGGCGCCGTGGTGCAGATCGTCCTCAGCCGTTTCATCGGTCAATTACGCCGGGTTGTTACGCCGCTAGTGACCGGGATCGTCATCACCCTGATCGGCGTCAGTCTGATCAAGGTCGGCATCACCGATCTGGGCGGTGGATTCAATGCGCCGGACTTCGGCGCGCCGGGCAATCTGGCGCTGGGGGTTTTCGTGTTGCTGACGATCATCCTGCTCAACCGCTCGAACACGCCGTGGGTGCGGCTGTCGGCAATCATTGTCGGACTGTTGCTCGGCAGTCTGGCCGCGTGGTTCAGCGGGAAACTGGTTCCGCAGGCATTGCCTGACTTGCCGCTGGTGAGTCTTCCTGCACCGTTCAAGTTCGGTTTCAGCTTCGACTGGACGGCTTTCCTGCCCGTCGCGTTGATTTATCTGATCAGCACCATCGAAACCGTCGGCGACCTCACGGCCAATTGCATGCTCGCCCGCCAGCCGATCAGCGGCCCCTCCTATATAAGCCGATTGCGCGGTGGCGTACTCGGTGACGGCGTGAGCTGCATGATCGCCGCCACCTTCAGCGCCTTCCCCAACACCACGTTTGCGCAGAACAACGGCGTAATCCAGTTGACCGGCGTGGCCAGCCGCTATGTCGGGCTGTACATCGGCGCGATCCTGTTTTGTCTTGGCCTGTTCCCCATGATCGGCGCGGTGCTGCAGCAGATCCCCAAACCGGTGCTTGGCGGCGCCACGTTGGTGATGTTCGGCAGCGTGGCAGCGGCCGGGGTGCGGATCCTCGCGCAGTCGCCGCTGGACCGACGCAGCATGCTGATCATCGCCACCTCGCTCGGCGTCGGCCTGGGCATTGCCGCGCAACCGAACCTTCTGCATCTGTTGCCGAAACTGGTGCAAAACCTGTTCGATTCGGCGATCACCAGCGGTGGCCTGACCGCGATCATCCTGTGCCTGTTGCTGCCGGAGGCAAAAACCACCCGCGTCGAATCCGCCGCAGCGCTGAACAAGATCGAACAGGCGTAACGGTTTTATTGCATCAGGACTTGTCGGATGCCTGTGGGTGCGTTATCAACGCAACTGGTTGCACCCACAGACAAACCGGAAGTGCCTATGACCTTTGAAGTCCCCGCTCACGGCGGCAAACCCGCCAGCCGCATTCGTCAGAAGAACGAAGAGACCATCCTCAAAGCCGCCGAAGACGAGTTCGCCCGTCACGGTTACAAAGGCACCAGCATGAACACCATTGCGCAGAATGCCGGGTTGCCCAAGGCGAACCTGCATTACTACTTCACCAACAAGTTGGGGTTGTACGTGGCGGTGCTGAGCAACATCATCGAGCTGTGGGACAGCACCTTCAACACCTTGACCGCCGAGGATGATCCGGCCGAAGCGCTGACCCGCTACATTCGCGCCAAGATGGAATTCTCCCGCCGCCAACCGCAAGCCTCGCGGATCTTTGCGATGGAAGTGATCAGCGGTGGCGAATGCCTGACCGAGTATTTCAACCAGGACTACCGCGCCTGGTTCCAAGGCCGCGCAGCAGTGTTCCAGGCCTGGATCGATGCCGGCAAGATGGACCCGTTGGATCCGGTGCACCTGATTTTCCTGCTGTGGGGCAGCACCCAGCATTACGCCGACTTCGCCACGCAGATCTGTCGCGTCAGCGGTCGCAGCAAGTTGACCAAGCAGGACATGGAAGACGCCGGCAACAACCTGATCCGCATCATTCTCAAAGGCTGCGGCCTCACCCCGACTATTTAAGACGTTTATGCCTTTCACCCTCAGCGGTTTTTGCGAGTACCGCGAAGAGATTCGCAAGAGCCGCTTCATCACCTTCGCCGCGCCGATCGGCAGCCCCGCCGACGCGCAGGCGTTCTTCGAACAACACAGCGACTTGAATGCCTCGCACAACTGCTGGGCGTGGAAACTCGGTGCGCAATACCGCAGCAACGACGACGGCGAACCCGGCGGCACCGCCGGACGACCGATTCTGGCGGCCATCGAAGCGCAGGATTGCGATCAGGTCGCGGTGCTGGTGATCCGCTGGTATGGCGGCATTCAACTGGGCACCGGCGGTTTGGCCCGAGCCTATGGCGGCGGCGCGAACAAGTGCCTGCAAGCGGCGGCAAAAGTCGAGTTGATCAGCCGTGTGCCGCTCAGTTGTGCCTGCGGCTTTGCCGAGTTGGCGTTGGTGAAGCTGCGGGTGGCGGACCTGGGTGGGTTGGTCGTCGAAGAAAACTTCACCGCCAATGGTGTTGAGTTGCAGTTGGCGGTGGGTGAGGCGCAGATCGAGTTGTTGCAAACGCAGCTGGCGGATCTCAGCCGTGGGCGGATAGTGCTGCAGCGTTAGAAGAGCAAAAGATCGCAGCCTTCGTCAGCTCCTGCACAGGACTTTGCGTTTCCCTGTAGGAGCTGCCGAAGGCTGCGATCTTTTAGGGCATCGACGGATTTCTTTATTCCAGCAACTTGCCCACATCTGCTGTGCACCCGACTGTGGATAACCTGAGCACATATGGCTGTAACCCTTCTGTCACGTGGCTTTGCGCGATTTGCTCACTTTTCGTCCATTGCGCATGAAAAAAGAGAAATCCCACGTAAAAACAGATAGTTAGCGCTGTTTATCACCATTGGGAGATAGCACCGCAGCGCTTATGCCGAGGATTTCCAATTGCGCACAAATACTGTGGAACAACCTGTGGATAAGCCGTTCATGGCTGGCGCAGTAGCAGGTTCTGTATAGCTTCGACCCGGCTGCTCGTTTTTTAACCAGTTCGTCACGGTGCAAAAGTGGAGCCTGATCAACGGCTTTGCGCTGAATTGGTGCCCGCTCCCCCTGCGATTTTCATCGCGAAGCTCTGTCGCCGGCGCGCGGCGACAGTGACGGCGGGCGTTCCTGACTCAATGGCCAGGAAATTGCTTTATCCACAGGCACAACTCCAAGCCAGTCGAGCCTGTCATGCCAAGCCCAGATTCAACGCCGCGCCTGCAACTGCGCCAGATCAGCAAACGCTACCCCGGTTGTCTGGCCAATGACGCCATCGACCTGAGCATCGCGCCGGGAGAAATCCACGCACTGCTGGGTGAGAACGGCGCGGGCAAAAGTACCTTGATGAAGATCATCTACGGCGTGACCCAGGCCGATTCCGGCGAAATGCTCTGGCAGGGGCAACGGGTGAATATCCGCAACCCGGCGCAGGCCCGGCAGTTGGGGATCGGCATGGTGTTCCAGCATTTCTCGCTGTTCGAAACCCTCAGCGTGGCGCAGAACATTGCCCTGGCGATGGGCGCCAGGGCCGGCACGCCGAAACAGCTTGAGCCGAAAATTCGTGAAGTGTCGCGCCGCTATGGCATGGCGCTGGAGCCGGAGCGACTTGTCCACAGCCTGTCGATCGGCGAACAGCAACGGGTGGAGATCATTCGCTGCCTGATGCAGGACATCCGCCTGCTGATCCTCGACGAACCGACGTCGGTGCTGACGCCGCAAGAGGCCGACGAATTGTTCATCACACTGCGCCGTCTCGCCGCCGAGGGCTGCAGCATTCTGTTTATCAGCCACAAGCTCGCGGAAGTGCGCGCGCTGTGCCATAGCGCCACGGTCTTGCGCGGCGGGCGGGTCGCCGGGCATTGCCGGCCGGCCGAATGCTCGGATCAGCAATTGGCGCAGATGATGGTTGGCGAAGCGGCAGCACTGATCGGCGAATACCCGAAGGTCAGTGGCGGCGCGGACTTTCTACAGGTCAACGGCTTGAGCTGGCACAACCCCGATCCCTTCGGCTGCTCGTTGAGCGACATCAACCTGCAAGTGCGCGGCGGCGAAATCGTCGGCATCGCCGGGGTCGCGGGCAATGGCCAGGATGAGTTGCTCGCCCTGCTCAGCGGTGAACAAACGCTGCCCCGCGACGGCGCGACAACCATTTGTTTCGCCGGGCAAGCGGTCGCCGATTTGCGTCCGGATGCGCGGCGCCAACTCGGTCTGGCGTTCGTCCCGGCAGAACGCCTGGGCCACGGCGCAGTGCCGGAACTGAGCCTTGCCGACAACGCCTTGCTCACGGCCTTTCAACAGGGGCTGGTGAGCAACGGTTTGATCGAGCGCAGTAAAGTCGAAGCCCTCGCCCAACAGATCATTCAGCGCTTCGGGGTGAAAACCCCGGGCACTCACGCGGCCGCGCGCAGCCTGTCCGGCGGCAATCTGCAGAAATTTATCCTCGGCCGGGAAATCCTCCAGCAACCGAAACTGCTGATCGCCGCGCACCCGACCTGGGGCGTGGACGTTGGCGCAGCGGCGACCATTCACCGCGCGCTGATTGCCCTGCGCGATGCCGGCGCGGCGATCCTGGTGATCTCCGAAGACCTCGACGAACTGTTCCAGATCAGCGACCGTCTCGGCGCCCTGTGCGCCGGGCGTCTGTCGCCGCTGCAGAACACCACCGACACCCTGCTGGGCGATGTCGGCGGCTGGATGGCCGGGCACATCAACCACCCGCATTCATCGGCCACGGCCTGACGGAGTTTTCCCAACATGCTGCTTTCCCTAGAACCCCGTGGCCAGCAATCGCGCCTGATGCTGTGGTGCTCGCCATTGCTGGCGGCGCTGCTGACCCTCGGTTGCGGCTCGCTGCTGTTCATCGCCCTGGGGCATGATCCGCTGCAAACCTTGCACACGCTGTTGATCGCACCGGTCAGCGATCTGTATGGCGTCTCCGAACTGCTGGTCAAGGCGCTGCCGATTCTGCTTTGCGCACTCGGTCTGGCGGTGGCTTATCAAGCGCGGATCTGGAACATCGGCGCCGAAGGTCAATTGCTCCTCGGCGCACTTGCCGGCAGTGCCTTGGCGGTGAACATTATCGACCTGCAAAGCCGTTGGGTGCTGGTGCTGATTCTGCTCACCGGGACCTTCGCCGGGGCCGCTTGGGCCGGGCTGACGGCATGGCTGCGCACGCGCTTCAACGCCAACGAAATCCTCACCAGCATCATGCTCAATTACATCGCGCTGAACCTGTTGCTGTTCTGCGTGCACGGGCCGCTGAAGGATCCGGCCGGCTACAACTTTCCCGAGTCGGCGATGTTCGGCGACGCCAGTCGCCTGCCGCTGCTGATGGAGGATGGCCGGGTGCACGCCGGGGTGTATTTCGCTTTGCTCGCACTGGTTGCGGTGTGGGTGTTGTTGCAGAAAAGCTTCGTCGGTTTCCAGATCAAAGTGCTCGGTCTGGATAAACGTGCGGCGGGGTTCGTCGGCTTTCGCGAAAAACGTCTGATCTGGCTCGCGCTGTTGATCAGCGGTGGTTTGGCCGGGCTCGCCGGGGTTTGCGAAGTGACCGGGCCGATCGGGCAATTGGTGCCGCAAGTCTCGCCGGGCTATGGCTATGCAGCAATCACCGTGGCGTTTCTCGGGCGGTTGAACCCGATCGGGATTCTGTTCTCAAGCCTGCTGATGGCGCTGCTGTACATCGGCGGTGAAAGCGCGCAAATGACCTTGAATCTGCCGCAAGCGATCACCCAACTGTTTCAGGGAATGATGCTGTTTTTCCTGCTGGCCTGCGACGTGCTGATTCTCTATCGGCCACGCCTGAAACTGCGCTGGGCACGGCGCACCTCGACCACCGCCGTAACCGCCGGAGCGCTGTGATGGATATCGATCTGTTGAGCAATATTTTCTACGCCATGGTGCGTTGCGGCACGCCGCTGTTGTTGGTGGCGCTGGGTGAGTTGATCTGCGAGAAGAGCGGCGTGCTCAACCTCGGGCAGGAAGGAATGATGCTGTTTGGCGCGGTGATCGGTTTTATCGTCGCCCTCAACAGCGGCAACCTGTGGCTCGGCGTTTTGCTGGCGATGCTCGCGGGGATGCTCTTGTCATCGCTGTTTGCCCTGGTGGCGCTGGTGTTCAACGCCAATCAGGTGGCGACCGGGCTGGCGCTGACGATCTTCGGTGTGGGCCTGTCGACCTTTGTCGGTGCAGCGTGGGTCGGCAAGCCGTTGGCCGGATTCGAGCCGTTGGCGATTCCGTACTTGAGTGAGATTCCGCTGATCGGTCGCATGCTGTTTGCTCAGGACTTGCTGGTGTACCTGTCGTTCGCGCTGTTTGCGCTGGTGGCGTGGGTGATCATCAAAAGCCGTGTCGGGCTGATCATTCAGGCCGTTGGTGAGAACCCGGACGCGGCCAGTGCGATGGGCCTGCCGGTGCTGACCGTGCGCACGCTGGCGGTGCTGTTCGGCGGGGCGATGGCCGGTTTGGCCGGTGCCTATCTGTCCCTGGCTTACACGCCGATGTGGGCCGAGAACATGACCGCCGGACGCGGCTGGATTGCCCTGGCGCTGGTGGTGTTTGCCAGTTGGCGGGTGTGGCGCTTGTTGCTCGGGGCTTATCTGTTTGGCCTCGCCAGCATCCTGCATCTGGTGGCGCAGGGCTTGGGGCTGGCGATTCCGTCGAGTCTGCTGGCGATGCTGCCGTATGTGGCGACGATTGTGGTGTTGGTGCTGTTGTCGCGCGATGCCGTTCGGACTCGGTTGTATGCGCCGGTGTCGTTGGGGCAGCCGTGGCAGGCGGGGCATTAAAGCGATGACCCTGCCGGCCTCTTCGCGAGCAAGCCCGCTCCCACAGTGTGGTGTTGTGTATCTGACTTGCGAACACCGCTGAGGGTCCTGCGAATTCGAGAAGCAACCACGCTAAAGTCTGGAGTATGCTTCGGGATCAACAGCTCTTTTGAGACCCGGCTCGATGTGTTGCGACGAGTGTTGCAACTACGGCTCGGTCAGGCGTGTCCATTGAATCCGTGAACCGTAACTTTCAAGGAACCCCGTCATGTCCCAGGCAAAAAACGCACTGATCATCGGCGCCTCCCGTGGCTTGGGCCTCGGGCTGGTGAAAACCCTGCTGGCCGACGGCTGGCAAGTGACCGCCACCGTGCGCAATCCGCAAAAGGCCGAGGCGCTGCAAGCGCTGGGCAAGGTGCGGATCGAGAAACTCGACATGGACGACCAGCAAGCGGTGATCGCCCTGAGCCAGCAGCTCAAGGGCGAGACCTTCGACCTGCTGTTCGTCAACGCCGGGGTCAAAGGCCCTGAAGTGCAAACCCCGGGTGGCGCGACACTGGCCGAAGTCGGGCAACTGTTTTTCACCAACGCCGTGGCGCCGATCAACCTGGCGCAACGCTTCGTCGGGCAGATCCGCGACGGCAGCGGCGTGCTGGCGTTCATGAGTTCCGGCCTGGGCAGCGTCACCGTACCCGACGCCCCGGAGCTGGCGCTGTACAAGGCGAGCAAGGCCGCGCTGAATTCGATGACCAACAGTTTTGTCACCCAGTTGGGCGAGCAGAAACTTACCGTGCTGTCGCTGCATCCGGGCTGGGTGAAGACGGATATGGGCGGTGAAGGGGCTGACCTGGATGTGGAGACCAGCACTCGCGGGCTGATTGATCAGGTGAATGCGTATACCGGCAAGGGCGGCCATCACTTCATCAACTACAAGGGTGAAACCATTCCCTGGTAAGCACTGAAAATCCCAATGTGGGAGCGAGCCTGCTCGCGAATGCGGTGTGTCAGACAATGGATGTATCGACTGATACGACGCCTTCGCGAGCAGGCTCGCTCCCACAAGGGTTGTGTGGTGAATGGTCGGGTTGGGCTTGCCCGATCCGGCGATTTGTTTGAAACTCCGCACCTCGTCCAACGCGGCGACCCTGGATCAGCAGACAGGGCAACACTGAGCTGGCAACCCTGAACCCAACTTTCAGAGGAGCCGGCCACAATGCCTGCGACCCGTACCTGGTTAAAAAATCCCCTCGCCATTTTCACGGCCAACGCGCTTGATGCCCGTGGCGGTCTGGTGCTGCAAGACGGCGTGATCGTCGAAGTGCTGGCGGCCGGTCAGCAACCGTCCGCGCCGTGCAGCGAAGTGTTCGATGCCCGCGTGCATGTGATCCTGCCGGGCCTGATCAACACCCATCACCATTTCTATCAAACCCTGACTCGCGCCTGGGCGCCGGTGGTCAATCAGCCGCTGTTCCCGTGGCTGAAAACCCTGTACCCGGTGTGGGCACGGCTGACCCCGGAAAAACTCGCCCTCGCGACGAAAGTGGCTTTGGCTGAACTGCTGCTGTCAGGTTGCACCACCGCCGCCGACCACCATTACCTGTTCCCGGACGGTCTGGAAAACGCCATCGACGTGCAAGTCGACACCGTGCGTGAACTGGGCATGCGCGCCATGCTCACACGCGGTTCGATGAGCCTCGGCGAGAAGGACGGCGGCCTGCCGCCGCAGCAGACCGTGCAGGAAGGTCAGGTGATTCTCGACGACAGCCAGCGCCTGATTCACGAGTACCACGAGCGCGGCGATGGTGCGCAGATCCAGATCGCTCTGGCGCCTTGCTCGCCCTTTTCGGTGACCCCGGAAATCATGTCGGCCAGCGCCGAACTGGCGAATAAACTCGACGTGCGCCTGCACACGCACTTGGCGGAAACCCTCGACGAAGAGGATTTCTGCCTGCAACGTTTCGGCCTGCGCACCGTGGATTATCTGGACAGCGTCGGCTGGCTCGGCCCACGCACCTGGCTGGCCCATGGCATCCACTTCAACCCGGATGAAATCGCTCGCCTCGGCCAGGCCGGCACCGGTATCTGCCATTGCCCGAGTTCGAACATGCGTCTGGCCTCCGGCATCTGCCCGAGCATCGATCTGACCGATGCTGGTGCGTTGTTCGGTCTGGGCGTGGACGGTTCGGCCTCGAACGACGCGTCGAACATGATTCTCGAAGCGCGGCAGGCGTTGTACATCCAGCGTCTGCGTTACGGCGCCGAGAAGATCACCCCGGAACGCGTGCTCGGCTGGGCAACCAAAGGCTCGGCGAGCCTGTTGGGACGTACCGACATTGGTGAACTGGCGCTGGGCAAGCAGGCGGATCTGGCGTTGTTCAAGCTCGATGAGCTGCGTTTCTCGGGCAGCCATGATCCGATTTCGGCGCTGCTGTTGTGCGGTGCCGATCGTGCGGATCGGGTGATGATTGGCGGCAAGTGGCGCGTGGTGGACGGTCAGGTTGAGGGGCTTGATCTCAAAGGCCTGATCGCCGATCACAGCCAGGCGGCTCGGCAGTTGATCGCCGGCACCTGATCCACCGCCGTTCAAAACTGTGGGAGCGAGCCTGCTCGCGAAGAGGGAGTGTCAGACAACATGTTTGTTGAATGACACACCGCTTTCGCGAGCAGGCTCGCTCCCACATTGGTCTCTGTCAGCCTCAAAGGCCGAGCAGGGACAGCATGATAAACGTCGCAAACAGCACAAAGTGAGTCATGCCTTCGATGGCATTGGTCTCGCCGTCATTCAGGTTGATCGCACTGACAATCAGCGTGATGAAGATCATCACCGTCTGCACCGGGGTCATCGCCATCTGAAACGGCTGACCGGTGTACAGCGCCATCGCTTCCATCACCGGCACGGTGAGGATCACCGTCGACAGTGACGCGCCCATCGCAATGTTCACCACCGACTGCATGCGGTTGGCCAACGCGGCACGCAACGCCGTCAGAATCTCCGGCGCCGCGGAAATCGCCGCCACCAGAATCGCCGTGATCACCGGCGGTGCGCCCGTACCTTCCAGACCCAGATCGAGGGTCTTGGACATCACTTCGGCCAGTGCGCCGATCACCACCACGCCGAACACCAGAATGCCGATCGACCAGGTCAGGCTCAGCGGTTTCGGTTCATCTTCCACCGGCTCTTTCTTGCGGCGTTTATCCGGGTAGCTGTAGCTGAAAAAGTAACTGTGCGGCCCGACCTGCATGCGCAGGAACAGCGCGTAAAGCACCACCATCGCACCAATGGTGAACGCTGAATAAATCTTCCAGTTGGCCGCCGGAATAAACTCCGGCACCACCATCGATACGCCCATGGCGGTGAGGATCATCACGCTGTAGCTGCGTGCCGAATCATCGTTGTACGACTGCTCGCCGTGCTTGAGCCCGCCCATCAACGCGGCGAGGCCGAGGATGCCGTTAATGTCGAGCATCACCGCCGAATAGATCGTGTCCCGCACCAGCGTGGCGGACGCCTCGTTGCTCATCATGATCGCCAGGATCACCACTTCCACCAGCACCGCAGCGAGGGTCAGGATCATCGTGCCGTAGGGGTCGCCGACTTTTTCTGCGAGCAGTTCGGCATGATGGGCGACGCGCATCGAGGCGGCGACGATGAAGGCGATCAGCACCAGACCGCAGATCAGCGCGACGATCTGGCCGCTGTGGAGCATCCAGTGTTCCAGCGGATAAGCGATGCACGCGGCGATCACCGCCAGCAGCAGAAAGCTTTCTTGCTTGAGGATCGTGAGCATGGCGGGCCTTTTTGCCGAGAGATTCGAATGAGCTACTGACTGCGGCGCGGCGCTAACGTTTCGTTACACCTTAGCGCACCAACCGATTGCAGCGGGTTTCAGGCATGCACTTTTATCGTTCCTGCCGGCCTCTTCGCGAGCAAGCCCGCTCCCACAGGGAATCGCATTCCAATGTGGGAGCGGGCTTGCTCGCGAAGGCCGCGCCTCGGTTTCGGATTGTTTGTTGTCCTGTTGGTCAGCAATTTGCATTGCCCCTGACCACACACAACAAAATGGAGTTCGAATTCATGCAAATACGTCCGTTGCACAAACTGCTGTGCGCCGCCATCGGTCTGGGGATCAGCCTGAGCGCCAGCGCTGCCGATCCGCTGAAGGTCGGTTTCGTCTACATCGGCCCGATTGGCGACCACGGCTGGACGTATCAGCATGAACAGGGGCGCAAGGCACTGGCGGAGAAATTCGGCGCGCAGATCAGCACCAATTACGTCGAGAACGTGGCCGAGGGCGCCGACGCCGAGCGGGTGATCCGCAACATGGCCAAGGACAATTACGACCTGATTTTCACCACCTCCTTCGGCTACATGAACCCGACGCTGAAAGTCGCCAAACAGTTTCCCAAGGTCACCTTCGAACACGCCACCGGCTACAAGCAGGACAAGAACCTCGGCACCTATCTGGCGCGCACCTACGAGGGGCGTTATGTCGGCGGTTTCCTTGCAGCGAAGATGACCAAGACCAAGAAGGTCGGTTACGTCGCCTCGTTCCCGATTCCGGAAGTGATCCGCGACATCAACGCCATCCAGCTGGCGCTGAACAAGTACAACCCCGGTACCGAGATCAAAGTGGTGTGGGTCAATTCGTGGTTCGACCCGGGCAAGGAAGCCGACGCCGCCAACGCCCTGATCGATCAGGGTGTGGACGTGGTGTTCCAGCACACCGACAGCCCGGCGCCGATTCAGGCCGCCGAACGGCGTGGCGTGTACGCCGTGGGTTACGCCTCGGACATGGCACACTTCGGCCCGAAAGCGGTGCTGACTTCGATCGTCAATGACTGGGCGCCGCATTACATTCAAGCGACCCAGAGCGTGATCGACCACAGCTGGAAATCCCAGGACTACTGGGGCGGGCTGAAGGAAGGCACGGTTGAACTGCCGATCAGCGAGCTGGTGCCAGCACCGGTGAAAGCCGAGGCCGAACAGATCATCGCCGACATCAAGAGCGGTGCCCTGCAACCGTTCACCGGGCCGATCAAGGATCAGGCCGGCGTCGAGAAAATCCCGGCCGGTGTGAGCGCAACCAATGCCGAACTGGCGTCGATGAACTACTACGTTGAAGGCATGAAGGCCGAGATGCCGAAGTAATCTCTTCAAACTTGCATCGTCCCTGTGGGAGCTGGCTTGCCAGCGATGGGGTCCTCACATTCAACATCATTGTTGCCTGTCAGACCGCTATCGCTGGCAAGCCAGCTCCCACATTTGATCTTCAGCGTTCTCAAGGATTGTGTATGGATCAGCTTCCGGTCATCGACATCAGCCCGCTCTATTCCACCGACCAAAACGCCTGGCCCGCCGTCGCCGCGCAGATCGACCAGGCCTGCCGCGAATGGGGCTTTTTCTACATCAAGGGCCACCCGATTTCCGCACAGCGCATCGACTCGCTGCTCGACCACGCCCAGCGTTTTTTTGCGCAACCGACAGAAGAAAAACTCAGGATCGACATCACCCAGACCCGTCACCACCGCGGCTACGGCGCTATCGCCACCGAGCAACTCGACCCGGACAAACCCAGCGACCTCAAAGAAACCTTCGACATGGGCCTGCACTTGCCGGCGGATCATCCCGAGGTGCTCGCGGAAAAACCGCTGCGCGGGCCGAATCGTCATCCGGCACAAGCAGGCTGGGAGGCGCTGATGGAGCAGCATTACCTCGACATGCAGGCGCTCGCGCAAACCCTGCTGCGGGCGATGACGATTGCGCTGGGGATCGAACGCGACTTCTTCGATTCGCGCTTCGTTGAGCCGGTCAGCGTACTGCGGATGATCCACTACCCACCACGCCACACCGCCAGCAGCGCCGAACAGCAAGGCGCCGGAGCGCACACCGATTACGGCTGCATCACCCTGCTCTACCAGGACAGCGCCGGCGGCCTGCAAGTGAAGAACATCAACGGTGAATGGATCGACGCGCCACCGATTGACGGCACCTTCGTGGTCAACCTCGGCGACATGATGGCGCGCTGGAGCAACGACCGCTATCGCTCGACCCCTCACCGGGTGATCAGCCCGCTGGGGGTGGATCGCTATTCGATGCCGTTCTTCGCCGAGCCGCACCCGGACACCCGCATCGAATGCCTGCCCGGTTGCCAGGACGCACAGCATCCGGCGAAATATCCGACCACCACCTGCGCCGAATTCCTGCTGTCGCGCTTCGCCGATACCTACGCCTATCGGCGCGAGCCGCAAGCGGTGTGATGGATCGCTTGGTCAGGTTTTGCCAATTGTTTCGGCGCGCATCTGTAGAATGGCCGCCATCTGCACCTGATGAGAAAAGAATATGTACGATTGGCTCAACGCCCTGCCCAAGGCCGAACTGCACCTGCATCTGGAAGGCTCGCTGGAGCCTGAGTTGCTGTTCGCCCTGGCCGAACGCAACAAGATCGCCCTGCCGTGGAGCGATGTCGAAACCCTGCGCAAGGCTTACGCCTTCAACAACCTGCAGGAATTTCTCGACCTGTATTACCAGGGCGCCGACGTGCTGCGCACCTCGCAGGACTTCTACGACCTGACTTGGGCCTACCTGCTGCGCTGCAAAGCGCAGAACGTGATTCACACCGAACCGTTCTTCGACCCGCAGACCCACACCGACCGGGGCATCCCGTTCGAAGTGGTGCTCAACGGCATCGCTGCGGCACTCAAGGATGGCGAACAGCAACTGGGCATCACCAGCGGTTTGATCCTGAGCTTCCTGCGCCACCTGAGCGAAGACGAAGCACAGAAAACCCTCGATCAGGCGCTGCCGTTCCGTGATGCGTTTGTCGCCGTCGGTCTCGACAGCTCCGAGATGGGTCACCCGCCAAGCAAGTTCCAGCGTGTGTTCGACCGCGCCCGCCACGAGGGTTTCCTGACCGTCGCCCACGCCGGTGAAGAAGGCCCGCCGGAGTACATCTGGGAAGCCATCGACCTGCTGAAGATCCAGCGTATCGACCATGGCGTACGCGCCATCGAAGACGAGCGCCTGATGCAGAGGATCATCGACGAGCAGATCCCGTTGACTGTGTGCCCGCTGTCGAACACCAAGCTCTGCGTGTTCGATCACATGTCGCAGCACAACATCCTCGACATGCTAGAGCGTGGGGTGAAGGTCACCGTCAACTCCGATGACCCGGCGTATTTCGGCGGCTACGTCACCGAGAACTTCCATGCGCTGCATGAACACCTGGGCATGACCCAGGATCAGGCCAAGCGCCTGGCGCAGAACAGCCTGGATGCGCGTCTGGTAAAACCGTAAGTACAAAGCAAATCCCCTGTGGGAGCGGGCTTGCTCGCGAAAGCGGTGTGTCAGTCGACATATTGGTTGAATGACACACCGCTTTCGCGAGCAAGCCCGCTCCCACAGGGTGCTGTGTTCAGCCAGCGATCTCTGCTTCAGTCAGCTCTTCCAGCGTCTTGCCCCGCGTCTCCATCCCGAACAGCCACACCACCCCCGCCGCAATCGCAAAGCACAGCGCGCCCAGCGCAAAAACTCCGCCTTGCCCGGTAATCGGGAACACCAGCCCGGTCACCAGCGGCCCGAGCAACGAGCCGACACGGCCAATCGCCGAGGCAAAGCCCGAGCCTGTGGCGCGCGCCGAAGTCGGGTACAACTCCGGCGTATAGGTGTAGAGCACCGCCCACATGCCGAACAGGAAAAACTGCATCAGCAGCCCCGAGCTGATCAGCAAGGCGACGTTGCCGCCGAACACCGCGCTCTGCCCGTAGAGAAACGCCATCACCCCGCCGCCAAGCAACGTCACGATGCACACCGGCTTGCGCCCCCAGCGCTCCACCAGCCACGCCGCCATCAGGAATCCGGGAATCCCGCCCAGAGAAATCAGCACGGTGTAATACACCGACTGGGTCACGGCAAAACCCGACTGTTGCAACAACGCACTGAGCCACGACGTCAGCCCGTAAAAACCGAGCAAGGCGAAAAACCACAGGCTCCAGATCATCGTGGTGCGCTGGCGATATTGCGGCGACCAGATCTGCCTGAGCGCCGAGAAGAAGTTGCCCGGCGGCGTCACTGTTCTTGGCAGGCGCACCGGCTCAGGCAGCGTCGCGACCCCGAACGAGGTGCGCACGCGCGCCTCGATCGCGCTCAGTACTTTGTCCGCCGCCTCATGGCGTCCGGCTTGCTCCAGCCAGCGCGGTGATTCGGGGATAAAGAACCGGATCGCCAGCACAAACACCGCCGGCACCGCCAACACCAGGAAGATATCGCGCCAGCCAATCAGCGGCAGCAGAAAGTACGACAGCACCCCGGCGGCAACAAAACCCAGCGGCCAGAAACCGTCCATCAATGCAATGTAGCGCCCGCGCCGCTGCGCCGGGATCAACTCCGAAAGCATCGACTGTGCAATCGGAAACTCCATGCCCATGCCGATCCCCAGCAGGATCCGGAACAGCGTCAGGCTCTCGACCGTTTGCGCGGTCGAACACAGATAACTGGCCACGCCCCACAACACGATGCTCCACTGAAACACCGGTTTGCGCCCGAAACGATCGGCGAGCATCCCCGATAACGACGCCCCCAGCACCATGCCGAAAAAACTCGAACTGGCGAGCAGGCCAGCCTGTGCACTGCTCAAGCCGAACTCGGTTTTGATCGAGCCGAGCAGGAACGTCATCATGGCCAGGTCCATGGAGTCGAAAAAGAACGCCAGGGCAATGATGATGAAAATAACCCGGTGATAACCGCTGAGCGGCAGCCGTTCCAGGCGTTCTGCCGCGCTGAAGTCTCGCGTATCCATGCCCATCCCCTCCGCAATGTGTGCGGATCGAGTGTGCGCGATAACGCCTCAGCGCTTTTTCTGGATACGACCTGTTCGCAGTCACAGGCGACGCCAGCGTCGAAGTGTCGGCCGGCGAACGCTCTATTACGCCAATTCCAGCTCGGTTTCCTTGGCGAACCGCTGGATTTCCCGCTGCCCGGCCGAGGTCACTTGCAAGGCTCGGGAGTCCTTGGGCAGCACCAGCCAGCCGGACTGCATGAACAGTTGCAGCACCGCCGCGCCGAGTGAACCGCCCAGGTGCGGGCGACGTTCACTCCAGTCCGGACAGGCACACGCCACCTGAGCCTTGCGATGAGCGAGGGCCTGGATGAACACACCGCGGTTGGCCAGTTGCGTCGAGCCTTTGAGGGTCACCACGACCCGCTGCTCGATCTGTTCGAGCCAGCCGGCATCGAGCAGACGCTGATACAGATCGGCGGCCAGCGTGCCACCCAAATGATCATCGCAAAAGCGCGCACGCAGCAGTGAAGACGGCGCAGTCCGGGGATTGGCGCTCGGTGCCGAGCGTTTGAATACGTGAGGAATTTCCCGCGGTGCGCTGGCGATCGTGGCACTGGCCAGCGCTTCGATGGCCGCCGCGATCTCCGGGGCTGCCAGACGGAAAAAGCGCTTGCGCCCACGGACCTCGACTTTCAACAGGCCCCCGGCGGACAAACGCCCCAGATGCGCACTGGCCGAAGATGGCGACAACCCTGCCAGCAGCGCCAGCTCTTCGGTCTGGCGTGCCGAGCCATCCATCAACGCCCACATCATCGCACTGCGCTTGGGGTCGGCCAGCAGCGTGGCGATCTGGCTGATGCAAGGTGCATGTTCCATGTATTCACTCCCTGTTGAATCGTATCGTCTACTGCTCGAAGACATCTTGACCAGTAATGGGTCATCGGCCAAGACGGGTAAAACGCCATGAACCGGAGCAAGCCAGGCCGGTGCTGCGGCACCCGTCAATGGAGTGTCCGCGGCGTTTGTGCAGCGCTCGCCCGGCTCTGAAAAACCGGCCGGATTCAGTCCTGACCGGTTATCGGTGCAGGTTTGAGGCGGTCGCTAGTATAAGCGGGATGCACGCTGCTTCCTGCGCCGTGGCTGACACGAATGGTGATAGTTCCTGAGTGAAATTTCGCTAATTGCCTGCGACTAATGATCAACTTTCGGGAAATGGGGAAATTGACTACTCAATTCGGCGCATCGGCTGGCGAGCATTTCCCTCAAAAGGTTCACCGGCTTACTCAATTGTGCGCGATGGGCGCACAACAGATTCAGCGGAGCACGCTCACAGAGCAGCTCTGGCAGCAACACTTTGAGGCGCCCGGCGAGCACATCCGCGCCGACATCGAGCCACGATTTGTAGGCGATGCCCGCCCCCGCCACCGCCCACAACCGGACGACGTCGGCGTCATCACTGAAACGATCACCACTGACCGTCAGGCCGACTTCACGTTTGCCGTCATGAAAACTCCAATGGTCGTGCACGCGACTGCCGAGCATGTACAGCAGGCAATTGTGCTGCGCCAGTTGTTCGAGCTGACGCGGTTCGCCGTGGCGCGCCAGGTACGCCGGCGATGCGCAGAGCACGCGGCGATTGTCCGGAGCGATGGGCAGGGCCACCAGGCTCGAATCCTCGGGTTCGCCATAACGCAGGGCGATGTCCACCGGCTGGCGGAACAGGTCGGCGATGCGATCACCGAGCAACAGGCGCACGGTCAGTTTCGGATGCTCGCGCTGAAACTCGTCGAGCCACGGCAACAGCAAGTTGCGCCCGAAATCCGAAGGCGCCGACAACTGCAGGATGCCGCTGACCTGATCCTGCGCGCTGGAGAGAAATCGCCGGCCTTCGTCCAGCGAACTCAACGCGGCCCGCGCGTATTCGAGGAAGCCTTCGCCCTCGGCGGTCAGACGCAGGCTGCGGGTCGAGCGCGCCAGCAAACGCACGCCCAGTTGCTGTTCGATGCGTTTGAGCGCGGCGCTGGCCACTGCCGCGGACATGTCCATCACCCGCGCCGCTGCCGACAGGCTGCCCAGATCCGCCGCGCGAACGAACAACTGTAAATCGTCGAAACGCAGCATTCTCAGCCTCGATTATCAAAAAAATATTGAAAGAGACTGCTCTTTTAGCCGGTTTTATCGCGCCGAGAAATAGCCAATGATGGGTTCAAGCAAATTTATCCCGCGACTGGAGCCGCACATGTCCCAAGCATTCACCGCCATCGCCACCCTGATCGCCAAACCCGGCCAGCAGGACACCCTCGAAAACGCCCTGCGCGAACTGGTTGAGCCGAGTCGCGCCGAAGAAGGCTGCAGCCAGTACGACCTGCATCGCGACCTCGCCGATCCGCTGACCTTTTATGTGATCGAACACTGGGCCAGCGAGGAAATCCTTTCGGCGCACAACGCCAGCGCGCATTTTCAGAACTTCCAGGCCGTCGCCGGCCACTGCATCGAACACTTTCAATTGAAACGTCTGGGCGCCATCGCCTGAGCCCTTCTTCTATTACCGTTACGGAGCAAGTCATGAAAGCCATCGCCTATTTCGCCTCCCTGCCGATCAGCGACGAAAAATCCCTGCAAGACATCGAACTGCCGGAGCCGGTCGCCGGCCCGCGCGACCTGCTGGTGGAAGTCAAAGCCATCTCGGTCAACCCGGTCGACACCAAGGTGCGGCAGAACGTGGCGCCGGAAAACGGCGCAGCAAAAGTACTCGGCTGGGACGTCGCCGGTGTGGTCAAGGCCGTCGGCAGTGAAGTGACGCTGTTCAAGGCCGGCGACAAAGTGTTTTACGCTGGCTCCATCGCCCGTGCCGGTGGCAACAGCGAGCTGCACGTGGTCGATGAGCGCATTGTTGGCCACATGCCCAAATCCCTCGGTTTTGCCGAAGCCGCCGCGCTGCCGCTGACCGCGATCACCGCGTGGGAACTGCTGTTCGAACGCCTGCAGATCCGTGAGGGCAAGACCGATGAAGGTCAAAGCCTGCTGATCGTCGGCGCCGCTGGCGGCGTCGGTTCGATCCTCACCCAACTGGCCAGCCAGTTGACCGGCCTGAAGGTCATCGGCACCGCGTCCCGTGCACAGACTCGCGACTGGGTGACCGAGCTGGGTGCCGACCTGGTGATCGACCACAGCCAGCCGTTGAGCGAGGAACTGAAACGCGCCGGCATCGATCACGTGACCCACGTCGCCAGCCTGACCCAGACCGATCTGCACCTGGAGCAACTGGTCGAGGCGTTGGCCCCGCAAGGCAAACTCGCGCTGATCGACGATCCGAAGTCGCTGGACGTGAGCCAGCTCAAGCGCAAGAGCCTGTCGCTGCACTGGGAGTTCATGTACACCCGCTCGCTGTTCGAAACACCGGACATGATCGAGCAGCACAAGCTGCTCAACCGCGTGGCCGAGCTGATTGATGCGGGGACGTTGAAGACCACCGTCGGCGAGCATTTCGGCACGATCAACGCGGCGAACCTGCGCCGGGCGCATGAGCTGCTGGAAAGCGGCAAGGCCAAGGGCAAAATTGTTTTAGAAAGTTTCTGAAAACCCGGACGTCGTAATCAGCGCCAGTCCTTTCAAGGGCTGGCGCTATTTTTTGCCGTCAGTCAGATGCTTGATCGTTGTCACAAATCCGATCGTATTCAGGTCTACACTCGAAGCCTCTGCGATGCATCTTTTACACAAGGGAGGTCAGTAATGAAGATCCTGATAAAAGAAGTGGCAAAGTCCCAATGGCAGGTTCGCCTGGACCAGCACGCCGTGACCTTTCGCAGTGAAGCCGAGGCGCTCGCCTTCACCCGCACCCTCGAAGCGCGCCTGCACGCGCCCCATCGGATTCCCGACCCCGGACAGCAACGCGCCGTCGGCTGAGGCAATCAGGCTTCGGCCTGCGCTTGCGCCAACGCCCGGGCATTCTGCAAATGCCGGGTGTACATCGCGACGCTCACCACCAGCAACCCGCACAGACTGATGACCATGGCCATCGGCATGGCGCTGCCATCGTGCAGAACGCCCACCAGCGAAGCCGCGCCGGAAGCCACGCTGAACTGCAGGCAGCCCATCAGTGCCGACGCACTACCGGCACGCGCACCCTGGCCGTTCATTGCACACGCCGCTGCGTTGGGCAGGATGCAGCCGAGGCTGGCGATACACACGAACAACGGGATCAACAGCGGCCACAACGCTTCGGTGTGCAGCGAGCTGACCGCGAGCAAAGAAACCCCGGCCAACAGATACACCCACACCGCCCGTGCCAGCAGGAATGCCGGACCGCGCTTGGCCAACAGCCGCGCATTGACCTGGGCCACCAGAATGAACCCCGCCGCATTGGTGCCGAACAGCCAGCCGAAATGCTCGGCGGGTACGCCGTACAGTTTGATGAAGACGAACGGCGAACCGGCGATATAGGAAAACATCCCGGCGACCGCGATACCGCCGGTCAGGGCGTGGCCGAGAAACACCCGGTCGCCAAACAGCCGGCCGTATTGGCGCAACGCACCGGACAACGGCTGGCGCGGCACATAGTCCGGCAGACTTTCCGGCAGACCCAGCGCCACAGCCAGGCCGGCCAGTGCGCTGAAGCCCGTCAGTGCGAGGAAGATCGACTGCCAGCCCGTGGTATTGACCAGCAGACCGCCGAGCAACGGCGCGAGAATCGGCGCCAATCCCATCACCAGCATCAGTTGCGAAAAGACTTTCGCCGAACCGACCGCATCGCACTTGTCACTGACCACCGCCCGGGAAATCACCATCCCCGCGCAGCCGCCCAGCGCCTGAACGAAACGCGCGCCGATCAGCCATTCCAGATTCGGTGCATAAGCACAGGCCAGCGAAGCCAGGGTGAACAGGCCGACACCGACCAACAGCGGCAGGCGCCGACCAAACCGGTCGGCCACCGGCCCATACAGCAACTGCCCGATCGACAGACCGGCGAAATAGGCTGCCAGGGTCAGTTGCACATGCTTTTCATCAGTGCCAAAGGCCAGCGCCATCGACGGGAACGCCGGCAAATAGAAGTCGATCGCCAGCGGACCGAAGGCGCTCAGGGCACCGAGAATCAGAATGGTACGGAAGTTCATCAGGCATCCAGGTGGGATAGAAGTCGGCAGCCCGACAGTCTAGCCGCGCTGAGACACCTTGAACATTCCGATAGCTCGCTAACTATTAGAAATCAGATGACCTACACCTGAAACCTGTGGCGAGGGAGCTTGCTCCCGCTGGACTGCGCAGCACGCCGAGTGTTTTTCAATTGAAAAAAAGGGCCGCTTCGCGACCCGGCGGGAGCAAGCTCCCTCGCCACAGGGATTTATCGTTATCCGGCGAGTTTTACCGGGTAGCCCTCTTCGCTGATCACCTCGATCACTTGCTCGGCACTCAGCGAACTCTCGACACCAACTTCTTTAGCCGCCAGATCGACCCGTACGCTGGCCGCCGGATCCTTCGCCTGCACGGCGTTGGTGATGGCTTTGACACAGTGGCCGCAGGACATGCCTTGAACGTTGAACACTTGCATGGATGGACTCCTTTGAGTGAGGTTGCCCGCAGTGTCGAGCTTGCCACCATGGCAAGGTCAAGTTCTGCAGAAAACTGCCGGGCTGGCAATCGGCGTCGCGCTCAGCCAAGCTGCGTGCATCAATGACTCAAATTCAGGAGATTCAGCCATGCGCTGGTCAGCTTTCAGCCTGTTTGGCTTGCTCAGCCTCTTTGCCGCCCTGCCCCAGGCCAACGCGACCGGTGAGGACTACGCCGTTCTGATCATCTCGCGCGAGCGTCTGGAAGTGCCGACTCCCTGCGAGATTGGCGTGTACGTCAATGATGAACTGGCAGCGCGCCTGCTGCAGGAACAGACCACTTCGTTCAACCTGCCCCACGGGACGATTTCCATCCGTCTGAAACAATTGCCTGGCCAAGTGCCGGGTTGCCAGGCAGGCATGCTCGCGCCGCCGGCGCAGGAGATCTCGCTTAAGGCCGGCGATGTGCTCAAGTACCGGATCGCGGCAAATGCCAAAGGCTTGTACCTGCGACCTGCCGCCCTCGAATACTAAGCAAAACTCCAAATGTGGGAGCGGGCTTGCTCGCGAATGCGCTGTGTCATTCAGCGATGATGTTGACTGACACACCGCATTCGCGAGCAAGCCCGCTCCCACACTGTTTTTGTAGTGAGTCAAATATTGGCGCTTGACCTTGCCCGCGTGGCAAGGTTGATCCTTGTAGGCATCTTCTACAGGGAGTAAGACCGATGTCCGATTCCATCACTTTCGATCTGCCGATTGCCGGCATGACCTGCGCCAGTTGCGCCGGGCGTGTCGAGCGGGCGTTGCGCAAAGTCAGCGGCGCCAGTGCCGTCAGCGTCAATCTCGCCACCGAACAGGCCCGCGTCCAGGCGCCTGGTGACAGCTTGCCGTCGTTGATGGCGGCGGTTGAACGCGCCGGTTACAGCGTGCCGCAGCAGACGGTGGAGTTGAGCATCGACGGCATGACCTGCGCCTCGTGCGTCGGTCGCGTCGAGCGCGCCCTGAACAAAGTCCCCGGGGTGAAGAGCGTCAGCGTCAACCTCGCCAACGAACGCGCACACCTCGAATGGCTCGGTCAGGTCGACATTCAGTCGCTGCTCGATGCTGTAAGCAAGGCCGGTTACTCGGCCAGCGTCTGGCAAGCCGAACACCCCGCCACCGATAACCAGCAACAGCGCCTGCAACATGAACGCTGGGCGCTGATCTGCGCGATCGTCCTGGCGTTGCCGCTGGTGTTGCCGATGCTGCTGCAACCGTTCGGCATTCACTGGATGCTTCCGGCCTGGGCGCAATTCGCCCTCGCCACCCCGGTGCAATTCATTTTCGGTGCACGTTTCTACGTGGCCGCGTGGAAAGCCGTGCGCGCCGGCGCCGGTAACATGGACTTGCTGGTGGCCCTCGGCACCAGCGCCGGTTATGGCTTGAGCCTGTACGAATGGGCCACCGCCGCCGGGCGCATGCCGCATCTGTATTTCGAAGCCTCGGCGGTGGTGATCGCCCTGGTGCTCCTCGGCAAATACCTGGAAAGCCGCGCCAAACGCCAGACCGCCAGCGCCATCCGCGCCCTCGAAGCCTTGCGTCCGGAACGGGCGATTCAGGTCATTGACGGTCGCGAGCAAGACGTGGCGATCAGCGCTCTGCGCCTGAATGATCAGGTGCTGGTCAAACCCGGCGAACGCTTCCCGGTCGACGGCGAAGTGCTCGAAGGTCAGAGCCACGCGGACGAAGCGCTAATCAGCGGCGAAAGCCTGCCGGTGCCAAAACAGCCGGGCGACAAAGTCACCGGCGGCGCGATCAACGGTGAAGGTCGCTTGCTGGTGCGCACCACCGCCCTCGGCGCGGAAAGCGTGCTGGCGCGGATCATCCGTCTGGTAGAAGACGCTCAGGCGGCGAAAGCGCCGATCCAAAAACTGGTGGATAAAGTCAGCCAGGTGTTCGTGCCCAGCGTGTTGCTGATCGCCCTCGCCACCCTGATCGGCTGGTGGCTATACGGCGCGCCCATGGAAACCGCGTTGATCAACGCTGTTGCCGTGCTGGTGATTGCCTGTCCATGTGCCCTCGGCCTCGCCACGCCGACGGCGATCATGGCCGGCACGGGTGTGGCTGCGCGTCACGGCATTCTGATCAAGGACGCCGAAGCGCTGGAACGTGCCCATGCAGTCGACAACGTGGTCTTCGACAAGACCGGCACGCTGACTTCCGGCACCCCGCGCATCGCCCATTTCAGTGCGCTGGATGGCGATGAAAATACTCTGCTGAGACTGGCCGGTGCCCTGCAACGCGGCAGCGAGCATCCGCTGGCCAAAGCCGTGCTGGACGCGGCCGCCGAGCGTGACCTGAGCGTGCCGGATGTCAGCGACAGCCAGTCCCTGACCGGGCGCGGTATCGCTGGCACGCTTGACGGTCGGCGCCTGGCGCTGGGCAATCGGCGCTTGCTGGAAGAAAGTGGCCTGAGCGCGGGCAATCTCGCCGAGTCCGCCAAGGCTTGGGAAAGCCAAGGCCGAACCCTGTCGTGGCTGATCGAGCAAAGCCCGGAACCGCAAGTGCTCGGACTGTTCGCCTTCGGCGACACGCTCAAGCCCGGCGCACTGCAAGCCGTGCAGCAACTGGCCGTCCGCGGTATTCACAGCCATCTGCTGACCGGCGACAACCGTGGCAGTGCGCGCGTGGTGGCCGAGGCGCTGGGCATTGAAAACGTTCATGCCGAAGTGCTCCCCGCCGACAAAGCCGCGACCGTCGCCGAACTGAAGAAAACCGGCGTGGTGGCGATGGTCGGCGACGGCATCAACGACGCCCCCGCACTAGCCGCTGCCGATATCGGCATCGCCATGGGCGGCGGCACCGATGTGGCCATGCACGCCGCCGGCATCACTCTGATGCGCGGCGATCCACGGCTGGTGCCGGCAGCGCTGGAGATCAGCCGCAAGACCTACGCGAAGATCCGCCAGAACCTGTTCTGGGCCTTCGTCTACAACCTGATCGGCATTCCGCTGGCGGCGTTCGGCTTCCTCAACCCGGTGCTGGCCGGTGCGGCGATGGCACTGTCGAGCGTCAGCGTGGTGAGCAATGCGCTACTGTTGAAAACCTGGAAACCGAAGGATCTGGAGGAACAGCGATGAACATCGGCCAAGCGGCCCGGCACAGTGGCCTGAGCGCGAAGATGATCCGCTATTACGAGTCGATCGGCCTGCTCAAGGCTGCCCATCGCACCGACAGCGGCTACCGGGTCTACAGCGACGATGACCTGCACACCCTGGCGTTCATCAAGCGTTCGCGGGACCTGGGTTTTTCCCTTGAGGAAGTCGGCAAGCTGCTGACCCTGTGGCAGGATCGCCAGCGTGCCAGTGCCGATGTGAAAGCGCTGGCGCGTCAGCACATCGACGAGCTGAATCAGAAGATCCGCGAACTCGGCGAGCTGCGCGACACCCTGCAGGATCTGGTCGAGCACTGTAATGGCGACCATCGCCCCGATTGCCCGATCCTCAAGGAACTGGCGTCGGGCTGCTGCGCTCAACCCGCCCGCGCCTGAGCGCCAGCCACTTCACGGCCAACAATGTGCCGAGCGGGATGCCGTGGAACAGCATGACCACGGCACCCGGCGTCCACCAACCGTAAAACGGCGCGGCAATCAGCATGCCGACGCCGAACCCGGTCATTTGCAGCAAGGTCAGGAAACTGAAAATCGGCAGCCGCAAATGCTCCGGTTCACGTTGCAGGCGCGACATCAGGCCGACTTCAGAAATACCGTCACCCAACCCCGCCGGCAGGGAAAACAGCAGCAGACCGAAAAGGCTGTGCTGCTGGAACATCAGGATGAAACCGCAGGACATCAACGCCACGCCGAAGAAATACCGTCGTTCCAAATCAATGTTATCCGTGCCTTTGAGGCGACTGGCAATCCGTGCCCCGAGCAGTTTGCCGCTGGCCCACACCGCCAGCATCAGGCCCAGCGTGGTGCTGGCCGAGTCGGGTGTCAGCAGTTTGGAAATGATCGGGAAGCCGACGTTGTGCGCGGCACTGCCCAAGGTGTCGGCCATGGTCACGGCGAGCATCGCCGCAATCACCGGAGCGCTGCGCAGGCCTTGTTTCAGGGCTGACCATTCGCCGCGTTCGCTGATCGATTGTTCGCTGACTTCTGCAGCGGCGAAGCGCAACGGTGCAATCAACAGCGCCGCCAGCACATAGGTCAGTGCGTTGAGCGCGAAGACCGTTTCGAAACCGAAGGCTGCCACCAGCAAACCGGACACCAGGCTGCCGCCGACCATCGCTGCGGATGACGCCGAGGTGATCCAGGCATTGGTTTTCAGTAGCAGCGCCGGCTCGATCAGCCGTGGCAACTGGCTGTTGAGGCCGATGGCGAACATCGAATTGCCAAAACCCAGGCCGAAAGCGATCACCGGCAACAGCAACGCCTGCTGGCTCACCGGCAGGATCAACAGCAGCCCGAGCAGCGCCGCGCGCAGCAGATCGAAGGCGATCAGCGGCACCCGGCCATTCCAGCGCCGATAGAACCGTGTGCCGATCAGGCTGGCGAAAATCCCCCCACCGACGCGGCTGGCGAGGAACACCCCGACGCTCATGGCGCTGTTGCTTAGCAGGTAAACGTAAGTCGCCAGGGCGACCATGTTGAGGAAGGCGCCGAAGTCGGAGATCAGCCGGGCGGTGATGATGAGGCGGGCGTTCACATTCAATCCTTGAGTGTGCGAGGGCGGACAAGATTCCCACACACATTCCAGGAACACCACAAATCCCTTGTAGGAGTGAGCCTGCTCGCGATGGCTGTGTATCAGGCAACACTTTTGCTGAATGACACACCGCCATCGCGAGCAGGCTCACTCCTACAAGGGATCTTCGGTGTTTTGGGCAGGCACAAAAAACCCGGCCGAAGCCGGGTTTCTGTTCATGCGCTTACTGCATCCACGGTGGCGGCGGCGGTTCGTCGGACTTGCCTTTGGGCTCGTCATCCGCCGCACGGATCGCCTGCTTGCGCTCTTCGTCGAGCCGCGCCGCTTCGATCTCGCGCAACACTCCGCCAACGTCGGCCAGGTCTTCAGGATCGTCGAACTCGCCGGTGAGCACGCTGTTGGGGTGCAAGGTGCCGGCTTCGTACAGCGCCCACATTTCTTTCGCGTAGCGGGTCTGCTTCAGCTCCGGGGCAAAGCGCCCGAAGTACGAAGCCATGTTGCCCACATCGCGCTCGAGCATGCTGAACGCGTGGTTGTTGCCAGCGGCATCCACCGCCTGCGGCAGGTCGATGATCACCGGGCCGGTCGGGGTCAGCAGCACGTTGAACTCCGAGAGGTCACCGTGCACCAGACCGGTACACAACATCAGCACGATCTGCGAGATCAGGAACGCGTGATATTCGCGGGCCTGATCCGGCTCCAGCACCACATCGTTCAGACGCGGGGCGGCATCGCCGTATTCGTCGGCCACCAGTTCCATCAGCAGCACGCCATCCAGAAAGTCGTACGGCTTGGGCACTCGCACGCCGGCACCGGCCAGACGGAACAGCGCCGCGACTTCGGCGTTCTGCCAGGCGTCTTCGGTCTCTTTGCGACCGAATTTCGAACCCTTGGCCATCGCTCGCGCCTGCCGGCTGTTACGCACCTTGCGGCCTTCCTGATACTCGGCTGCCTGGCGGAAACTGCGTTTGTTCGCCTCCTTGTAAACCTTCGCGCAACGTAACTGGTTACCGCAGCGCACCACATAAACAGCTGCTTCTTTACCACTCATGAGTGGGCGCAGCACTTCGTCGACCAGACCGTCTTCGATCAGGGGTTCAATGCGTTTTGGAGTCTTCATCAGCTTTTATTGTGGGTCCTTTATTACCAAACACGCGAATGTCACTCGTTATACGGCAATCCTCGCGCTACGGGGAGGGGTTGCCGACCTGTGAACCCTGTGGATGCACACACTGTGCCGAAATAATCGACCGTTGCCGATCATAGCTGAGCCCGTTTGAAATGTTGGCAATCAGCGTCGAGGGCATTTGCGACAGAATCTGACATTGGCATTCATTTCCCCCTATGGGAGCGGGCTCAACGTTCGATGATCGCGGTGACACCCTGGCCGCCCGCCGCGCAGATCGAGATCAGCCCCCTGCCCTTGCCGGCCGCATCCAGCAGTTTTGCCAGGTTGGCGACAATCCGCCCTCCGGTCGCGGCAAACGGATGCCCCGCCGCCAGCGAGCTGCCTTTCACATTCAGCCGGCTGCGGTCGATCGAACCCAGCGGTGCGTCCAGCCCCAAACGCGTCTTGCAGTATTCGGGGTCTTCCCAGGCCTTGAGCGTGCACAGCACCTGCGCGGCAAACGCTTCGTGAATTTCGTAGTAATCGAAGTCTTGCAGGGTCAACCCATTACGCGCCAGCAGGCGCGGCACTGCATACACCGGCGCCATCAACAGGCCTTCGGCGCCGTTGACGAAATCCACCGCCGCCGCTTCGCCATCGCGCAGGTAGGCGAGGATCGGCAAACCACGCTCCTTCGCCCATTCCTCGCTGCCCAGCAGCACCACCGAGGCGCCGTCGGTGAGTGGCGTGGAGTTGCCCGCTGTCAGCGTGCCCTTCGCGCTTTTTTCGAAAGCGGGTTTGAGCGTGGCGAGTTTTTCCAGGGTCAGGTCCGGACGCAGGTTGTTGTCGCGGGTCAGGCCGAGGAACGGCGTCATCAGGTCGTTGTGCCAGCCTTCACTGTAGGACGCGGCGAGTTTGTGATGGCTTTCGAGGGCCAGTTGATCCTGCTCCTCACGGGGGATGTTCCAGGTCTGCGCCATCAGTTCGCAGTGCTGGCCCATCGACAGACCGGTACGCGGTTCGCCGTTACGCGGGAATTCCGGGATCAGGTGCCGCGGACGCAGTTGCAGAAAGGTTTTCAGCTTGTCGCCGGTGGTCTTGGCGCGGTTGGCCTGCAGAAGGATTTTGCGCAAGCCTTCGCTGACGCTGATCGGCGCGTCCGAGGTGGTGTCGACGCCACCGGCAATGCCGCAGTCAATCTGGCCGAGGGCGATTTTGTTGGCCACCAGCAGCGCCGCCTCCAGCCCGGTGCCGCAGGCTTGCTGGATGTCATAGGCCGGGGTGGCCGGCGACAGCCGCGAGCCGAGCACGCACTCGCGGGTCAGGTTCATATCTCGTGACAATTTAAGCACCGCACCCGCCACCACTTCCCCGATGCGCAGGCCGTGCAGGTTGTAGCGTTCGATCAGGCCTTCCAGGGCAGCAGTGAGCATCACCTGATTGCTGGCAGTGGCGTACGGCCCGTTGGAACGGGCGAAAGGAATACGGTTACCACCGATGATGGCGACGCGGCGCAGCTGACTCATGAAAAGCTCCTTGTTGATCCGAATTCATGGAAATCCCTGTGGGAGCTGGCTTGCCAGCGATAGGGCCGGCACCTCCAGCATTTCCAGTGGCTGACACTCCGCCATCGCTGGCAAGCCAGCTCCCACAGGGACGGTGGTCTACTCTGCTGTTCTAGCGTAGGCCTTATTGCGTGGATCGAACGATTGATTGCCGTTGGTAGTCCACACTTTGAACCCCAACTTTTGGAGAGCGTTCCATGTCTGACCGCTATATCGACTTCGCCAACTCATCCATCGGCCACCGTCTGGTCGGGGCTTTGGGCCTGCCGTCGCCGGTGCGGCTGGAACGCTGGCAGGCCGGACGCCTGCGGCCGGTGGACGGCGCGCTGTTGATCGGTGGCGGGCCGCTGGCCGAGCGGGTCAATGCGTTCGCCAACCGCCTGACCGATGCGATCTACAGCTACGGCACTGAACCGTCGCTGGCCACCGCGTGGATTCCCGGGCACGGGCCTAAACTCAAGGCCGTGGTGTTCGATGCCAGCGACCTGCAACACACCGACCAGCTCAAACAGCTGCGCGAATTCTTCCAGCCGTTGATGAAAAACCTCGACAGCAGCGCGCACCTGGTGATTCTCGGCCGCGCCCCGGAAACCCTGCGCGAGCCCTTTGCATCCAGTGCGCAACGGGCGCTCGAAGGCTTTTCACGTTCGCTGGCCAAGGAGCTGCGCAGCGGCGGCACGCTGCAACTGATCTATGTCGGTGACGGCGCTGAAGATCAGCTTGAGGGGCCGTTGCGGTTTTTCCTGTCACCGAAAAGTGCCTTTGTTTCCGGGCAGGTGATTCGCCTGAGCCCGTGCGCCACGCCGGTCACCGATTGGACCCGGCCATTGGCCGGACGCAAGGCGCTGGTCACCGGTGCGGCACGCGGGATCGGCGCCTCGATTGCCGAGACCCTCGCCCGCGATGGCGCCGAGGTGATTCTGCTCGACGTCCCCCCGGCCAAGACTGATCTGGAAGCCCTCGCCGCACGTCTTGGCGGCCGGGCGATCACCCTTGATATCTGCGCCGAAGATGCCGCCGCGCACCTGATCGAACAACTGCCGGACGGCCTCGACATTCTGGTGCACAACGCCGGGATCACCCGCGACAAGACCCTGGCCAACATGACCCCGGAATTCTGGGACGCGGTGCTGGCGGTCAACCTCAATGCCCCGCAAGTGCTGACCAAGGCGCTGCTCGACAGCGGCACCCTGCACGACAATGCGCGGGTGATTCTGCTGGCCTCGATCAGCGGCATCGCCGGCAATCGTGGACAGACCAACTACGCCGCGAGCAAGGCCGGGCTGATCGGCCTGGCCCAGGCTTGGGCGCCGACGCTGCACGAGCGCGGCATCAGCATCAACGCCGTGGCCCCGGGCTTCATCGAAACCCAGATGACCGCGCACATCCCGTTCGGCCTGCGTGAGGCCGGACGGCGCATGAGTTCGCTGGGCCAGGGCGGCTTGCCGCAAGACGTCGCCGAAGCCGTCGCGTGGCTGGCGCAACCGGGCACCGGCGCATTTACCGGCCAGGCGCTGCGGGTCTGTGGCCAAAGTGTTCTGGGGGCATAGGCATGAGCATTGAATGGCACACCCTCGACCGTGAACCGAGCCTGCCCGGCCTGTACGCGCGGGCCGCGACACGGCGCAAGATCACTGGCACCCGACTGCCCGACAGCGGTTTGCGCTGCTGGGTCGATGTCGACCCGCAAAAACTGGCGGCCTATCGCAAGGTCTGCGGCTTTACCGATGACGGCCTGCTGCCGCCGACTTATCCACACATCCTCGCGTTCGCCCTGCAGATGCAATTGCTCACGGCGAAGGAGTTTCCGTTCCCGTTGCTGGGGCTGATTCACCTGAGCAACCGCATTCGCGTGTTGCGGCCGATGGGCGGGATCAGTCGCGCGCAAGTCAGCGTCCGCGTGCATAACCTGCAGCCGCATCCCAAAGGCGCGACCTTCGAGGTGTTGACCAGCCTCGATGATCAACTCGGGCCGCTGTGGGAAGCCGAAAGCCAGATGCTCTGTCGCGGAGTGAAACTGGACGGCGAACCCGTCGAGCAACACTGGGAACCGTCCCAGGTGTTGACGCAAGTCGCGCAATGGAAAGCCTCTGCCGACATCGGTCGGCAATACGCCAAAGTCTCGGGCGACTACAACCCGATTCACCTGAGCGCGGCCAGTGCCAAGCTGTTCGGTTTTCCCACGGCGATTGCTCACGGTCTGTGGAACAAGGCACGAACCCTCGCCGCGCTGGCTGATCATCTACCCAAGGCCAACCTTGAAATCGCCGTGCACTTTCGCAAACCGGTGCGCTTGCCCAGCGAGGTCTCATTGCTGGCGAGCGCGCCGGGATCCAGCGGCGAGTTGCGCCTGATCGGCAACGGCGATCTGGAACATATGGTCGGTCAGTGGCAACCGGTTGCCTGAGTATCCGCCCGGGCGAGCCTGTAAATTGTGTATATATCACTTAAGTTTTTCCACGTTTGGCGCCGCACTCTGAAAAACTCCAGGCCTTGATTTTCAAGGCCTTTTTTTATGCGTCTATATCCTGGGTATTAGTCCTTAGGCACGGCGCGGCGCCTTATATATAAAGGCGTTAATACCAACTTGAGAATGGTGGAAAAGCACAGCGCGATCGAGATTGGCACCACGGACGAGGCATCACCGGCGACAGATCGGTGAGCCATCGAAAACGACGAATGTTGTTACAGGTGCAAGGAATCTCAATCATGAAAACTCAAGTGTGGTGCAAATCGGCAACAGCTCTGGCATTGATCCTCTCCCTTGGTCTGGCTGGCTGCAGCAGCGGCGGTGGCGGCCATCACAGCAGCTCCGGCAGCTCTTCGCCAGACAGCGCGACGTCGGGCACTGGCGGCACTGGTGGCACAGGCGGTAGCAGTGGCACTGGCGGTACTGGCGGCACCGATACCGCTGGCACAGGTGGTACCGGTGGCACTGGCGGTACCGGCACGACCAACCCGACCAATCCGACGAACCCGACCAATCCTACCAATCCGACAGACCCTACGGATCCAACCAACCCGACCAACCCGACTACCACCCCGCTAGTGACCACCACCCTGGTGCAGGATGTCGGCAACACCGTCGCGGGCGTCGGCAGTGGTGTCGGTCAGGTCGGCGACTCCTTGAGCACCGTTCCAGTAGTGGGCGGCGTGGTGCAAAGCGCAGTAAAAACCACAGGCAATGTGGTCACTACCCTGGGTGATGGCGTGGCCAACGGCATCGGCAAACTGGGCACGGTCGACAATGGCCTGGGCGTCACGGCGTCCTCGGTCGGCGGCGTGGTTTCAGATGTCGGTACCGGCGTCTCGGATCTGAGCAGCAAACTGGCGACCGCCACCGGCAGCGTTCCGGTTGTCGGCGGCGTGGTCACCAAAGTCGCTCCGGTGCTCGACGGCGTCGGTGAAAAAGTCACCATGCTCGGCGACACCCTGAGTCTGGCCACTACCACTGGCCCACTGGGCTCGGTGACTAAAAGTGTCGGCAACGGTCTGGTACCAGTGATTGCCATGGTTGAAAGCACCACCGACAAAGTCGGCGATGCAACCGGCCTCGGCGCTCCGCTCAATGGTGTCCTCGGCCAGGTCGGTGGCGCCGTCAAAGGCGTGGGCGGTCAGGTAACCGGTGCTGGCGGCGGCAACGCGTTGACCAACACCGTCGGCGGCGCCTTGACCAATGTCGGCACTGCCGTCGGCAAAGCCGGCGGGCTGGTGGACAACGGCACCAGCAGCGGTGGCGGATTGGGCGGTGGTCTCGGCGGCGGCCTGGGCGGTACCGGCTTGCTGCAAACGGTTGGCGGCGCCGTGGTCAACGTCGGTGCCGGTCTGAACGCCGGCAGCACCAACGGCGTGGTCAGCGCCGGCGGCGTCACGGCTGGCGGACTGGGCAACACCATCGCTTCGCTCAACACCGTACTCGGCGGCTCGGGCACGCCGATCACCGCCACCACCTCGCCACTGGCCACCGTCGGCGCTACCGTCGGCGCAGGGCTGAACCCAGTCACCAGTGCGGTCACCAGCGTCACTCAACAAGTCGGCGCCGCGACAGGTCTGGGCGCGCCGGTCGCCGGTCTCACCGGCCAGGTCGGCGGAGCGGTCAGCATGATCGGCAACACCATTGCCGCCACCAACAACCCGGTCACCACCGCCGTGGGTGGTGTGGTCAGCAACGTCGGCGCCACCGTCGGTGCGGTCGGCGGACTGGTCAACGGCGGCACCGCCACTGGAGGCACCGCAACCGGAGGTCTGGGTGGCGTGCTCGGTGGTCTGACCGGCGCTCTTGGAGGCAACAAACGCTAAATTGCACCTGGCCGATTCGACGGCCGCACCTACAGCGCCTACGCTTGGTTGAGGGCGGAAGATTCCCACGAGTCTTCCGCTTTTTTCTTAGGAAAAATTCAGCCCAGCGCTGTGATCTGACCATGGAGTGTCCTATGCGCGTAATGGCATCCCTGCTGTTCCTCAGTCTCAGTTCCGCCGCCCTCGCCGACACCCTGCCCAGCTTTCTCAACAGCAACGAAACCACCCGCAACCTGCCCGTGCCGAATCTGCCGGCAGATGCCTATCGCCCCGCCGCCACGCCCCTGCAAGTACCCGACCCCGGCGCGGCCACGGCGCAGCCGTTGTTGATGGAGACCAAAGTCAATCTGAAAACCGTGCAGATCGAAGGCGGCACGATCTACCCGCTCAACGAACTGGCCGAAGTCTACAAACCCCTGATCGGCCATCAGACCAGCCTCGCCGACCTGATCGAAGCCACACGCGACATCACCCGGCGCTACCAGAAGGACGGCTATCTGCTGTCCTACGCCTTCCTGCCGCAACAGCGTTTCGACGACGGCGTAGCGCGGGTGGTGCTGGTCGAAGGTTATGTGCGCGATGTGCAGGTGCAGGGCGATGTCGGCCGGGTCAAAGGTCTGCTCGACGAACTGGCAGCCAAAATCCAGGCCGAACGCCCGCTGACCCGCAAGACCTTCGAACGCTACACCACCCTGATGACCCGCATCCCCGGCGTGACCATCCAGGCGCAAGTGCCGCCGCCCGGCACCACCGACGGCGCAACAACACTGGTGGCCCAGGCCAGCCGCAAACCGTTCACCAGCACCATGAGCACCACCGAAGATAACCGCAACGGCACGCAGGCATTGCTGGGGGTCAGCAGTAACTCGCAGACCGCCATGGGCGAGCAATTGACCCTCAGCGGGCTGTTTCCGCCGGGCGACGATCACGAACATTACTACCGCCTAGACTACAACCAGTTCCTCAATAGCGAAGGTACGCAACTGAGCCTGTTTGCCTCGCGCTACCGGGCCGATCCGGGCACCAATGTGCTCACCAGCGATGGCTTCGAACTCAAACCGCACAAGGAAGACAATCGTTACTCCATCGGTGTCAGCCACCCGTTCATTGCCGCCTCCAACGAACTGCTTAACGCGGGAGCGCGGCTCTATGCAGTGGATGACAAAAACCGCTACGACGTGGTCGGCTATCCGCTCAGCATCGAAGAGCGCACCAACGTGCGTGCCCTCGCATTCGAAGGCGACTGGCGCAAGAGCGATGCCCGGCAACTGCGGATTCTCAGTGGTGGCGTGTATCAGGGTCTGGACAGCATGGGCGCGCATTCCAACAACCCGGCGCTGGACCTGAACTTCCTGCGCCTGCGCCTCTCCGGGGTGCAAAGCGACAAGTTCTTCGACAACTGGCAAGGCGTGCTGTCGGCCGCGCTGTACTGGAGTGATGACACCCTGCCTGACAGCGAACGCGCGGTGTTCGGCGGGCAGAATTTCGGCCGTGGCTACCCGGACGATCAGGCATCGGGCGACAAGGGCTGGGGTGCGGCTTACGAGATCAACTACAGTTTCAATCGCGACGGCAACTGGGTGCGCATCCTGCAGCCATACGTGGTGCTGGACCGTTCGAAAACCTGGTTCAACAAGCTGGCGGTGCAGAGCAATGACCTGTCATCGGCAGCAGTAGGCCTGCGTTTTGGCGATGCCAAGTACTACAACATTGCGTTGGAGGCCGCCAAACCGATGTCCGATGAAGCGCTGGACACGTTCAATCGTCGGGCGCGTTACAGCATCAGTTTCAGCTATCAACTGTAGGGTGTCAGATCAATCAACTGAGCAGGCAGACCGCTTGCTCTCACATTGCAGCGCACATCCCTGTGGGAGCGGGCTTGCTCGCGAAAGCGGTGGATCAGTCAGCATTTTTGCCGACTGACACTACACCTTCGCGAGCAGGCTCGCTCCCACAGGTTTTACGCGATGTGGATCAGAACGCGTAACGCACCTTCGCAGTAAAGCTGTCGGCGTCGAAACCGCTGGAGGTCAGATAGTTGTAAGAGCCGCCGACGCTCCACGCGCCCATCCGGTAGTTGGCGCCCAGGCCCAGTTCATAGCTGTCACGCACCGGAGTGGTACCGCGGCTGACGGACGACTCGCCCCCCAGCACGAAGGCCGATGTGGTGCTGACCTTGTCACCGATGAAGTCATGCCAGGCCATCAGCTTCGCTTCCGGTTCCAGGCTGCCGCTGCCAACATCGAATGCCGCCGCCAGACGTGCACCGACGCCCATCTCACCGACTTCATAACGCTGACTGCCGACATTCAGCGACGCCGAGCTGCCCTTCTCGCGATACGCGTCCATGCCGACATTGGCATAGCGCGCGCCAACCTGTGGTTCCAGCACCACATCAGGCATCAGCCGCAGGCTGTACCCGGCCAGTGCGCTCACGCCGAATACATCACTGTCGTAATCAGCCTTGGCCTGAGTGCCAGCGATATAGCGTTTGGATTCGTTATCGTTCCAGCCGTACATCAGCGACGAGTCGACGAACCAGTTGTCATGCACCCAGTTGCTGTACAGCGTCAGCGCATGCCCAGTGACCTTGGTCTTGTTGCCGAGGTCGGATTTCACATCGGTATCGAGGTAGCTGTAGGCCAGACCCAATGTGGTATCGGCATTCAACTGACCATCGGCACCGACCGCGATCCCGTGGCTGTCGGCGTCATAACCGGCCACACCACGGCGCTCGTCCTGATTGGCATCGCTGCTCAAGGCTTGCAGCCATACGCCTTTTTCCGGGGCGCCGGTGGCTGAGCGTGCGCGACTGGAGCGATCATTGATCACGCCCGAGACCAGCGTCTGACTGTTGGTCGCCGCGTGCAGTACACCACGGCTGACATCCGGGCTGAGGGTTTCACTCAGGCGCGCCAGTTCGGCATCGGTGCCAGCGTTGGCGAATGCCTGGAACACCGGATCCTGTTCATCGAGGCGTGCCAGCAGTCCTGGCACATGCCCGACCGCCGTCGCCGCGTTATCACTACCGCCGACTGCCAGGGTGTTCTCGGCCAGCACCTCGCTCGACTTGGTCGTCACCACGCTGGTGATGTCGTTACCGACCACACCGAAACTCTTCACATCCAGCAGCGCGGAGGTCGAGGTCACGGTCAGGTTGTTGCCACCGACCAGATTCCCCGAGCTGATCAGGGTGTAACGCGTTCCACCGGGGCTCACGCGAAAATCACTGGAGCGCGCCAGCAGACGCAGTTGCGCGCCCGGAGCGATATCGGTGGTGCCGGTGACTTTCAGCACAGGCAGCGCCGGGTTGGTGTCATTGCCCAGGTACATCTCCAGCACCGAGTTCGACTCTTCCATATCGAAGTCGCCGATGAAGGTGGTGTGCGGCTTCATCAGGGTCAGCGTGCCCTCTTCGATAGTGACGTAGCCGGAGCGGATGGTCGAACCGTCGAAAGTCGCATCACCGTCGACCAGTACTCCAGACAGGCCGAGCAAGTCACCCTTCACCGCGCCGCCATAGAAATAAAAGTAGCTCGTGCCGTCATCGACCTGGATCGCCGCCTTGCCGCCCTCGATCAACCCGTTCATTTGATAGATGCTGAAAGGCAGGGCGCCACTGGCCTGGCCACTGACATGCACACCGATGTCCTCGCCGGAGATGGTTCCGCCGTTCCACAGCGCGGTGGAATTGGCGCTCGCCGGAGCGCTGAACTTGACCCCCTCGAACACTACCGCCTCGGCATTGGCACCGGTCGCACGGATAGTCCCGGTGTTGTTGACCGACTGGCTCAGCGTCGCGCCATCGAGCAATACGCCCAATGCGTCGGTGCCGCTAGCGGTGATGGTGCCTCGGTTGCTGAGCCCGGTCATGTTGGTATGCACCAGCAACAGGCCACTGGCGGTCTGGCCGCTGACGTCGATGCTGCCACTGTTGACCAACGAATCGCCCAGCGTGCTGCCGAGATCGGAAATACCGCTGGAGGTGCCAGCGTCGGCCAGACCGTGAACTGAAATAGAGCCTTCGTTGAGCAGCGCGCCGGCGATTTTGGTCGGCACCACTCCAGCGGTCCCCAGACTGATCCCGGTGCCGAACCTGGCGCCGTCAATCCGGATATTGCCGGTGTTGCGCAGTTGATCCGCCGTGACTCCCGAGAGCTGTGCGCCGTAGGTCGTACTCACCTGGGAAACAGGAGCGATATTGCCGTTACCGCTCAGAGTGATCAGCCCCCAGTTCTGCAGGTTACTGGTCAGCGGGCCGCCACT
This sequence comes from Pseudomonas sp. IT-93MI4, assembly GCF_949767635.1. Classification (NCBI taxonomy): domain Bacteria; kingdom Pseudomonadati; phylum Pseudomonadota; class Gammaproteobacteria; order Pseudomonadales; family Pseudomonadaceae; genus Pseudomonas; species Pseudomonas sp. IT-93MI4. The sequence goes on from NZ_CATKPP010000044.1 coordinate 41,646, forward strand.
CAGGTCATGGTTCAGGCTCGCGCCGGCGGCGACAGCCATAGAGGTGTGCAAAGCGGCGGCGGCGGAGATGGAGAGCGCCAGGACAGAGCGGCGCAGGCATACGATAGTCACGCGAGATTCCCTTCCAAAACATGAGAAACAGTTTCAGCAGGGTTCATTACATGATTCAGGCATCCCTACCGTCCCACCAAGTCGTCCTGGTTCGGGCGCGGGGAATGTACACGAGCCATCATTTTGATACCACACAAAAGTCAAATTGATGGCGTCAATTTTCAAGACAATCCATCCAGTATCCGCTCAGGCCGCATCTCCTGCGCGCTTGAGCGTGGCGATCAACCTAGTTCTTGGTCTCGATCTTGCCGCCCGCATCCGGGTCGTAAAAATCCGGAATCTCGTATTTGTATTTCTTCAACCAGCGTTGCAGCGCCAGCTCCCGCTCCGCCGCCGTGGCGGTTTGCGGCTTGAGCGAGGCGGCCTGGTTGCGACTTTGCAGCACCAGCCACCCTTCGGTTTCCTGTTGCTGCGCCGAGGCCGGGCCGGCGTCGATCGCCTGGGCGGCGAACGGCAGGCTGAGCAGGGCCAGGCAATAAACACTGTGCAAGGTGTTCATGGTCATCTCCCGGAGTGTCACTTGAGCTTCGACGGTTGTGGGTCAGCCACCACCGCTACTTGATTACCAACCGCGGTCGGGGCCTTGGCCGGCACCTTGAGTTTTTCCGCGCGGGCCTGGGCGTCGGCGAACTGCTCCGGCGTCAGGTGCGCGCGGCTGACGATTTCGGCTGCTTGCTGCCAGTTGTTCTGGTACAGCAGCAAGCTCACCAGATTCAGCGTGGCCAGTTGATCGTTCTGCTTGAGTTCGATGGCCGTCAGGAACTCGAAACGCGCATCTTCAAGACGCAACTGGTTGAGGTAGACCACGCCGAGGTCGTTGCGGATTTTTTCATTGGTCGGCGCCAGACGCACCGCGCGTTGCAAGTGCGCCTGAGCCTGGCCGTTGTCGCCACGGGCGGCATAGATCTGCCCCAGGCCGTGTTCGGCGTCCGCCGTGAGGCAAGTACCGAGTAGCCCGCGATACAGCGGCTCGGCTTCATTGCGCCCGAGCAAGCGATACACCCTGGCCTTGCGTAGGCGGACCTCGACCAGTTTGTCGGGCAGGCTTTGCAGGTTGGCCAGGCTGGCGTGCAGTTTGCCGTCGTTGGCCAGATCGTCCGCCAGGTTCAGTGCCAGTTCCTGTTCGGAATCGAGTTTGCTGCAACTGGTCGGTGCGAGCATCGCCGACCACGGCGCCGGACCGTCGGTGGCGCAACCACCGAGCAACAACACACTTGCCAAGACAATCAGTGCTTTCATCAAACGCTCTCCATGAGCCAACGTCAGTTTGCAAACGCCCGGGTAATCGCGGTGAACCCCGGGCCGGCCAGTACGATCAGCAAGGCAGGAAACAGAAACAGCATCATCACCACCGACATCTTCGCCGACATCTTCGAGATGTATTCCTGCAGTCGGGTGAGGCGGCGGTCGTCGAGTAATTGTTTGAGCGCCAGCAGCGATTTCATTGCCCCGCCACCCTGCTGAATCAGTTGCTGCAGGATCACGCAGGTGTCGGTGAACTCATCGACCGCCAGCATCACCGAGGTCTTGTTCAACTCCTGTCCCAGCTCCAGTCCCGAGTCGACCCGGGCCAGAATCAGGCGCAGTTCGCGGGTCAGTTCCGGCAGCAGTTTCTGCCCTTCGGTGCTGAGCACGCGCAAGGCTTGTTCAACCGCCATGCCCGACTCGAATAGGATGCGCAGCAGCGGAATGAACGTGGAGATCTCCACGGCGATGGTTTTCTGCCGACGCCCGGCGGCGTAAGCCAGCAGCCGCTTGGGTAACAGGTAACCGGCGCCGGTGGCGAGCATCGGCACGATCCAGCGGTTGGCGGCGTGCGGAAAAAAAACTTCCTGGAGAAAGATCGCCAACCCAAGCGTCAGCAGCGGCGTGCCGATCTGGCAGGCGGCGAACAGCGAGCGCTCACTGGCGCGGCGCCAGCCGAGGCGACTGAGCAGGGTCTGGGTTTCGCTGTCGATGCTCACCGAGCGCTGACCGAACCTGCTGTTACCCAGAGCCCGCAGCCAGTTACCGAAACGGTTCTCGCGCACCAGATGCCCCTGCAAACGCTGGTTGACCTGGCGCACCCGGCGGCGCTCGGTCAGCAGGTGATTGACCACCAGCAACAGCGCGCCGAGCAGCAGCATCAGAGCGGCGAGATAGACCATTTCAAATACTCCGCAACATGCGCCACAGCGCCAGGCAACCGGTCACTTGCAACACCACGGCGATGATCAACATGGTCCGACCACCGGAGTCGTGCCACATGCCGAGCATGTAGCCGGGGTTGGTCAGCATGAAGTAGCTCACCAGAATCACCGGCAGCGAACCCAGCACCCACGCGGTCATGCGTGTTTCGCCAGTCAGTGCGCGCAGTTGCCGGGCGCCCTGGTCACGTTCGCGGATCAGCTTGATCAGGTTCTCCAACAGCTCGCTGGCATTGCCGCCGTAGCGATGATTGACCTTGAGGCCGAGGGCAAACATGCGCAGTTCGTCCTGTTCGTAGAGTTCGGCGAAATCGCTGACCGCATCCGGCAGATTGACCCCCAGTTGCACGTTGCGCTGCACCCGGCCCATGGCTTTTTTCAGCGGATCCTCGCTCGATTCGATGCCGCCCATGACGGCGTCGCTCAAGGTGCGGCCGGACTTGAGACTGCGTACCGTGTAGTCGAGCAGCTGTGGCAACTGCTCGATCATGCGTTTGATCCGCCGGTGGTACAGCCAGGAAATGTACAGGCGCAGGATCAGCGGCGGCGCCAGCAGCATCGCCAGCAAACCGATCCAGTCCGCCAATAGATAACCCAGGACAATCGCCACGCCCCACAGGGTCATCCACAGCCCGAAACGCTCGCTGGGACGGCCAAGCCCGGCGCGCAGAAACATCCGTTCAAGCCCGACCCAGGTCGGTTTCTGTGCGGCCAGTTGCGGCTGCCCCGCCGCGAGACGATTGAGAACCCGTTCGTTGCTGGTCTTGTGGATACCGTGCACGAACAGCCAGATCGACAGCCCGAGCAGGATCAGACACAGGAGGATAAGAATGGCCGGTCCGATCATGATGCAAGTCCCATGCGGTCAGCCCAGGTGGGTCTCGTAGCGCAACTTGTCGCCCGCCGGATTGACCGCTTCGCGCAGGAAGCCGAAACCAGTGCGCCGATCAAGGCGAAACAAGGTGTTGGTGACGTAGACGTCTTCACGGATGCCGACCACTTCCACCACCTCGCTGACACAGCGGCGGCCGTCGGGCATGCGAGTCAGCTGGATGATCACATCGAGGGCGGCGCAGATCATCTGGCGCAAGGTGCGCTCGGCGATCGAGCGACCGGTCAGCCCCACCAGCGTCTCCAACCGCAGCAACGCATCCTGGGCATTGTTGGCGTGTACGGTGCTCATCGAGCCGTCGTGACCGGTGTTCATCGCGGTCAGCACATCGACCACCTCGACTCCACGAATCTCGCCAAGGATGATCCGGTCGGGGCGCATGCGCAGGGCGTTGCGGATCAGGTCGCTGGCCTTGACTTCGCCGTGGCCCTCGGCATTCGGCGGACGGGTTTCCAGGCGCACAACATGCGGGTGGCTGAGCTGCAATTCGGCGACGTCTTCGATGGTCACCAGACGTTCGTGGGGGTTGATCAATTGGCTGAGGATGTTCAGCAGCGTGGTTTTGCCGGTGCCGGTACCGCCGCTGATCAGCACGTTACAACGCTTGCCGACCGCCTCCTGAAGGAACTCGAAAATCGCCAGATCGATGGTCTGCATCGCCATCAGATCACTGCTTTTGAGCATGTCCTTGCGAAACTTTCGAATCGACAGGCAGGGGCCGTCGAGCGCGATCGGCGGGATGATCGCGTTGACCCGGCTGCCGTCCGGCAGACGTGCATCGACCATCGGCGAAGACTCGTCGAGACGCCGCCCGAGTGGCGCGAGAATCCGTTGCATGACCCGCTCGACGTGGTGCGCGTCGATAAAACGCAGGTCACTTTGATGCAGCACGCCATCGCGTTCGATGAATACCCGGTGCGGGCCGTTGACCAGAATTTCGGTCACTGACTGATCGCGCAGCAGCACTTCCAGCGGACCGAAACCGGTGAGTTCATCGACGATTTCCTCGGCCAGCCGCTCCATCTCGTAACGGGAAATCGCCAGGTGCAGGCGGGCGATGTATTCGGCGACCTTATCGGTGACAAACTGCGCCAGCAATTGGCGCGAGCCCTCCAGCAGGTTTTTCCCCGACTCTTCGATGGCGTCGATGATGTAGCGGTGCAGGACCAGTTTCAGGCCTTCGTGATCGGTATTGCCGGTCGCGCCGCGCTGCACCGCGCCGAACAGTTTTTCCGCGCTCATGAGGTGCCTCGCAAGCGATCGAACCAGGTGACTTTGGGTTTGGCCAGGCCTTCGGAGCGCCTGGCCAGACGCTCACCGAGAGCACGCAGGCTTTGCGTGATTTTTTCCCGCGGGGCCAGTTCGAACAGGCTGACGCCCTGATTCTTGGCGTTCAGGCGCACTTCGGCATTGGCCGCCAATACCGCGATCACTTCGAGGTTGAAGGTTTTGCCCAGGGTTTCAGCATCCGGGGCCACGTTGCCCAGATAGCCGTCCACCAGCAAACGTGCGTGGTCGAGCTTCATGCCCTTCTCGCGCCACAAGTTGAGTACGGCGAGGTTGCGGCGGCAGTTGAGCACGTTCTGATCGGTATACCAGATCAGCTTGTCGCAGTGGCTGACAAACGTGCGCAAGGCTTCACTGTCAGATTGCCCGGTAAGGTTCACGACGATGTGCTGAAAGTGTTGGCGCAAAGCGCTGAGCAACATGTACAGCTCGGCGGCACTGGTGTTTTCCAGCGGCTCGTCGCTGCTGGCATACGCCAGAATCCGCAGCCCCGCTTCAGCGCTGGTGAAGGCACTGTCGATCAGCGTCGCATCGAGCCTGCGCAAGTGACGCAAGGCATCGCCGAAGTGGAACGAACTCTCGAGCCCGAGCAACGCCAGGCTGTCACCGCGCGGCAGGCCCAGATCCAGCAGCAAGGTCTGCTGTCCGCTCTTTTGCACCACCTGCGCCATATGGTTGGCCAGCAGCGCGCCATCCGAATAGCTCTGCGTGCCGTACAACACCGTAAGGCCGCCAAGCTGGGTATTGGCCGCCACGGGGGGCAGACGTTTGTTCAGGCGCCGCACCAGCCCCGCGACCTCACTGGCCCGCGAACCGTAGGCGACGAAATCCCGGGCGCCGGCACGCATGGCGTTGAGCACCAGTTGGTTGTCCATGCCGTCGCCGAGCGCAACGATGGCAAGCATCGGTTTGGCTTCCAGCGCGCCTTCGATCAACGCACTCTGCGCCACCACATGGTCGCGATCGAGGCCGACGAACACCAGGCTGGCGAAGGTGACATCGACCAGCGCCAGCAACTCGTCCAGGCTCCCGGCCCCGGCGCTCACCACTTGGCCCAGCGGCGCGAGTGCGCCTTGCAGCCACTCCAGATCGGTGCTGTTACGGGTGATCGCCAGAAAGGTCTGGCTCAGGTTCTGGTTCATTGGGACAGCCCACTGCGTTTGTCGAAGTTGCCGTTTTCGAGGAAGAACATGCGGTAGAAATTCGGATCGTAGTTGCGCAGTTTTTCCCCCGGCAGCGATGGCAGTTGCGCGTCCGCCGCCAGTGGCTGCACCAGGTGCGGGGTGACAATCATCAGCAGTTCGCGCTCTTCGCGTCTGATCTGCGAGCCTTTGAAAAAGGCGCCGAGCACCGGGATATCGCCCAGCCCCGGAAACTTGTTCACCTGCGAACTGTTGGTGGTGCTGATCAGGCCGCTGATCACGAAGCTTTCGCCATCGGCCAGCGAGACGCTGGTGTCGGTACGGCGGATGGTCAGGGCCGGCACGGTGGTGCCGGCGATCTGCACGGCGTTGCTCAAATCCAGTTCGCTGACTTCCGGTGCGACCTTCAGCGCGATGCGGTCGTGGCTGATCACGGTCGGGGTCAGGGTCAGGCGGATACCGAACTCCTTGTACTCGATCGACACGTTGTCGCTACCGGCGCTGGGCACCGGAATCGGGATTTCACCACCGGCCAGAAAGCTTGCGCTCTGCCCGCTCAACGCCACCAGGCTGGGGCGCGCGAGGGTGTAGGCGAAACCGCTGGTTTCCAGCGCGTTGATGATCGCCATGGTCTTGCCGCCGATCCACGAAAAATTGAACAGGCCGTTATCCACCGGCAGTCTCGGCGTCGGCACGCCATCGATTGGCGGCAACGTACCGGGCGAACCAAACAGGAAATTGCCCCGGGTGCCGATCAGCGAAGCGGTGGCTTCCTTGAGTTTGGTGCGGCTGACTTCGACGAAACGAATGTCGGTCTGCACTTGCGAGGGCAGCATCGGATCATCGGAAGGCATTCTGCTGGCGCTGGTCAGTGCGGCAGTGGCACTGCCCTTGACGAACACCATGCTCTGGCGCGGCTCACTGGAGCACGACGTCCAGACCATCAGGCTGGTGGCGCCGGGGGCCACGCCGGTGAGTAGAAACGAGGCGCTGCCGGTGTCGTGCACATCAGCGATCTTCGGGTCGCCGATAGCCACGCGGGTGATTGCCACGGGCGACTGGATGTCCTGCTGGAAGCCTTCGCCGATCTCGATCACCGGCGGCATACGGCCGAGTGCCGAGCAATTGCCGGTGGCCGCGACGGCGGCGTTGATCGACAGTCCCATCAGTATCAAGGCCCGGACGACAGGTGTTAATAGCGGCCTGAATCGACTCTGCATGCACGTGGATCCTTGCTCAGTCATGGGGCTTGTTGGGAAAGCTGATTGCCGCGGATCACTTCCATCGGCCGCGCACCGCCATGGCCGCCAGCGGCCGGCGCTTTTGGCGCGGCACCGAGGGCCAGTTGGGTGAACTGGAAGAGCTGGCTGTTGGCGTTATCCACATGCGCCGGTGACTGGGTTTCACCGGCCCAGTACTTGGCCAGACGCTGTTCTTCGCTGCTGCGCACGGCCAGGCGCAACGTGCCGACCTGAGTGGCGAGCATCATCCGGCTGAGCAATTGTTCGGGCACCGCCAGCACCACGGTGCGTGCAGCGATCCGGCGTTGATCCTGTTTGAGTTTTTCGTCGGCGCTCAAGGCCGGGGTGGCGGGTTGGCCGTCGTTGGTCAGGCCGTATTGCTCACCGACACCGAGTACGCGCATGGCCGGCACCACGATCTGCGCCGACTGCTGCAGATTGCTCGCGTCCTGACGCAGGTAGAGCAGCACATCGACGTAGTCGCCGGGAATCAGTTGCCCGGCGGCGCCGATCACTTCATCCACGGCCACGGTGAGCGCGCGCTCATCACTGTGAATCATCCGCGCCAGTGAGCCACCGGCCTGAAAGCTTTCGTCGTTGAGCCAGGTGCCTGCGCTCAAGTGCCGCCACGGCGTGCGACCCACCGCTTGCTCGACACTGGAAAGGCTGCCGGCTGGCGCACTGCGCAATTTCTCCACCGCCACATCGGCAGCCGTGAGCGGCGTGAACGGCGGCACATCGTGCAACAGCACGACCACTGGCTGGCGGGTCTGATCTTCGGCGGCGGCCAGGGTTTTTTCCATGGCGACTGCCGGGGCGGCAGGCACTTGGGCAACGGGAGCCGGTTGCCGACTGAGCATCAGGCCCCAGTAGCCGACGACGATTGCCCCCAGCAGCAGAACGGCTGCAAGACCCATGGTGACGCGACTGTTCATGACGGCTCTCCCTTTCCTCACTGCACCGACAGCCTGTACTTCCTGCCGAGAGAATTTTTCGCGATCAGGCAGCTATGAACATGCAACGATTTCGCTATTTCCAAGCTAGCTGATCCGAGCCAAAACGCCATTTCTGACAGGAAAATAACTCACTAAAGTATGAGTCCTGGCCAATTAACTGTAGGGTTTGGCTCGACTAACGTTCTGGTTAATCCTTTGTGATTAATCCGTTCTTACAGTTGTTGAGCAGGGGTTTGTTGACAATGCTCTGATAGCACGGTGAAAGCATGCCGCTGTAGCGTTGGATCGGCGCCAGAGGCGCAAAGGAGTGGACGTATGTTTCGGATGATCATCGACTATCTACTGGCCAGGGCCAGGCTGCTGTGCAGAAGTGAAGAAGGCGCATCTGCCATCGAATACGCGATTGTGGTGGCAATGGTGGCGGTCGTGGTTGTGGTGTTTGTGACGCCCATCGGCGACAAGGTGCTGGCCATTTTCAACCTGGTGTTGACCAAACTCGGTGGCGCTACGCAGGTCAGACCGACACCTTGATCAAAAACCTTGCCCCTCTTCCAGTGCCCGGTCCCATGCTCACCCATAGCAGCGCTCAGGCACTGGCAAGTCATCGGATTTCACAGGTCCGATCTCCCGTTGTAACTAAGGAGAATGTCAATGATCCTTGAATACCTGATCATGCGCCTGAGGTCCTTTCTGGCCAGTACGGAAGCCGCTTCAGCCATCGAGTACGCGATTGTCGTGGCTATGGTGGCGGTCGTGGTGGTGGTGTTCATCACACCCCTGGGCGCGAAAATCTTTGCGATTTTCAACAATGTTCTGGTGGCGCTCGGTGGAGCCTCGCAAACCGCTCCGGTACAAACCCCCTGATGTGAGTCGCGTCCGGCGAATGTCGCGCTACACTCGATCTCACTTCCAGCTTTTCAGGGACTGCCCATGACTGCCTCCTCGCTCCCCCGCCAACAGTTGCTTCTGGTTGACGACGAAGAGGACGCGTTGCTTGAGCTGGCCGAGTTACTGGAGGGCGAGGGCTTTGTCTGTCACACCGCCACCTCGGTGAAACTCGCCCTGCATCACCTCACCCGCTTTCCGGATATCGCCCTGGTGATTACCGATCTGCGTATGCCGGAAGAGTCCGGCATGTCGCTGATCAAGCGTCTGCGCGAGCACACCTCACGCCAGCATCTGCCGGTGATCGTGACCTCCGGACATGCCGACATGGAAGACGTCAGCGACATGCTGCGCCTGCAGGTGCTGGACCTGTTTCGCAAGCCGATCTACCACGTGCGCCTGCTGGAAACCCTGGACAATCTGTTCCCCAAACCGAAGACGCAGGCCGGGTAATTCACTCAGGGTGTTTTTGGAAGAATTGACTGCCTGCCCGCGAGGAACAGGCAATCAAGATCAGTGTGCTGTCACACGCTGACGGGCGGCCGAAGCACTCGGTGATAGCGCCAATGCCAACTGGGTGCGGTTGTGCATATGGGTCAGGCGCAAGACCTGCGAGACATACAGTTTCACGGTGTTTTCGGTGATGCCCAACTCGCAGGCGATCTGATAGTTGGTCTGCCCTTTGCCCACCAGCCGCGCCACATCCAGTTGCCGTGGCGAGAGCTGATTGAAGATCGCCGGGATCTCCTGCTCGGCTTCGGCGCCGTCGCCGCCGAGCATGTCTTTGACCACCGCCGCCGGATTGCGCCGGACCTTGTCCAGATCCTGGTAGAGATCGTCGATGGATTCCGAGAGAAACTGCAGCTTCTGGTTCAAGTGGCCCAACTGGACATTCTTGTGCCGCTCTTGCAGGGCCGCTTCCTGACGTTTCACGCCTTCGAGCAGTTCATCCAGCTGGATCGGCTTCTGGTAGTAGTCGGCAATCCCGGCACGCAGGGCCTTGATCACGTCCTGTTTGTCGGCGCGCCCCGTGAGCATGATCGCTTCGAACACCCGGTGTTTGCCGCTGATGCGTTGCAGCTCCTGCACCAGTTGGATGCCATCCATGTCCGGCATATGCAGGTCGCTCAGCACCAGACCGATTTCGGCGTCTTCACTGAAACGCTCGATCGCCTGAGTGCTGGATTCACACGGCACACAGCGGTACCCGCTGCTTTCGAGAAACTCGCACAATTCTTCGACGATCAACGGTTGATCATCGACCACGAGCACTTTTACCGCCGACGTAAGCTTGTTCACGAACCACTCCATTGCTCGGGCCAAAGCTGACTTTTTCTGCACTTTGGCGATGTAACCACTTCATTTGAAAGTAGACGCACTTTCCGACTATGTACATAGGACTAGTGGCATCTGGCGACTAATGGATCCAATGTATTGAAGCCAATACACCCAGCAGCACGAACGGCGCAAATGGCAGCTTCTTTGACGCTCCTGGCTCTAAATATCGAAGACGTTCTCTAAGCCATTGACTCATATGAAGCCAGACTCTTGGCGCGATCAGCAGCCAGAGCAAACTCGCGATACCCGCGCCGATAAACGCACAAAGAATGAATAAACCGTTCGTCGCAAGGCCCATGGCTGTCATTAATTTCACATCGCCTGCGCCCATCCGGCCCATGAAATACCCAGGAACGGTCAACATCAGGGCGATCGCGGCGGCCCACCATCCCTGCTGCGCATCGGCTCCGAACCAGGTCGTGCCAGTCGCCAGCAAATGGATCAGCGCCAGCGCTCCTGCACCGAACGTCAGCACATTGGCGATACGCCGTTGCCGGGCATCCTGGGCGGCGCACAGGGCCAGCCAGATCAGGAGAACTAAACTCTGCATCCGGTTAAATCCATCCGATTTTGCTGAATGATTCTATGCTGATACTACGCAGTGAAAGTCAGGGTAGACGCACTCATGAAAACCGGCTTCGCAAAATCACAGGCAGGCGCAGTGGCGATCGAATTCGCCTTGGTATTTGTGATTTTTTTTGCCGTGTTCTACGCGCTGGTCAGTTACAGCCTGCCGTTTCTATTGATGCAGAGCTTCAACGAGGCGACGTCCGAAGCCGTGCGCCGCAGCGTCGCGGTGGATCCGAATACCCCCGGTTATGCCTCGGTGGTGGTGAGCACTGCCAACGCCGTATTGGCCGATCAGTTGCAGTGGACATCAACCCTGAATCTGGTGGTCGGCGTCGACACCTCAGCGGTCTATGACGCCGCTCAGGGCACGTTGACGGTCAGCGTCAATTACCCCACTAGCAAGCTCAATCAGATCATGCCGTTTCTGGTGCTGCCGGGCGTGGGTGCAGTGCCGAGTCTGCCCGCCACCCTCTCCGCCGCGTCGAGCCTGAAATTTTGACCGCCGGCGACAATCTGTTCGGGCGCCTGCTCAAGCGCGCGCCACCGCCGGCCAACGAACTGCCCGATCATCTCGGCGCACCGCCGCTGGGCCTGCACCTGCAACTGAACCACGACGGCGGCGTATTGCAGATCGCCGGGCCGTTGCGCCACCAACTCGCGCAACAGCCACCCCACGACTCGCCGCTGCCGTTGTCGGCTTATTTACTCGAGCACAGTACGTTGGCAATTGAAGGCCGCCCGCAGGACTGGCAAGGGCAAATACTCGATCTGGATTTTCCCGGCCTCAGCGATCAGACCCTGCACCTGCGCGGTTGGGTGCAGCCTTCGGCCGAGGGCTGGATGCTGCAACTGATGGACATCGGCGACCTGCTGCTGGAGCGCCAGCAGTCGCGCAATCGTGAAACCTGTCAGGCCCTCGCCGGGCAGATCAGCGAACACCTGCGCGTCTGCAACCTGACGCGTTTGCCGATGGTGCTCAGCGAGCAATTGCAGGCCATCGCCCAGCGCTGGCATATCCCGTGTCTGGCCATCGCCCTGCTCGACGAACAGGCACAGGGCTGGCAGATCTACGAGCAATATCGCGCCCACGACGCGCCGCTGCTGTGGCAGGATGGCCAGCGTCTGGGCACGCCGCTCGACAGCCTCAACGGCAGCGCGCCGCAACGCCTTGGCGCCCATCATGGTTTGTACGAACACGCGCGGGTGGAGGCCACGTTTGGCAACGCCGATGGTTTCGCCGTGCCCTACAGCGATGATCGTGGGGTGGTCGCGTGGCTGCTCTGCGGCTTCTACAACGTGGACGTTGCCGCCCCGCACCTGAACGACCGCGACTGGATGGCCCTGACCAGCGCACTGGCCGGCCCGTTACTCAGCCGCCTGCGAGAACAGCAACATCATCACTACACCGAACGCCTCGAATCGCTGCAGACCCTGCTTGGCACCGGTTGGTGGGAAATGCTTGGCGACGACATGCTGCTGGCGCCTACGCTGCTCGATGTGTTGCCGGCGGACCGTGCTCGCATCTCGCTGCAAGACTGGCTGGCACTGATTCATCCGGCCGACCGCGAAGAACTGCGCAGTCGTCTGCATGCCCTGCAATTGCACGGCGAGCCCCTGACCCTGTGCGTTCGCCTGCACCGCAGCGGCCCCGGACAAACGCCCCTGTGGTATCGCGTTCAGGGCCAGGTCGCCGGCAGCGGTGAACAGCGGCGGCTGGTGGGATTCATGCTCGACATCAGCGACATCCAGAACCAGCAGCAACGCGCCGAAGCCGCCCATGCGCGGCTGGATAACCTGATCGCCAGTTCGCCGGCGGTGATTTATGTGCAGCGCTACGTCGAGGGTGCGCTGCTTCCCGACTTCTTCAGCGCCAGCCTGCAGCCGCTGCTGGGCTGGACGCCGGCCGAGGGCTGCGCCGCCGACTGGGTGCAACTGATTCACCCCGAAGACCGCGAGCTGTATTTCGCTCGCACCCGGCAACTGTTGCGCGAAGGCTCGGCGCGCGCGCGTTTTCGCTTGCGCGACGCACGCGGCGACTACCACTGGCTGCTCGACGAAGCCAAACTGCTGCGCAATGATCTTGGTCTGCCGGTCGAAGCCGTCGGGCTGTGGCTGGACGTCACCGAAGCGACCCTCGCCGCCGAACAGGTCAGACACAGCGAAGAGCGTTACCGGATTCTGGTGGAAGACTCGCCGGCGATGATCTGCCGTTATCGCCCGGACCTGACGCTGACCTTCGGCAATCGGCCGCTGGCGACTTATCTGGAATGCACCCCGGAGCAATTGCCGGGGGTAGATCTGGGCAGCTGGATGTCCGACGAACAACGCGCCGCCTTCATCCAGCGTCTGGCACTGCTGACCCCGGAGCTACCAGTGAGCACTGCCGAAATCAGCCTGCAATTACCCGGGCGCGAACATGCATGGTGGGTGTGGTCCGATCGCGGGGTGTTCGATGAACACGGGCGCCTGCTTGAGGTGCAGGCCGTGGGCCGCGATAACACCGAGGTGCGGCGCTCGCAGCAGCAACTCACGCAAAGCGCAAAAATGGCCACCCTCGGCGAAATGGCCACTGGTCTGGCCCATGAAATCAATCAGCCGCTGAACGTGATGCGCATGGCCATCGTCAACGTGCTCAAGCGTCTGGGCAACGGCGATGTGCAGATCGACTATCTGACCGACAAACTCAATCGCATCGACGCCCAGGTGCAGCGCGCCGCGAAAGTGGTCGATCACATGCGCGTGTTCGGCCGTCGTTCGGAGATCGAGCAACAACTGTTCAACCCGGCCTCGGCCATCGAAGGCACCTTGTCGTTGCTGGCCGAAGGCATGCGCGGCAAAGGCGTCGAACTGCGGATCAGCGAAACCGCTTTCAGCGTGCAGGTGCGCGGTTACGTCGATCAGTTGGAGCAGGTGCTGATCAACCTGATGGTCAACGCCCGCGATGCGCTGCTCGGCAAACGCGAGAAAGACTCATCGTTCAAGCCATGGATCTCGATTTATGCCGAGCGCGACGAGCACAAGGTTCGGCTGTGGGTCGAGGACAACGGCGGCGGCATCGAGCCGCGTTTGCTGGAGCGGATTTTCGAACCGTTCTTCACCACCAAACCGGTGGGCGTCGGCACCGGGCTGGGGCTGTCGGTGAGCTACGGCATCATCGAAAACATGGGTGGTCATTTGAGCGTGCGCAACTCGCTGGAGGGCGCACGTTTCTGCATCGAGTTGCCGATTGCACCGGACGCCTAGATCACCAGATAGGCCTTGCCGGTCTGGCCGCAGGTCATGTTGGCACCGACGTCGACGTCCATAAGGTTGATGCCCAGGCTTTTCAGCAGGTTGTTGAGCAAGGGGTCGAGCAATGGGCTGAGCACGCTGGTCACCACGGGCAACAAACGGCTGCTGACATCACTGATCAACGAGGCCACTCCGGTGACAATGGCACCGAGCGGGTTGCTGCCGACCGGTTGGTAAACGATCAGGTTGATACCCGCCAGGGTGTTGCTCAGGCTACCGACGATATTGTTGGTGGGAATCGCCGATTGCACGCTGGAGGGCAATTTGAGGTTGGGCGGAGTCGCGAACGGCGTGCCACTGGAAAACACCAGGTCCTGTGAATTTTGCGCGACCGGGGTGTCGAGTTTGATCGCGATGCCGCCGGCACCGTATTGAACACGGGTCGCGGCGTCGCAACTGCCGAGGCCGAGAATCTTGTGGCAGGTCACGATGCCCAGATCCACCAGCGGTAAAGGCGAGACCACAGGCTCGGCCGCCGATGAAAAGGCGTTGGTCGGATCAATCTTGCCAAGTTTGAGGTCTGCAATCGACGTGACGGTGTGGGCTGTCAGGCTTTTGGTGCCGGTAGTGCCGGTCGGACAGCTGTAGTCCGTGACATAACTTTTCGCGCCGCCGGCATCCAGCGCGATATCGATTTGCGGGCTCGGCAGCAGTTTCGGATCGAGTTGCTCGCAACCGGCGCCCAGCAGACAGAGCACGGAGTTGAGCGTGTCGACCAGATTCAGACTCAGCAGCGCATTGAGGGTCGGGGTCAGTGTGCCGACCAGCCCCAACACCGCATTGGCCAGCCCGGTCACCCCGGACAACACCGGCAGATTCACCGAGAGCATCGTGCGAATCTGCGCCGTGCGCACATAAATCCGATCCGCCCCCAATGGGTTGGCCTTGGCCCGCGCCGGATCACCAATCGCCGAGAACTGCGGCGGCTCGATCACCTTGACCCGCACCGTGACATTCGCCAGCCCCAGCACGCTGATCGGCAAGGTCGCGGCCACCGCGCTTTTGCTGTTGGCCAGTTGCACCACACCCTGAATCAGTTGCAGCAGTTGCAGGTTGGCATCCAGCCCGGCGGCGGTGGTGCCGGTCTGCAACTGCAGGATGTCGCCGAGTTTGACCGGCGCAGCATTGATCGCCGCAACCTGCAGCTGACCCAGCGCAGTGATCACCGTCGCGGTCGCGCCATTGAGCTGCACCACCGTCGCGGCCGCCTGAATCAGTTGGGTGACCGTGGCCTGGGTGTTGAGCAGTTGCGTGTAGTTGCCGGCGGCGACGTTGAGGTTGATCGCCAGTTGGTTGAGGTAGCTGAGCAGGTTGATGTCGGTGTTGAGCAGACCGTCCCAACCCAGAGCCGTGAGGTTGACGCTGCCGCCGAGCAGCCCCGAGAACAGCGGATTGAGAATGTTCGACTGGGCGGTGTTGATGCTCGCCAGCGTACTGCGGATGTTCAGTTGCGCAACCGTCGGGGTCGGTTGCGCGGCGACGGCTGAGGCGTTGAGTGTGGTTTTCAGACTGACCGTCGAGCCGCTGAACAGGGCCTGCACCCCGCCGGCAAAACTGGTGGTCACCGTGCGGCTGGCGTCCACTTTGATTGCGCTCGACCGGGTTGCATCGGCGGTGAACGCGCGCAACCCGCTGGCCGCGGTCTGCACGCTGCCGCAGGTGGTCGTCAGAGTGTTGTTGGTATCGACGGTGTAGCCATTGCGCACTGCGCTTTGCCCGGTATACGTGGCCGCGCTGAGGCCTGACTGACAATTGCCGCCGCGACTGACCGCTTCCAGCGCCGCGCTGTCGACCACTCGCTGCAACTTGCGCTGCTCCATGTATAGCCGACCGGTGTCGACCACCAACAGCATCAACACCAGCGCCAGACTGAGGGTGGCAGCCGCCATCAACCCGATCGCCCCGCGTTGCCGGGCCGGGCCGTTGAACTGCGTACGAGGCGACATGGCGCACTCCTTTGCCGGCGCGTTGCCGAGCGCTACCTCCGATGGTGGATTTGAGTGTAGACGGCGCTAATGGCAACGCGCCATTTGGTGCTGCACAAAACCCTGCAGACCTCGTCTTCTCGCGAATGCGCTGTGTCATTCAACATGGATGTGGCTGACACGCCGTCTTCGCGAGCAAGCCCGCTCCCACAGGGAGATTTGTGGTGGGGCAAAAAATGGGAGCCTCTTGGGCTCCCTTTTTTTTACAGCGAACTAGCGCGGTGGATAGTTGGCCAATATCCGGCCCACCGTTTCGCGCACTGCGTTGCTGCGATCCTGCGGATTGGGCGTGCTGCTGAGCATCTGTTCATCGCTGCCGCGCCACACGAGTTTGCCGTCCTTGCCGTCGAGCAGGTCGATCTGGATCGTTGCCACCTTGTAGGTGATGTTGCGAGTTTCGTTGTACATCGGCGCGCCCCAGTAACCGTTCCACGGGCCACCCCAACCGCCGCCGTAGTTGGTGGTCACTTGCTGCTGGCGATCCTCGACAATCAGGTAGGTCTGCACGCTCAGGTCGCCCTTGGCCCCCGCCGCGGCGGGACGCAAACCGCGCTGGTCGAGCTGATCGCTGACGGCCTGGCGGATGCGTTGCTCGGTCAGGTCGCTCTTGATCCGTGGATCATCCGGGCGATATTGCAGCGCGGGTTCTTTCCAGCTCCAGCTGCGATAGGCGGCGAAATCGCGGCTGGCGTCAAAGTCGTGATTGACCTGGTTGGCAGCGCAAGCACTGAGCAGCGCGGCCATGGCCAGTAAAGCGAGACGACGGAACATGGTTGTTCTCCGGTTGAAGGCCTGAACCTGCGAAGCGTTCTCACATGAAGTCTAGCTCGGCGGATAGGCCGACAGGGCTTTTTCCAGAGCCTCGCGAATGGCGTCGGTGCGCACCAGTTGGCTACCCTGGTTGGCGGTCTCGGCGCTGGCGCTCCACACCGGTTGACCGGTGCCGGCATCGAACAGATTGACCTGCACCACCACGACCTGCTCCTGATAGGTGCGAACAATCGGCACAGTGTTGTACATGCCGTAACCGCGCCCGTAGCGATCATAGCCACTGTATCCGCCGTAACCGTAATCGTCCTGCACCTGCCGCAAGCGAGTTTCCAGACGCAGATTGGCGCTGACCAGCAAGTCGGCCGGACGGTTGTCGTGCAACGGACGCAACCCGCGTTGGTCCAGCGCATTGCTCACCGCTTCGGCCACTTGCGCCGAGTCGGCCCAGGCCGTGCCCGGCGGTAACTGCCCGTTGAGCCAGGCCCAACTGCGATAGCGCCCGTAATCGCGTGTCGGCGCCGGGTAGGCGCTGCGATCAAAGGTGTTGGCCGCTTGCGGCGGCGCTGGCGGCAACGGCCGCGACTGCGCGACGTACGGGTTGCTGCCTTGGCAGGCGGCCAACCCCAGACAGATCAGCAATAAACCGGATTGAGCTTTCATGTGGTGCTCCGATCAGATCGGCCGGCAGATCCAGTGCAAGTAACGCCCAAGCCCGGCGAAGCTTGGGTGGCGACGGTGAGCGAGCTCCATCTCCAGCAAATCCACGAGTTCGGCGCGGGCCTGGAATTCCACCGGCATGTAGTCGTGGAAAACCCGGATCCCGCTCTGGGTTTCGACCTGCCACAACCCTTCGAGTTGCGTTGCCAGCTCCCTCGGATCAAGCGGCTGCTGCGGGGTCAGGCTCTGCTTTTCACCGGCCATGGTGTTTTTGCGCATTTTCTTGAAATGGCCCTTGAGCAGATTGCGATAAATCAGCGCATCACGGTTGTAGAACGCCAGCGACAGCCAGCCACCGGGTTTGGTCAGTTGATGCAGCACCGGCAGGATCGCGTGAGGTTCGGCCAGCCATTCGAGCACCGCGTGGCAAATCACCAGATCGTAGGGTTCGGTGAGCTGACCGAGCAGTTCCTGCCACGGCGCCTGAATGAACGTCGCGCTCTGCCCGGCTTCGGCGAAGCGCTGGCGGGCACCTTCGAGCATCGGTTCGGCCGGCTCGGTGAAGGTCACTTCATGGCCGCGTTCGGCCAGCCACAGCGACATGTGGCCCAGACCGCCGCCGATGTCCAGCACGCGCAGCGGTCGGTCCGGCAATGCTTCGGCCAGGTCGGCCTGCAACACCGCGAGGCGAATCGCGCCTTTGGCGCCACCGTAGATTTTTTCGGCGAAACGGGTCGCCAACTGATCGAAATGCCGGTCGCTCATCAGCTGAACCGCCGTTCGCTGTCGGCGAGCTTGCTGCGCACCACTTCATTCATGTCCAGCCCCAACTCGCTGCACAGCAGCAACAAATACAGGACGATATCGCCGACTTCCTGCCCGGCATGCGCCAGTTTGTCCGCCGGCAACTGGCGTGACTGGTCTTCAGTCAGCCACTGGAAAATCTCCACCAACTCGGACATCTCGACGCTGGCGGCCATGGCAAGGTTTTTCGGGCTGTGAAATTGCCGCCAGTCATTGCGGTCGCGAATGGCGTGCAGGCGTTCGGTCAGTTCAACAAGGTTCATCGGGCTCTCCTGAAGGCGTATAGCTTCGGGGGGATGTCGGCTGAACGCAAGCGGCCATGGCTCGCTCCCACACAGGATTGAGGCAAACCCTCTATAGTTGCAGGGAACTCGGCCACCCGCGCGGTGGCCCAAGGCTCAGCTCTTTCATCAGGATGCACACATGCAGGTAGAAAGCTTTTTCGAATGGCTCGGCCAGGCACTCGGTTCGATCATCCGTTTCATCGTCGATGGGCTCAGCGGCCTGTTCAACATTCTGAGCAACGCCGGCGGCAATTTTGTCGATGGCCTGGCGAAGACGCTGGGCATGGACACTTCGATCATCAGCATCCTCGCGCTCATCGTCGGCCTGATGCTGCTGTGGTCGGCGATTCGCGCGTTCATGAATGCGTCGATCATTGCCGGGATCATCTGGTTGCTGCTGGGGTTGTGGTTGTTGAGCTGGATTATTCATTAGCCCTTGTGGGAGCGAGCCTGCTCGCGAAGGCGTCAGATCAGTCAAAACTGTTCTGAATGACACACCGCTTTCGCGAGCAGGCTCGCTCCCACATTGGTTGCATCGCAGGCCGTACGAATCGCTACAATCCCCGCTCCCCCAAGGAGCCCGCATGTCCAACCTGATTGCCGACTGGCGCGACCGCCCGACTCACCGCAAGGTCTGGGCGCTCGCCGCGCCGATGATTCTTTCCAATATTTCCGTGCCGCTGGTGGCGCTGGTTGACAGCACCGTCATCGGCCACCTGCCCCACGCCCATCAGTTGGGCGCAGTGGCGGTCGGCGCCAGCCTCTACACGTTTCTCGCCTGGGCCATGGGCTTTCTGCGCATGGGCACTACGGGGTTTGCCGCTCAGGCCGCCGGGCGCAGCGACGGCGCGGCGTTACGGCAGATTCTGTTGCAGGGTTTGCTGCTGGCGCTGGGACTGGCGATCGTGCTCGGCACTCTCGGCGTGCCGTTGAGCGGCGTGGCCCTGCACTTCATGCAGCCGTCGGCCGAACTCGATCAACTGACCCGCGAGTTCTTCCACACCCGGTTATTCGGGCTGCCGGCAGCGCTGGCCAGTTACGCCCTGGTCGGCTGGTTCCTCGGTACCCAGAACGCCCGGGCGCCGCTGGCGATTCTGCTGAGCACCAACCTGATCAACATCGCTCTCAACCTGTGGTTCGTGATTGGTCTGGAATGGGGTGTGGTCGGCTCGGCCCGAGCCTCGGTGATTGCCGAGTGGAGCGGCGCCCTGCTCGGCCTGTGGCTGACCCGTGGCGCCTTGCGCGCCTATCCCGGGCACATCGTCTGGGCAGCGTTGAAGGTGTGGCAGAGCTGGCGCCCTTTGCTGGCGGTCAACCGCGACATTTTCATCCGCAGCCTGGCGCTGCAATCGGTATTTTTCCTGATCACCGTGCAAGGCGCGCGGCTCGGCGATGCCACGGTGGCGGCCAATGCTCTGCTGCTCAACGGTTTGCTGCTGACCGCGCATGCGCTGGACGGTCTGGCGCATGCGGTCGAAGCGTTGTGCGGACACGCCATCGGCGCCCGCGACCGGCTCGCCCTGCGCCGTTCGCTGGTGGTGGCCGGCGGCTGGTCATTGCTGGCCAGCCTCGGTTTTGCCGCGCTGTTTCTGTTGGGCGGACACTTGTTCATCGAGATGCAGACCGACATCCAGAGCGTCCGCGACACCGCGTTCATCTACCTGCCGTATCTGGCGGTACTGCCGCTGATTGCGGTCTGGAGCTACTTGCTCGACGGCCTGTTCATCGGCGCCACTCGAGCCCGGGAAATGCGCAACGGCATGCTGCTGACCGTCGCCTTGCTGCTGCCGTTCGCCTGGGCATTACAGGGACTGGGCAATCATGGGCTGTGGATAACGTTCCTGCTGTTTATGGTCTTGCGCAGCCTGACCCTCGGCGCACTGGCCCTGTGGCTGCGGCGCAACGACGGCTGGTTCAGCGGTGCCGCTCACTGAGCCGGTGTGTGTTTGACGAACGCGACGACCTGATCAAGCACCGGCGCCAGTCGCCGAAGTGGCCGCGACAGAGTCGCCACCAGCGTCACATGATTGGGGCGCGAGTAGTACAGATCCTGCACCGATACACCCGCCTCGCGCAGTTTACGCGCCAGACCTGCGGTGTTGCGTGCCGGGTTGACCAGATTGTCCTTGGTCGCGGCAATCAGCAGCGCCGGGGGTTCACCCCTACGGACATGGTTGATCGGCTGCGATTGCGGCGGTGAGTCCGGCCAGAAGAATACCGGACGCACCTGCGGATTCTTGATGGGCAGAAAATCATACGGACCGGCCAGGCCGATCCAGCCGCTGAGGTCTTTGGGCGTCATGCCCACCGCACCGAGCAGACGCGGATCCAGCGCCAGCATCGCCGCGTTGTAAGCGCCGGAACTGTGGCCCATCAGGTACAGGCATTGCGGGTTGCCGGAGAACTCGCGGATATGCGCCCGGGTCCAGGCCACCGCCCGCGCCGAGTCTTCAAGAAACAACGGATAGCGCACCTGCGGGTAGAGCCGATAATCCGCCAGCACCGCGACAATCCCCCGCGACGCCAGCGCCTCGCCGACAAACGCGTAATCGCCACGATCACCGCTGTTCCAGCTACCGCCGTAGAAGAACACCACCACCGGCGCGTCCTCCAACGGCTGGCGCGGCACGTAGACGTCGAGCTTCTGTCGCGGATCATCGCCATAGGCAATCCCGGCGGTTTTGTGGAACGTGTCGTCGGGGGTCAGCGCATTGAGCACCTTGACCGGGGAACATCCCGTCAGCACCAGCAGCAGAAACCCGCCGAGGACTGCGCCGAACCGCTGCCACAGAGGGTTTGTCATGGATGTCGCACCTCAAGATTGATCGTTCTGCCACTGTCGCCGCACATGCTCGAGCCGTTCCTGCTGGCTCAGCCCGTCCGGCACGCCGGGCAGTTGCGCCCGGGGATGCTGCAAGCGTAGCCACAACCAGCCATCCAGCACCGTGCGGTCGCTGAACCCCAGGCTCAGCCCCTCCTGCACATGGGAGGCCATGCGCGCGTAGTCGGTTCCCATTGATTGGCACCAGCGCCAGATGTGTTGTTCCAGCAGGCAGCTTTGCAAACGTTCGCGCTGACGATGGGTGAGGCTTTCGTCGATCCCCAGCGGTTCGACCGCCCACTGCGGGTTGCGCAGTTGCTGCCAGCCCTGACTGCCGATGGCGAGGTCGGCCCAGGTGCCGCCGTACCAGCGCAGCAGACGAATCGGCCCGAGCCAGCGGCTCAAGTCGGCGGCGTCACAGGCGTCGAAGAAATAACTTGCCGTCTGGCGGTTGTAATAACCGAGCAAGGCACGGTGATTGAGCCCGAACGAGACCGTCAGCATCCGTCGCAGGTGGCTCAGCATTACTGCCTGCGAGGCATCACTGGCGAACAACAACCCGCGCCAGGTCTGCGGATCACGCTGACACAGCGCCGCCAGTGCCGGGCAGTCATGCAGGTCGACCAGCAGCGGACCGTGCTCGCTTACCGCTTGAAACTCGGTGCACTGGAACAGCCGCGTGCAACGTACGCTGGCGAACCCCTGGCGCAATGTCGCCAGCGCCTGCTGCGCATCGGCGCCATCGAGCAACAGCCACTGTACCTGCGGGGCAAAGCCGACGCCGCTCAAGCGGCGCCGTCCTGATCCAGCGACGCGACCAATCGGCAACTGCAGATCGACGCCGTGCAGTGGTTGTAACTGCCGCCGCCGGGCATAAGACACAACAGCAACAGCGGTTCGGCAGACTTGAGCCATTGCGCCAGGCCCGCGCTCGGCAGCACGTCCGGCAGCGCCAATGGCGCTTCGCAGTCTTCGATCACCGCCGGCTCCTGCAGCACACCACTGATCACCGGCTGATCCGGATCGCCTTCATGAAAACTCACCACCACTTCAACGCCTTCGCGCAACGATGTCAGTGAGGCGTCGCTCAACGCTGCTGCGAGCGGCAGCCAACAA
This sequence comes from Pseudomonas sp. IT-93MI4, assembly GCF_949767635.1. Classification (NCBI taxonomy): domain Bacteria; kingdom Pseudomonadati; phylum Pseudomonadota; class Gammaproteobacteria; order Pseudomonadales; family Pseudomonadaceae; genus Pseudomonas; species Pseudomonas sp. IT-93MI4. The sequence continues at coordinate 63,983 of NZ_CATKPP010000044.1, forward strand.
TGGCTGGCGGCAGCGCCTTCGCCCTGATAAAGCCAGTCGAACTGCACCGCCACCGGCCGCTGATCGTCGGGCTGCGGTTCATCGACCGTCACTACCCATGCACGTTGCAGACTGTGCATGCGCGGCCTGGCACAGGTGCTCGTCAATGTCGGCAGTTGCGCCTGGGCGGCGGCGACGATCCGGTTGCTGTAAGCCGGCTCGCTGGCGGGATCAGCACGATGCTCGATCCGGCTCAGCAACCAGCGGCGGTTGCATTCGGCAAACGGATGCGCGGTCAACGCCAGCCACTGCGCGGCGCGCAAGGTCGGCAGATCGCTGTGGCCATAAGCTTTGCCGGCCTGCGCCGAACCCGCGTCCACATCGCTGGCGTCCACCTGCATCTGCCAGCGTCTTACCGCCGGGGTGCTCGCGCCATCGTCCACAGACGCCGCGCCGGCCACGGGAAAACGCCCTGGATCATCGACAAAGACCAGACAGTGTCCGTCCGGTCGGTGCTCGAAGTAGTAGTGGATCCGCGCCTGCGCGCACAGCCGCTGCACGAACTGCAGGTCCGACTCCCGGTACTGGGTGCAGAAAGTGTGCACCGGGTATTCGCACTGCAAATCAAAACGCCGTTGCGCACCAACGATCCCATGCTCCTTGAGCACCTGCGCGAGGATCTTCGGCACGCACTGACTGCTGAAGATCCGTTGACTGAAACGCAGCGCCAGACAACTCAGCTTCGGTCCTAGTGTCACTCGACACAATCGGGCGCCCTGATCGTGCTCATGTTGGACGACACTCTGCAATTGCCCGCTCAGGCCATTGCGTCCGGGACCGAACTGCAGGAACGCCGAGCGGTAAAGCAGGCCGGCCAGGTCCAGTTGCGGATCATTGATCAACAGATCGATATCAAAGGCGAAGGGTTCGCTGATGCCCTCACTTCCGGTAAAGGCCAGCACCTCGAAGGGCTCGGGCAGCCCCGTTACATCGAGACGAAACGACGGCTCGTTGACTGATTCGAACATGGGCGGATCTCTACAGGAGGGGCGGCCGGGGATTCTCGCCGAGAGCCATGGCCGAGTAGAGAGCTGAAGTACAACTTAGGAAATGACCTACGCGAAAAGCAGACCGGATCACTTCTCCGGCTGTGGCAGGCAATTATTTCGCAGGGGATTTGGGAAATGTCCCACCGGGTCATCCGAATTTTCCACAGCTTGAGGGAAAATTTCAGACAACCCGGTGCAACAGACCTGACTCAGGAAGACAGGTAGGAGGAGCGGGTCAGGCCCAGACGCAAGGCATCGAGGAACTGCGTACGCTCGCTGGCACTGATGCGGGCACTGGCGCACTTGTCGCGGTAGTGGGTCATCAGTTCTTCCGGCGACAAGTGCACGTAACGCAACATGTCTTCGATGGTGTCGTGGGTCTCGATACCGGCGTGGTACACGCTGCCATCGGCGTTCTGGTAGATGTTCACCGAGTCGGTGTCACCGAACAGGTTGTGCATGTCGCCGAGGATTTCCTGATAGGCGCCGACCAGGAACACGCCCAGCAGATAGTCTTCACCTTCGTTCAGACCGTGCACCGGCAGGCTGGTCTCGATGCTCTGCTCGTCGACGTACTGGTTGATCTTGCCGTCGGAGTCGCAGGTCAGGTCTTGCAGCACGGCGCGACGCAGCGGCTCTTCGTCCAGACGATGCAGCGGGATGATCGGCAGCACCTGATCGATCGCCCAGGTGTCCGGCAGGCTCTGGAACACCGAGAAGTTGCAGATGTACTTGTCGGCCAGCTTGTCGTTGAGTTCGTCGAGCACCTGGCGGTGCGAACGCTGACGTGCCTTCAACGAGTTGTGCAGGCGACGGCACACAGCGAAGTAGCACTGCTCGGCCAGGGCCTTTTCCGCCAGGGTCAGTTTGCCGTCGGCGTACTGCGAAGCCACGTCGCTCATGTAGTGCGTGGCGCGCCAGTAAGTCTCGGTGACCATTTCGATATCGGTCGGGCCGAGCAGGTCCACCAGCCACTGCACGGTTTCCGGCAGGTTTTCCTTGTTTTCGATCAGCGGGATTTCGTCGTTGTGTTTCTCGACGTCGGTCACCTGCACCACCAGCATCGCGTGGTGCGCGGTCAGCGAGCGGCCGCTTTCGGAGAAGATGTGCGGATGCGGCAGGCTCTGCGCGTCGCAGAATTCCTTGAGCATGCCGACCACGACACCGGCGTAGTCGTCCATGTCGTAGTTGATCGAACTGGCATTGCGCGAGTGGGTACCGTCGTAGTCGACACCCAGACCGCCGCCGACGTCGATGTGATCGACCGGCAGGCCAAGGTTGCGCAGCTCGCCGTAGTAACGGATCGCTTCCTTGAAACCGTGCTGGTAGTCAGCCAGGTTGGCGATCTGCGAACCCATGTGGAAGTGCAGCAGGCGAATGCCCTGATCCAGGCCGGCCGCGCGGAAGCGCTCGACCACCGACAGCAGTTGCGCCGCCGACAGACCGAACTTGGATTTCTCGCCACCAGTGTCCGCCCACTTCGAGGAGGCCAGCGACGACAGACGCACGCGCAGACCAACCTGCGGCTTGACCTTGAGCGAGGCGGCTTCTTCGATCACCAGGCCGACTTCGGATTCTTTCTCGATGACGATGAACACATTGTGGCCGAGTTTCTGCCCCATCAGCGCCAGACGGATGAACTCGCGGTCCTTGTAACCGTTGCAGACGATGGTGCCGCCCTTCGGCGCCAGTGCCAGCACCGCCAGCAGCTCAGGCTTGGAGCCGGCTTCCAGACCGATGGAAACGTTCTGGGTGGCGATGATGTTCTCGATCACCGCTTCTTGCTGGTTGACCTTGATCGGGTACAGCGCGGTGTACTTGCTCTGGTATTCCAGGCGCTCGATGTTCGAGTCGAAAGCACCGGTCAGTTGACGGACACGGTCTTGCAGGATGTCGGGGAAACGTACCAGCAACGGCAGGGACAAGCCGCTCTTGCGCAGTTGGTCGACTTGTTCGAACAGGTCGATAGGCGAGCTGCTCGGGCCGTTCGGACGAACTTCGACGCGACCGGCGTCATTGATCGCGAAATACCCGGCCCCCCAATGGCGAATCCCGTAAACACTGCGGCTGTCCGCAACTGTCCATTGGCTGCCATCGTCTTTACGTGTGCGTCGTACGGACATCGAAGTCCCCTATAAAGAAGTCATAGTGCGTCGCCTGATCGCAGGCCGGCGCAGTCTAAAGAATGAAAATGACGGTTCGTCAGTGCGGCGGTAGACCGCACTGACTGCGTGTAGTTTAGAAACCGGTCATGAACAGGCTCTGTGAAAACCATGGAGACGACGCCGGATCTGAACTGCTTCAGTGCCGGATCAAGCCGCAGATGGATTTCACAGAGGCTGCTAGCCGCCGGACTTCTTCGCTTTGAAACCGTGTTTGATCAGCTCTGCCAAGAGTAGCTCGACATGATCGCCCTGGATTTCGATGATCCCGTCCTTCAACGCCCCACCGGTGCCGCAACGTTTCTTCAGCGTTGTCGCCAGCTCCTTGAGGGCGTCTTCGGCCAGTGGCACGCCGGTGATGGTGGTCACCGTTTTGCCGCCACGGCCCTTGCTCTCGCGACGCACGCGGGCAATGCCGTCCCCGGCCGGGATCACGGTTTGTTTGCAGATACAGGCGTCCACCGGTTTACTGCATTCCGGGCAATGACGACCTGCGTCGGTGGAAAATACCAGGCCACCAAGGGCGGCGAAGGATGCGGCTTTTTTGGCCACCGGCAATCCTCTTGGGAGGACAAAGACTGATCGCGACCTTGGGCAAGGTCATCGACCGCGAAGCCCCACTCAGGCAGGGGCAGCGCTACTGCACCGTGCGCTTGAACAAAAGCAGGTCAGTGCAGCTTGAAAAGGTCGCGCAGTGTAACGGCAAAAAGCGCAATTGCTAAGAGCCAATCGGCGCCAATTTATGTGTTCTTTGCGACGCCGCTTTGTTGAGCCTTCAGATAGCGCTTCAACGCGGCCAGAGAGTCCGGGCAGTAAGGCTTTTGCTGGATTTCCAGCATTACCTGATCGACCGGAATAAAGCGTGCTTCCAGCACTTCTTCCGGCTGCAGTTTCAGCGGGCCGTCCCACACCGCGGAAAATGCCGAGCACCACAGGCGATTGCCGGTGTCCTCGAAGAAAAAATGATCGTGGGCGGTCAGCTCCACCCCGCTCACGCCCAATTCCTCTTCCAGCTCGCGGGCCGCCGATTCAGCGTAGGTCTCATCGGCCTGCACCATGCCGCCGGCTGCCACATCCCAGTAACCGGGATAGATCGCCTTGCTCAAGGTGCGTCGATGCACGCAGAGCTCACCAGCGGAATTGAACAACATGATGTAGGTGCCGCGCCCGATCAGCCCGCGCTCACGCAGATCGGCCCGCACCAGGGCGCCGAGCAAGTTGTCCTGCTCGTCGACCCAGGCGATCTGTTCGGCATCGGAGGCGGCGCGGTGCGCCGCCTCTTTGGCGCTATCGACCATGACTCAGCCCTGATTGAGCAATTGACGCAGATCGATCACTGCAGCGTTGGCCCGGGAAATGTAGTTGGCCATGACCAGCGAGTGGTTGGCCAGCACGCCGAAGCCGCTGCCGTTGAGGATCATCGGGCTCCAGACCGGCTCCTGCGATGCTTCCAGTTCACGGATGATCTGGCGCACGCTGACCGTGGCGTTCTTTTTCGCCAGCACATCGGCAAAGTCCACTTCGATGGCGCGCAACAGGTGCGACAGCGCCCAGGCCTGACCGCGTGCTTCGTAGAACACGTTGTCGATCTGCATCCACGGGGTTTCGACGACTTCCTCGTCGACCTGCGGTACTTCGCCAACCGCAGGCACTTCGGTTTTCAGCGCGGTGTTGAGCTTGACCCGGCCGACACTGGCCGAAAGGCGTTGCGACAGCGAACCGAGACGGGTTCCGACATCGCCCAGCCAGTTGTTGAGGTTGTCGGCGCGGGCGTAGAACAAGGCGTTTTTCTGCGTTGGATCAGACAGACGCGCCTGATAACGGCTCAGGGAGTTGATGCCTTCCTGATATTCCGATTCGCTCGACGGCAGGATCCAGCTCTTGTTGTCGAAGTTGAAACGCGGTTCGGCCTTGGCCAGATCAGCATCCTCGGCCGACTGCGACTGCGAACGGGCAAAGTCCTTACGCAGGGCACGAGTCAGGTCACGCACCTGCACCAGCACGCCGTATTCCCAGCTCGGTGTGTTGTCCATCCACAGGCCAGGCGGAAAACGGTCGTTGGAAATGTAGCCTCCCGGTTTGTTCAGCAACGTACCGGCAACGGTCTTGAGAGTTTCGACCGTGGTGTAGCCGACGACCATCTGCTTGCCTTCTTTCTCGGCAGCCGCCTGGGCGTTTTGTGCCACCGGAAACAGCGCCGGCTCCTGGCTCCAGTACCAGCCCAGGCCGATGGTCACCAGCAGATAAATGCCGATCAGCGTGGCCAGCGCGCGGCTGAACAACAGCCCGCCCACATAGCTGCGGGTGGCCGACTTCGGCTCAGCGGCACGTTCAGGCGCGCTGCCCGCGCGGTTCTTCCAGTCCAGCATGGCGATATCCTTTCAATCACTTGGGTTCAACGGTTCGACCACAACCATACAACAACGTGCCAAGGCCGGCACCCGCCATTGAAGAGAAGCAGAAAATCCACGGAACGCGCGGCATCGACCCGCAAATTCTCTAGGGGTTTCCCTGATACAGCGCCATCAACAAAGCTGCGAAACAGGCATTTGCAGATCAGCGTCTGTCTGCAGCACAGCGTGGTGCACACAGGCTTGTTTACGCTTCGAGCAGCACCATATGCCCGGTTTTCGGGAGGTTCATCGACGAACAGGTCTCATCCAAAACCACCCGGTCAGAAACTGAATTGTGCAGCACCGCAGATTATTGACGCACGACACTCATATAAGGGAAAAGAGGTGCTAGCATAGAGCCACCAGTCGATCTCAGCATGCGCCCTAACTAGTAGTCAGGATATGACCGAGCCAGAAGACCCCAGCCGTGAGCGCCTCAAGCACCACTTTGCCCAGCGGGTAATTCATCAGGCACGTCAGATTCTTGAGATATGGCAGCGCCTGCAACGCAGTGAGTGGTCCACCGCCGACCTCGCCGAACTGAGCGAGGCCAATCTGCGCCTGCTGCGTTTTGCCGAGCGCTTCGAGCAGCCCGAGCATACGCAACTCGCGCGTCATATCGGCCAGTCGCTGGAAGCGGTGGACGCCAATCGCGGACGCCTGAGCAGCGGCCTGATCACTGACCTCAATCGTTTGATGCAGCGTCTGTCGCGCACCGGTCTGCGCCACGGTGATCAACTCGACCAGACCTTCCTGCCGCCGCTGCGCAAACCGATCTACGTCATGTTGCAGGATCACGACCGCGCCGAGCGGCTGGCCAAGCAGTTGGAGTTTTTCGGCCTGACCGCGCAGGCGCTGGACAGTGTCGCGGCGTTTCGCTCCTCGATGGTTGAGCGCTTGCCCGCCGCGATCGTCATGGACGTGGACTTCAGCGGCGCAGGCGTCGGCCTGCAACTGGCTGCCGAAGCCCAGGTTGGCCTGGAAGAACCGCTGCCGCTGCTGTTTTTCAGCCTGCACGAAACCGACACCCCGACGCGCCTCGCCGCCGTGCGCGCCGGCGGCCAGGAATTCCTCACCGGCACCCTCGAAGCGTCGAGCCTGCTGGAGAAGATCGAAGTCCTGACCTGCGTCGCCCAGTACGAACCTTATAAAGTGCTGATCATCGACGACTCCCGCGCCCAGGCCTTGCACACCGAGCGCCTGCTCAACAGCGCCGGAATCGTCACGCGCACCCTGATCGAACCGATCCAGGCGATGGCCGAACTGGCGGACTTCCAGCCGGATCTGATCATCCTCGACATGTACATGCCGGCCTGCACCGGCACCGAACTGGCCAAGGTCATCCGCCACAACGACCGCTACGTCAGCGTGCCGATCATTTATCTTTCGGCCGAGGACGATCTGGACAAGCAGCTCGACGCCATGAGCGAGGGCGGCGACGATTTCCTTACCAAACCGATCAAGCCTCGGCATCTGATTACGACTGTGCGCAACCGCGCCGCCCGCGCGCGCAATCTCAAGGCACGCATGGTCCGCGACAGCCTCACCGGCCTGTACAACCACACGCACATCCTGCAATTGCTCGAAGACTGCTCGTTCCGCGCCCGTCGCGAGAACAAGCCGCTGAGCTTTGCCATGCTCGACATCGACCACTTCAAGCGAGTCAATGACAGTCACGGCCATCCGATGGGCGACCGAGTGATCAAGAGCCTGGCGCTGTTCCTCAAGCAACGCCTGCGCAAGACCGACTTCATCGGCCGGTACGGTGGCGAAGAATTCGCCATCGTCATGCCCGACACGGATATAGAAGCGGCGCACAAAGTGCTCGACGAGATCCGCCAGCGCTTCGCCGAAATCCACTACCCGGCGCAACCGCACGATTTGTGGTGCACCTTCAGCGCCGGCGTGGTGGAAATGCACGAGGATTCCGACAGCCTGATGATGGCTAGCCAGGCCGACGAAGCGCTGTACCGCGCCAAAGGTGCCGGACGCAATCGAGTGCAGACCGCGCGCGACTCAAAGCAAAGTGCCACCTTTTCATCGGAATCCACTGATTCGGTCATAACCCTGTAACAGAACCGCAATAAATTCAGGCGCTTACCATTTCTGCCGTTGGTAGCCGTCATGCGCCTGAAGTTGCTCACCAATCTCAACACTCTGCTGCTGGTCGCCGTTTGCGTGGCCCTCGGCGCGACGCTGTGGTGGTCGCAAAAAGCCCTGGAGCGTCCGTATCTGTTGATGGAGCGCTACCTCGGCCTGTCGCAGCAATTTCAGAATGACGTGGCGCGCAATGTCGAGGACTACCTCGCCAGCGGCGACGCCCTGCGCCTGAGCAGCGCCAGCCAGGCCATCGACGGCCTGCAGAAGGAGCTCGGCGAACTGCCGCCGGCACTGGCCGAGACCCTGCGCCCGAGTCTGTCGAGCCTCGAAGAGTTCAGCAAAACCGACCTGCTCGCCGCCGGCAAACTGGCCGGTGATCCGCAAGCACTGCTGCTGCAAGCCGAACGCGAACTGAGCGCCAGCCTCGATCAACTCAGCACCTACGCCAATGGCAACGCGTCTTACCTGACGCCGCTGCTGGTCGCTTCGCAGCACCTGGGCAAGCTGTCGCTGGCCCGCGACAAACTGGTCAGCAGCGGCCGCAGTGAATTGGCCGCCGACGTCGAGCGTGAAGTCGACAATATCCGCACCCAGGCTCAGGCCATCGACGCCCTGCCCCTGCTCGGCGTGGTCGCCAAGAATGAATCCGGCAGTGATGATTTCGCCGCGATGATGGGCATCGAAAGCACCGAAAAAGCAGCCGCCGAAGACGCCGGGGTCGGCCTCAAGCGCGAACTCAACAGCCTGCTCGGTCGCTATCCGGCGGAGCTGGCACGTACCCGCGAGCAGATCCAGAAACGCACCGACCTGAGCACCGCGACCCACCTGAAGATCGCCGCCGTGCAACAGGCGATCGCCGGGCTTGAGCCGGTGGTACGCGCCCAGCACGGGCAGATTCAGGGCGAAGTGCGCCTGATGCAGGGCGTGATGATCGGCCTGATTCTGTTGATCGCCCTGCTGATCGACACCTTGCAGCGGCGCCTGTCGCGCACTCTGACCAACCTCGCGCCGGCGCTGTCGACCTGGGCCGAAGGCGATTTCAGCAACGACATTCAGTTGGGCAAGACCAACCGCGAACTGCATGACATCGAGGCTTCGCTCAACCGCTTGCGCGCGTATCTGGTGGATCTGGTCGGGACGATTCGCGGCAACGCCGAACAAGTCGCCGGCAGCAGCCGTACCCTCGCCGAACTGAGCAACGAGCTGCACAGCGGCGCCGAACATCAGGCCGGCGATACCGCGTTGATCCGCGACTCCCTCGGCGAACTGGAGGCGACCATTCAGCAAGTGGCCGGTGATGCGCGCCAGGCCGCGGACGCCAGTCGCCATGCAGGGCTGGCGGTCGAACATGGACAGACCGTGATCGGCCAGAGCCTCACCGGGCTGCACGCGCTGGTCGGCGAGGTGCAAGGCAACGCGCAGATGATCGAGCACCTGGCCGAAGAGTCGGCGACCATTGGCGGCGTGCTGACGGTGATCCGTTCGATTGCCGACCAGACCAACCTGCTGGCGCTGAACGCAGCCATCGAAGCGGCGCGGGCCGGAGAAATGGGCCGTGGTTTTGCGGTGGTGGCCGAGGAAGTGCGCTCACTGGCGCAACGCACGGCGGGCGCCACGGCGGAGATTCAGACGCTGATCGCCGGCCTGCAAACTGCTGCCCGACAATCGGTCGAAGGCATGCGCGCACAGGTCGAACACGCCGAAGCCACAGCCAATCAGGCACAAGCGGCGGACGGCGCGCTGGACAAGATCGTTGGCGCGATCCAGACCATTTCCGACACGGCGATCCGCATCGCCGACATCACCGCCCAGCAGAGCGGCGCGGTCAGCGAGATCCGCGACCACAGCGAGCGGATCCATCAATTGGGCGGGGATAACCTGCTCCGTATCGGCGAAGGTCGCGAACAGGGCGAGAACCTGCTGGTATTGGGCGGGCAACTGCACACCGCCGTGCAGGCATTCCGCGTCTGAAAAATCGCCTTCGCGAGCAAGCCCGCTCCCACATTGGAATGCGTACCCCTGTGGGAGCGGGCTTGCTCGCGAAGGCGGTATTCCTGCCCCCACAAATGACCGGATCAAATCACTCGGTCACAAATTTCGCGCAAACATCGGTCATCGTGCTGGCTATTGCAGAGAACTGGACAGTCACAAAGCCTTTGCGGCATAGTCGCCGGGTTCTGACGACTGCTCATTCATAACAAGGAACACGCAGATGGCGACGCTACTGGTGCTGCACGGCCCCAACCTGAACCTGCTCGGCACCCGCGAACCGGGCACCTATGGGTCAACGACCCTGGCGCAGATCAATCAGGATCTGGAGCGCCGCGCCCGTGAAGCCGGCCATCATCTGCTGCACCTGCAAAGCAATGCCGAGTACGAATTGATCGACCGCATCCACGCCGCTCGCGGTGAGGGTGTCGATTTCATTCTGATCAATCCAGCAGCATTTACACACACAAGTGTCGCATTACGTGACGCGCTGCTGGGAGTGAGCATCCCATTCATCGAAGTGCATTTGTCCAACGTGCACAAGCGCGAACCTTTCCGCCATCACTCTTACTTCTCCGATGTAGCGGTGGGAGTGATCTGCGGCCTTGGCGCCAGCGGTTACCGACTGGCCCTGGAGGCCGCACTAGAACAGCTTGAAACACAGGCAACGACTTGAACCACAAGCGTTAAACGCCCCTGACCGACCCTTGGGAGTTGATGATTCATGGATATCCGTAAAGTTAAGAAACTGATCGAATTGCTGGAAGAGTCCGGCATCGACGAGCTCGAGATCAAGGAAGGCGAAGAGTCCGTACGCATCAGCCGTCACAGCAAGACCCCGGCTCAGCAGTACTACGCTCCGGCGCCGATGCAGGCTCCGGCCGCTGCGCCTGCCGCCGCTGCTCCAGTAGCTGCTGCCGCTCCGGCTGCCGCTGCTGCTCCTGCACTGAACGGCACCGTGGCCCGCTCGCCAATGGTAGGCACCTTCTACCGTAAATCTTCGCCAACCTCGCCAGCCTTCGTTGAAGTCGGCCAGACCGTGAAGAAAGGCGACACTCTGTGCATCGTCGAAGCCATGAAGATGATGAACCACATCGAAGCTGAAACCAGCGGTGTGATCGAATCCATCCTCGTCGAAGACGGCCAGCCGGTTGAGTACGACCAACCGCTGTTCACCATCGTTTGAACTGCGGAGAGCCTTTGATGACTGCGAAGTTGGAAAAAGTTCTGATCGCTAACCGCGGTGAGATCGCCCTGCGGATTCTTCGTGCCTGCAAAGAGATGGGCATCAAGACCGTCGCCGTTTACTCCAAGGCCGACAAAGAGCTGATGCACCTGGGTCTGGCAGACGAGTCCGTCTGCATCGGCCCGGCTTCTGCCGCTCAGTCCTACCTGCACATCCCGGCCATCATCGCTGCCGCTGAAGTGACTGGCGCTACCGCCATCCACCCAGGCTACGGTTTCCTCGCGGAAAACGCCGATTTTGCCGAGCAGGTCGAGAATTCCGGCTTCGCCTTCATCGGCCCGAAAGCCGAAACCATTCGCCTGATGGGCGACAAGGTATCGGCCAAGCACGCGATGATCGAAGCCGGCGTGCCTACCGTTCCAGGTTCCGACGGCCCGCTGCCGGAAGACGAAGAAACGGCGCTGCGTATCGGTCGTGAAGTCGGCTACCCGGTGATCATCAAAGCCGCTGGCGGCGGCGGTGGTCGCGGCATGCGCGTGGTGCACAAGGAAGAAGACCTGATCGCCTCGGCGAAACTGACCCGCTCCGAAGCTGGCGCGGCGTTCGGCAACCCGATGGTCTATCTGGAAAAATTCCTGACCAACCCGCGTCACGTCGAAGTTCAGGTACTGTCCGACGGCCAGGGTCACGCCATCCATCTGGGCGACCGCGATTGCTCGCTGCAACGCCGTCACCAGAAGGTTCTCGAAGAAGCGCCGGCACCGGGCATCGACGAGCAGGCGCGTCAGGAAGTTCTGGCTCGCTGCGTCAAGGCGTGCATCGACATCGGCTACCGTGGCGCTGGTACCTTCGAGTTCCTGTACGAGAACGGTCGTTTCTACTTCATCGAAATGAACACCCGTGTTCAGGTGGAGCACCCGGTTTCGGAAATGGTCACCGGTATCGACATCGTCAAGGAGATGCTCAGCATCGCCGCTGGCAACAAGCTGTCGTTCACGCAGGATGACGTGGTGATCCGCGGTCACTCGCTGGAGTGCCGGATCAACGCTGAAGACCCGAAAACCTTCATGCCGAGCCCGGGCACGGTCAAGCATTTCCACGCCCCAGGCGGCAACGGCGTTCGCGTCGATTCGCACCTGTACAGCGGTTATGCAGTTCCGCCGAACTACGACTCGCTGATCGGCAAGCTGATCACTTACGGCGCCACCCGCGACGAAGCCATGGCGCGCATGCGTAATGCCCTGGACGAGATCGTGGTTGACGGGATCAAGACCAACATCCCGCTGCACCGTGATCTGACCCGCGACGAAGGCTTCTGCAAAGGGGGCGTGAACATTCACTACCTCGAGCACAAGCTGGCAGGCGAGAAGCACTAAGCTTCAAGTCCGCACAGACAAGGCCGCCTTCGGGCGGCTTTGTTGTTTCTACAGCTTTCAAATCCCCTGTGGGAGCGGGCTTGCTCGCGAAAGCGGTGCATCAGATACATTTATTTGTCTGGCACACCGCCTTCGCGAGCAAGCCCGCTCCCACAGGGTGCAATGCAGCTCCCACAAACCCTGCGCGCTCGCGTAAACTTGCGCGCTTCTCGCTGGCCGCTAGGCTGCAATCATATTTTTTCAAAGGTGCCCGCCATGCCTTGGCTGCAAGTACGTCTCGCCATCAGCCCGGAACAAGCCGAAACCTACGAAGACGCTTTCCTTGAAGTCGGCGCCGTTTCGGTGACCTTCATGGACGCCGAAGATCAGCCGATCTTCGAGCCGGAACTCAACACCACCCCACTGTGGGCGCACACGCACCTGCTGGCCCTGTTTGAGGGCGGCACCGAGCCTGCGCCGGTGCTCGCGCATCTGGAACTGCTGACCGGCAGTCCGCTGCCCGAGCATCACAGCGAAGTCATCGAAGACCAGGACTGGGAACGCAGCTGGATGGACGGCTTCCAGCCAATGCGTTTCGGTCAGCGCCTGTGGATCGTGCCGAGCTGGCACGCCGCGCCCGAGCCTGACGCGGTCAATCTGTTGCTGGATCCGGGCCTGGCGTTCGGCACCGGCACCCACCCGACCACCGCCCTGTGCCTGGAATGGCTCGACGGTCAGGACCTGAAAGACTGCAACGTCCTGGACTTCGGCTGCGGCTCGGGAATTCTGGCGATCGCCGCCCTGCTGCTCGGCGCGAAAGAAGCCGTCGGCACCGACATCGACGTGCAGGCGCTGGAAGCCTCGCGCGACAACGCCGGGCGCAACAATATTGCCGACGAGCTGTTCCCGCTGTACCTGCCGGAAGATCTGCCGCAGGTCAAAGCCGACGTGCTGGTGGCCAACATTCTGGCCGGCCCGCTGGTTTCCCTGGCGCCGCAGCTGTCCGGCCTGGTGAAAACCGGCGGTCGTCTGGCGCTGTCGGGCATCCTTGCCGAACAAGGTGAAGAAGTCGCCGCCGCCTATGCGCAGGACTTTGATCTGGACCCGATCGCCAATCGCGATGGCTGGGTGCGTATCACCGGCCGTCGGCGCTAGAATGACCGCCTGCATAAACCGGATCGCCGCATGACCGACAGCTTCGTCACCCAGTGCCCGCATTGCCAAACCAGCTTCCGCGTCAGCCATGCTCAGTTGAGCGTGGCCCGCGGGGTGGTTCGCTGTGGCTCCTGCCTGCAAGTGTTCAACGCCGCCAAACAGCTGCTGGAACAACACGCCGGCAAGGAAGCGGTCACTCCGGTGGCGCCGTCCATTGTCCAGCCAGCACCGTCTCAGGCAGTGGTCAGCGAGCCGCCGCCAGTGGTCGAAGCACCCGTCAACGACGAACCGCCCGCGCCGCGCGCCATCAGCCAGAAGCAATGGAGCGCCAGCGAGCTGGATCTGGACAGCCTCGATCTGGACGAAGAACTGGCCCGCCTCGAACAACGGGAAATCCAGCCGACCACCGAGTTCGGTCGTCAGCGCGAGGAGTCCCTGAGCGCCCGGCGCGACAGTCCTGAAGCCGATGAAACGGAGTGGCGCGACAGCCTGTTCAGCGCACGCGACGATGAACGTCTGCCCGAGCCCGAAGATGACGTCGAGTCAGATGCCGTCGAACCGGAACCGCTAAACACCGCGCGCACCGAGCCTTCCCTGTCGCTGGAGCCGGTGGATCTGGATGACGAGCCGCCGATCCCGCAACTGCGCCTGCACGACCCGATTGATCCGAATGCCCGCCGCGAACGCCTGTCGGCCAACGTCGAGCCGGACGATGACGACTTGCCATCGGTCGAACCGCTGCGCAAAAAACGTCAACGCGCCGAAGTGTTGCAGGACCTGACCGACGACCCGCTGCAACTGGACTGGCAGAAACGCCGTTCGCCCTGGGGCCGGCGTCTGCTCTGGGGTTTGCTGGTGCTGCTAGCTGCCGCCGGTCTGGCCGGCCAGTACATTGCCTATCACTTCGATGAACTGGCGCGGCAGGATCAGTACCGCCCATGGTTTCAGCAGTTCTGCCCGCAGATCGGCTGCACGGTGCCGTCCAAGGTCGACATCGGCAAAATCAAAAGCAGCAATCTGGTGGTGCGCAGCCATCCGGAATTCAGCGGGGCGCTGGTGGTGGATGCGATCATCTACAACCGCGCGACGTTCTCCCAGCCATTTCCGTTGCTGGAGCTACGCTTCGCTGACCTCAACGGTCATCTGATCGCCAGTCGTCGCTTCAAACCCGGCGAATACCTCAACGGCGACCTTGAGGGCATGGCGGAAATGCCGCCGCAGACGCCGATCCACATCGCGCTGGATATCCTTGATCCAGGCCCCAAAGCGGTGAATTACAGCCTGAGTTTCCACTCGCCCGAGTGAATCGCTTCATCGCTTCAGGTTTGACGGCAGTTTTCTGACTTCGCCCGCGCTTACCAAACCGCTGGTAATAACAGAATAACTGTTCAGATTTTGTTCAATTCAGCCTTTATCCAGTCATCGAGAGCGGGTATCATGCCAACCCTTTTTCGAACTCTCATGATCCGGCCCCACTTCAGGGAAGTCCTATGTCGGCGGTACGCATCGGCCCATATACATTGCAGAACGGTTTGATTCTCGCCCCGATGGCGGGCGTCACCGACCAGCCCTTTCGTCAGCTGTGCAAGCGTTTGGGCGCAGGGCTTGTAGTCTCGGAAATGGTCACCAGTGACATGAGCCTGTGGAATACCCGCAAGTCGCGCATGCGCATGATCCACGAAGGCGATCCCGAGCCACGCTCGGTGCAGATTGCCGGTGGCGATGCGCAGATGCTGGCGGACGCGGCACGGGCCAACGTCGAACTGGGCGCACAGATTATTGATATCAACATGGGTTGCCCGGCAAAGAAGGTCTGCAACAAGGCCGCCGGCTCCGCGTTATTGAAAGACGAAGCACTGGTGACCGAGATCCTGCAGGCCGTCGTCGCTGCAGTGGATGTGCCGGTGACCCTGAAGATCCGCACCGGATGGGATCGCGACAACAAGAACGGCCTGACTGTGGCGAAGATCGCCGAGCAGGCCGGGATCACCGCGCTGGCCGTGCATGGCCGCACGCGCGCCGATCTGTACACCGGCGAAGCCGAGTACGACACGATTGCCGCGATCAAGCAGGCGGTGTCGATGCCGGTGTTTGCCAATGGCGATATCGATTCGCCGGAAAAGGCCCGTTACGTGCTTGACGCGACCGGTGCCGATGGCCTGCTGATAGGCCGGGCTGCCCAGGGGCGGCCATGGATTTTTCGCGAGATCGAACACTTCCTGCGTACCGGCGAGAAATTGCCGGCGCCGGAGCTGAGCGAAGTGGAACGCATCCTGCTGGAGCATCTGGCCGCACTTCACGCCTTCTATGGGGATGTGATGGGCGTGCGTATTGCCCGCAAGCATGTGGGCTGGTATCTCGCAACCTTGCCGGGCGCCAGGGAGTTTCGCGCCCACTTCAATCGTTTGGATGGTACGGAAACACAATGCGCCAACGTTCGGGAGTTCTTCGCCGAGCGTTACAAGAGCCTGACAGGGGACGAAGAAGGGGTGGCCGCATGACGATGATGACCGAGACTTTAGTGAGTGGAACAGCACCCGTGAGCGACAACGTGAATTTGAAACAGCACCTCAATACCCCGAGCGAAGAAGGTCAGACCCTTCGCGGGAGTGTCGAGAAGGCGCTGCACAATTATTTCGCCCACCTTGAGGGCGCGTCCGTCACGGATGTGTACAACCTGGTGCTCTCCGAAGTCGAGGCTCCCCTGCTCGAAAGCGTGATGAACTACGTCAAGGGCAACCAGACCAAGGCCAGCGAGCTGCTCGGACTCAACCGCGGCACGCTGCGCAAGAAACTCAAGCAGTACGATCTGCTGTAAGCATTCAATCAAACCAGAAAGGCGCCCGCGTAAAACCGGTCGCCTTTTTTGCTGACTTCCTTTGCTTTTGATGGAAATTGAGATGACCGACCAGACTACCCGCCTGCCGATCCGCCGCGCCTTGATCAGCGTTTCCGACAAGACCGGGATCCTCGAATTCGCCAAGGAGCTTGAAGCCCTCGGCGTCGAGATCCTCTCCACCGGCGGGACGTTCAAGCTGCTGCGCGACAACGGTGTTGCCGCAGTGGAAGTCGCGGATTACACCGGTTTCGCGGAAATGATGGACGGTCGGGTGAAAACCCTGCACCCGAAAATCCACGGCGGGATCCTCGGTCGTCGCGGTATCGACGATGCAATCATGAACGAGCACGGCATCAAGCCGATCGACCTGGTTGCGGTCAACCTGTACCCGTTCGAAGCCACCATCAACAAGCCCGGCTGCGACCTGCCGACTGCGATCGAGAACATCGACATCGGTGGCCCGACCATGGTTCGTTCGGCAGCGAAAAACCATAAAGACGTGGCGATCGTGGTGAATGCCAGCGATTACGCCAACGTTCTGCAAAACCTCAAGGCCGGCGGCCTGACCTACGCTCAGCGTTTCGACCTGATGCTCAAGGCCTTCGAACACACCGCCGCCTACGACGGCATGATCGCCAACTACATGGGCACCGTGAATCAGGCTGCCGACGTGCTGAGCACCGAAGGCCGCAGCGAATTCCCGCGCACCTTCAACAGCCAGTTCATCAAGGCTCAGGAAATGCGCTACGGCGAGAACCCGCACCAGAGCGCGGCGTTCTACGTGGAAGCCAAGCCTGCTGAAGTCGGCATCGCCACCGCGACCCAACTGCAAGGCAAAGAGCTGTCGTACAACAACGTGGCCGACACCGACGCCGCGCTGGAATGCGTGAAGAGCTTCGTCAAGCCGGCCTGCGTGATCGTCAAGCACGCCAACCCGTGCGGCGTGGCCGTGAGCCCGGACGCCGAGGGCGGCATCCGTCAGGCCTACGAATTGGCCTACGCCACCGACACCGAGTCGGCCTTCGGCGGCATCATCGCCTTCAACCGTGAACTGGATGCCGAGACCGCCAAGGCGATCGTCGAGCGTCAGTTCGTGGAAGTGATCATTGCTCCAAGCGTCAGCGCAGAAGCCCGTGCTGTTGTGGCGGCCAAAGCCAACGTGCGCCTGCTGGCCTGCGGCGAGTGGTCGGCGGATCGCGCTGCGGCCTGGGACTACAAGCGCGTCAACGGTGGCCTGCTGGTGCAGAGCCGCGACATCGGCATGATCGGCGCCGACGACCTGAAAGTGGTGACCAAGCGTGCACCGACCGAACAGGAAATCAACGACCTGATCTTCGCCTGGAAAGTCGCCAAGTACGTTAAATCCAACGCCATCGTCTACGCCAAAAACCGTCAGACCATCGGTGTCGGCGCCGGCCAGATGAGCCGCGTAAACTCCGCACGTATCGCTGCGATCAAGGCTGAGCACGCCGGTCTGCAAGTGGCCGGTTCGGTGATGGCCTCGGACGCGTTCTTCCCGTTCCGCGACGGTCTGGACAACGCGGCCAAGGTCGGTATCACTGCGGTGATCCAGCCGGGCGGCTCGATGCGTGACGCTGAAGTGATCGCTGCAGCCGACGAGGCTGGCATCGCCATGGTCTTTACGGGCATGCGCCACTTCCGTCACTGATACAACTCGATCCAAATGTGGGAGCGGGCTTGCTCGCGAATGCAATCTGTCAGCAACAGCCGTTTTGCCTGACACACCGCTTTCGCGAGCAAGCCCGCTCCCACATAAAGCGCTCCAGTAGCGCCTGACAGAATTTGAGGTTCTTGAAATGAATGTTTTGATCATTGGCAGCGGTGGCCGTGAACACGCCCTGGCCTGGAAAGTGGCTCAGGATCCGCGCGTGCAGAAGGTTTTCGTCGCGCCGGGCAACGCCGGTACCGCGATTGAAGCCAAGTGCGAGAACGTCGCCATCGACGTGCTGGCCCTTGAGCAACTGGCCGACTTCGCCGAGAAAAACGTTTCCCTGACCATCGTCGGCCCGGAAGTGCCGCTGGTGGCCGGCGTGGTCGATCTGTTCCGCTCCCGTGGCCTGGACTGCTTCGGCCCGACCGCTGGCGCTGCGCAGCTGGAAGGCTCGAAAGCCTTCACCAAGGATTTCCTCGCGCGTCACAAGATCCCGACCGCTGACTACCAGAATTTCACCGAGATCGAGCCGGCCCTGGCTTACCTGCGTGAAAAAGGTGCACCGATCGTGATCAAGGCCGACGGCCTGGCCGCCGGTAAAGGCGTGATCGTTGCCATGACCCTGGCCGAAGCCGAAGACGCCGTGCGCGACATGCTCGCCGGCAACGCCTTCGGCGACGCCGGTTCGCGCGTGGTGATCGAAGAATTCCTCGACGGCGAAGAAGCCTCGTTCATCGTCATGGTCGACGGCAAGAACGTGCTGCCGATGGCCACCAGCCAGGACCACAAACGTGTTGGCGACGGCGACAGCGGCCCGAACACCGGCGGCATGGGTGCCTACTCCCCTGCCCCGGTGGTCACCGCCGACGTGCACCAGCGCGTGATGGATCAGGTGATCTGGCCGACCGTGCGCGGCATGGCCGAAGAAGGCAACGTCTACACCGGTTTCCTGTACGCCGGTCTGATGATCGACAAGGCCGGCAACCCGAAAGTCATCGAATTCAACTGCCGCTTCGGTGACCCGGAAACCCAACCGGTGATGCTGCGTCTGCAATCGAGCCTGGTGCTGCTGGTCGAAGCCGCTCTGGCGCAAGCGCTGGACAAGGTTGAAGCGCAGTGGGATCCACGTCCGAGCGTCGGCATCGTGCTGGCCGCCGGCGGCTACCCGGGCGACTACGCCAAGGGCGCGGTGATCAACGGTCTGGACACAGCCGCAGGCCTGGAAGGCAAAGTCTTCCACGCCGGTACGGCGCTGAAGGATGGCAACGTGGTGACGGCCGGTGGTCGCGTACTCTGCGCCACCGCCATGGGCGCCAGCGTCAGCGAAGCGCAGCAGCAAGCCTACAAGCTGGCCGCTGCCATCGACTGGGAAGGCTGCTTCTACCGCAAGGACATTGGCTACCGCGCCATTGCCCGTGAACGTGGCGAAACCCAGGAATAAGCTGTCCTTCACGTCCGGCGCGGGATGCAGTCCCTCGCCGGGCTGTTCCGCCGCCGCGCATCGTTATATTCTGGCATCAACCTACGAAGGGATTTCGCCGTGCGCTGGCTCAGGATTGCCATAAGTTTCACCGTCACGTTGCTGACCTTGCTCTGCATGCTTCCGGCTCTGGCCGCGCAAGGCAGTGGCTGGTCGGTATTGCTTGACGATCAGGGTAATCTGCAACTGAGCGACATCCGCTCGGCGCGCTACACCAATCAATTCAGTCCCATCGAACTTGATCGCCTCACGGCGGCCGAGCCCGATGGTGCACTCTGGCTGCGCTTCAAACTGGCGCCGGGCAAGCACGAGCAGGTGCTGCGGATCTTCGCTCCCGACCTGTCCAACCTCAGCCTCTACGTGCTGGACGGCGACAAGCTGATCGAGCAACGCACTTCCGGCACCCATCAGCCGCAGGTCGAGCGGCCACTGCCGAGCAGCGACTTCCTGCTGCCGCTGCCGCAAAGCGACAAGTCCCTCGACGTTTATCTGCGGATGGTTTCCGACCATCAGCTGCGCCCGCACATCACCCTGCAATCGGCGGTGATGAGTGCCGCCAACCAGAACCAGACGCTGATCTTCGGTCTGCTGTTCGGCTGCCTCGGCATGTTGCTGCTGCACAATCTTGTGCGCTACGCCTACTCCCGCTCGCGCAGCAGCCTGTGGCTGGCGGTCTGCGAAGGACTGCTGGGCCTGAGTCTGTTGCTGTTGCTCAACCTCGCCGGCCCGTGGTTGCCGAACTGGCACGCGATCCAGACCCCGGGCGCGTATCTGGCGTTGCTGCTGACCGCCCCGGCCGGGCTGATGTTCGCCCTGCGCTTCTTCGCCCCGCTCGGCCCGCACCCGCTGAACAAACTGTTGCTGGGCGACATTCTGTTCATCGTGATCTGCAGCCTGCTGCTGTTATTCGTCAACACCCTGCCGCTGAACATCATCACCTACGCGCTGGTGGCGCTGGCCGGTCTGAGCATGTTGCTGGTCGGCTTCTATCACTGGCAAAAAGGTTATCGCCCGGCGCGGCTGTTCGTTGCCGGGATGGTGGTGTTCAACATCGGTACGCTGATTATTTTGCCGGCCCTGCTGGGGCTGACCCTGGTGGCGCCGCAAGGCCTGATCATGACCCTGATGGGTTTCATCTGCATCAGTGGCTTGCTGATGAGCATCGCCTTGGGTGAACGCCAGCGCAGCATCACCGAAAGCCGGTTCAGCATCAGCCGCGACCTTGCCGCGAGCAATGCCGAGATCAACGCCAAAGCCGAATTCCTCGCCAAGATCAGCCACGAAATCCGCACCCCGATGAACGGCGTGCTGGGCATGACCGAGCTGCTGCTGGGCACGCCACTGTCGGTCAAGCAACGCGATTACGTGCAAACCATCCACAGTGCCGGCAACGAACTGCTGACGTTGATCAACGAGATTCTCGACATTTCCAAGCTCGAATCCGGACAGATCGAACTGGACGATGTGCAGTTCGACCTCAACGCGCTGATCGACGACTGCCTGAGCATCTACCGGGCCAAGGCCGAACAGCAGAACGTCGAGCTGATCAGCTTCATCCAGCCGCAAGTGCCGCGCGTGATCAGCGGCGACCCGACCCGCCTGCGCCAGACCCTGCTGAGCCTGCTGGAAAACGCCCTGAAGAAAACCGACGAAGGCGAAGTGCTGATCGTCGTCGCCCTCGACGAACGCAGCGTCAAACCGCGCCTGCGCATCGCCGTGCAGGACAGTGGTCAGCCGATGGAACCGGAGGAGCGCGATGCGCTGATGCACGCCGAACTGCACAGCAAACACTTCCTCTCGGCCAACCGTCTGGGTGGCAACCTCGGGCTGGTGATTGCGCGGCAACTGATCCGCCTGATGCACGGCGAGTTCGGGATCAAGAGCGGCGCCAATCAGGGCAGCACCTTGTGGCTGACCCTGCCACTGGACCCGGATCGTCTGGAACACCCGACCTCCGACCTCGACGGCCCGTTGCAAGGTGCGCGCGTGCTGGTGGTGGACGACAACGATACCTGCCGCAAAGTGCTGGTGCAGCAATGCAGCGCCTGGGGTCTGAACGTCAGCGCCGTGCCATCGGGCAAGGAAGCGCTGGCGCTGCTGCGCACCAAGGCGCACCTGCGCGACTATTTCGATGTGGTGCTGCTGGACCAGAACATGCCCGGCATGACCGGCATGCAACTGGCGGCCAAGATCAAGGAAGACCCGAGCCTCAATCACGACATCCTGTTGATCATGCTCACCGGCATCAGTAACGCGCCGAGCAAGATCATCGCGCGCAACTCCGGGATCAAACGCATCCTCGCCAAACCGGTGGCCGGCTATACGCTCAAGACCACGCTGGCCGACGAGTTGAACCAGCGCAATAAAGGTCAGGTAGTGTTCCAGCCGCAAGTGGTCACTCCCGCGACGGCGGCCAAGGTGCCGAGCGATTTCCGCATTCTCGTCGCCGAAGACAACACGATTTCGACCAAAGTGATTCGCGGCATGCTCGGCAAACTCAACCTGCAACCAGACACCGCCAGCAATGGCGAAGAGGCCCTGCAGGCGATGAAGGCCCAGCGTTACGATCTGGTGCTGATGGACTGCGAAATGCCGATCCTCGATGGCTTCTCGGCGACCCAGCAGCTACGGGCGTGGGAGGTCAGCAATCAGCGTATACGCACGCCGATTGTCGCGCTGACCGCGCACATCCTCGCCGAACACAAGGAACGCGCGCGTCAGGCCGGGATGGATGGCCACATGGCCAAACCGGTGGAGCTGTCGCAACTGCGCGAGCTGATCGAACACTGGGTAGCCCAGCGCGATCAGCAGAACCGTACGGCCTCGACCTTTTAAGCAGGGGTACCACGCCAGTTCGAGCGTGACTCAATCGGCTGCGCCGTTCTCTTCGGCTGGAACGTCTTCATTCAGCCTCAACAACGCCACGTTAGCTTCAAGCCTGTCCTGGACTTTCAGGGCGATGGCTGCGCGAACCGGCCCATAGAGCGTTTCGGACAAATTGGCACTGGCAGAGCGTCTGCAAACACTGCCGCGAATATCCTCAGCCTGGAATAGCTCGGCCAAAGGGTTGTCAGCGAGAATCCGTCCAGTCGCAAATTCGATGTAGACGCTGCTCATCGACATCGGCGAGTGCGCCACGACCACCAACAGCCGTATGATTCTGGAAACATCTGACTGATCCGTCGATGCATCGCTGGCGCCTTTCTGCATGTAACCACGCAGCAGCTCTAGTGCCGGCTCGCTTGCGGAAAGTGCTGCCAGTCGACGCATGACTGCGTTTGCAACGCCACATTGCTCCACAGCACCCCCGAACTCAGGAGCGACCACCCAGTCAACGACAGACACGCTGTTACCCTGTGCGACGGACAGATCCAACCGTGCTCTGAAATGTCGCAGCCAATATTTGTCCAGAAATTCCATGTAGACGTCATACCAGGCAATACCCGGATCTTTCTCAAGTTTCTTGTTAGCCGCCAGTTGCGCCAACAACAGAGAGTTTATTAAATCCTGATAGCGTTCCGGTTTGTCTGCCGGCGGAATCATTACAACGGCACCCGCAACGATCAAAACGGAATATTTGCAATTCATATAATCGCCCCCAAAAAAAAGCAGTCGACCTTCGACTGCTTTTTTCGATTTATCAGATATCAATATCTTCAATCTGATCGATACCCACCAGCTTTTTCTTGATCGTCTCACGCACTGCGTTGGCGACGTCGGTGTTTTTGGCAAAGAAAGTTTGAGCTCGATACAAACTTACATTACGAACATCGACATCCACGAACATCACTTTGGTAGAGGTGTTCTTGCGCAGAAAACGCACCGTTCCCAGCGCCATGATTGCCTCACCGTCGAGTTCGACACACGCTCCGGTCGAGATGCCGCCCACGCCGTGGTCCAGCAAATTTCGCTCATAAGCGGTCAACGCAGCAGTGTCCCGTTTTTGCAGGGCCGAGATTGCATCACCCGCGACCTTCAGCATCAGAACGCTGGTTGGCCCTGGCAGTGCAACATTAGCCAGCACGGAACCCAGAATCTCCAGTACCAGCTTGTCCATCCGCACACTCGTGCCTTCGATACTGAGGTCATTGTAGTACTGATCGACAGGCGTCCAGCCAGCGAGGGTCATCACCTCACGGAACCGCTTATACCACTCTCGGCCCTGATGCTCTTCGGGGTATAGCTTGTTCGCTGCACGTGTGGCGAACAGAAGAGCGTTCTGGGCATCCGACTTGTTCTGATCCGAAAGTTTGCCAGAAAAACCCATTGTGACTTCGCCGACAACAGAGCCTTTCGACGGTGCCTCGATTTCGTCCCCTACAGCCAACAGGCCACGAGAGCGAATAACTGGCGCACCCACATCACAGGCTTCAATCGCGTTAATACAGGAAGAGATATAAAGCTCATTAACGATTTGACCATGCACAATAAAAGTCCTTATTAATTAGTAGGCAAGCCCCTCTTGAACTTGCAAGAAAACAATAAACAAACAAGCCCAGCACTACAAACTCAAATCTGTAACATCTTATCCAGCAAACAAGATGCAACTAACAACATCACACAAAACAACTATAAAACAAAAAACGAAAAACCGACTGCCTCGCGCAGAATCTTCTGCACACACAAGCAACTAACCGACTGATAGACTCGCCGTCATCACTCTCCGGATGCGAGTCGCCCTCATGCTCCACGTGTTATTCAGCGTTTACCTGAAGATGCTGGTGCTCTACAGCCCGTTCTTCGTGTTGTCCTGCTTCATCAGCCTGACTCGTGGCTACTCGCGCAAGGAACAGCGGCGCCTGGCCTGGAAAGTGGCGATCGCCACTCTGATCTCCAGCGTCTTGCTTTATCTGTTCGGGCGGGTGATTTTCGATGTATTCGGGATCACTGCGGACGCATTCCGCATCGGTGCCGGCAGCGTGCTGTTCATTTCGGCGTTGGGCATGGCGCAGGGCAAGCCTGTGGTGCAGAGTGACAACGTGCAACAGGACGTGACGATCGTCCCGCTGACCATTCCGCTGACCGTCGGCCCGGGCACCATCGGTGCGCTGCTGGTGATGGGCGTCAGCCAACCACACTGGGACGACAAACTGACCGCGATCATGAGCATCACTCTGGCCAGTTTCACCGTAGGGGTGGTGCTGTATCTGTCCAATCACATCGAACGGGTGCTCGGTGATCAGGGCCTGCAGATCGTCAGCCGGCTGATGGGCCTTTTCGTCTGCGCACTGGCGGCGCAGATCATCTTTACCGGGATCAAGGGCTATCTGGTGTCCTGAACGAAAAAGGGCTGCGGAGGACAATCTCCGCAGCCCGGTCTGATCTGCCAGCTCGCAATGGCTTACTGGTCGATGGACAGCCCGATCAGCGCGCCGAGTTCCAGCAGGGGTTCCGTGGCCATCGCACTCATCAGCTCCTCCAGGCTAACGGTCACCGAGATTTCGTCAGGTAACGCAATCCCGAATGTCACCTGCTGTTGCCGTGCCGCATCAAGGCTCGTGGCATTGCGCAAGATGATGCTGCTTCCCGAATCGGGATCCGTCAGCAGCAAATGGCCGTCGGACCTCGAGACCAGCCATCGCTGCATCGGCTCCAGTGTCAACGCCAGATGAATGCCTGCTTCCTCGGCGTCGACAATCAGGCAATCAAGCCGATCCCAAGTCTGTCGGGCCAGTGAAAGGTAATCTGCAGATTTCGCAAACTTGAGTACCAGTGTATCGACGCCATCCGGAATCGCTACAATCCTGCCCGATGAGCCAATACCGTCGATAACCAGCGTATCTGCAATCCGGCTGACCGCTTCCACAGTCATCCATATATCGATGGGTTCAATGTCTTCACTGGCATTGCTGAACAGGCGGCCCGTTACAGGGTCATGCAGCACCAGGGTCTGATCGTTCGCCACGCCCAGATATTGTGGCCATTCACGTCCTGACACCGCGACACTGAGCAGACGGCCGGCTGCGACGTCATACCAGCTGCAAATATTATCGCTCCTGCCCGCAAAGAGGTAAGGACCGCTACGCTGACCGGCAAGCAGTCGCGCCAGCTTTTGCTCCCGCGCCTGACGAGACGCCAGGCCATTGAAGAATTCGACTTCTACACCGACGATACGCGGTGGCTCGCCATCGACCAGGTTGAACAGCACGTGGTCATGCCGGCGGACGTGCAGGCCGGCTCCATGGGGCACGGCCCAGGCAAAAGTGTCCCGCGGCATGACTCGCTGCATCGGGGCCAGCAAGTGCGCCTGCAGCAGACGTGTCCCCGAACCGAATGCCGCCGCCAGGCTTTCAGGCGCCATGAAGGGCTGACGATAGATTCGTCCGGATGCCCAGTCCATCATCCACGCCGCTTTTTTATCTGGCGTCAGCCTCAACACGCGCATGGCTTTGCCCGCTGTGTCGGCAATCAGAAATTGCTGATCCAGATAGATGACATACAGCGATGTCTTGCCCGTTGCATCGCTGATACCTCCGACTTCCACGCCATCGGCGGACTCGTTCTGAATGCTGGTCCCGACCGTTTCCCACCACTTGAACCCTTGCACAGTGCGCTGCTGGCGGGCCGACAGCCATGCGTGATTGAGTCCCACCAGCCGCGTCTGGCCGTCGTCATTCATCTGGAACAGCATGCCTTCGTCAGTGAGGATGACGTATTGTCCGCCCTGGCGGTGCACATGCTGCACCTCAAGGTGCAAGACACTTTGTGCAAACATCTCGGGCATCTGATCCGCTGCGCCGATGTGCTGTCGATAAACAAGGCGATGGCCGAGATGATGAAACAACACTGTATCGCCGCTTGATTGAAGCGGATCAAGCAGCACCCAATCGAGAAAGTCAGGTGTACCTTCCGTATTGCGCAGCACAGGCCGAATGACGCGCTCATCTTCACTGCGCACCCAGGCTCGGGTGGCTTTGCGCAAATTCTCGTCGAAGGTGTCGATCGTAATCATTGCGCCCAGTGTGAATTCCACTCTCTGGTCATCAAGTACCTCATGGTATGGGTAGTCGTGCCGTCGGAGGAAATCCGAAACATTGTCGCGTCCTTCACGAATGATCCACGGATGGTCTGAATTCATATCGGAGATCGCAGTAAGGGCGAGGTAGTCTTCACCGAGCAGGTAAGTCAGCTTGTAGAAGCTTTTCCACATGTCTTCAAAGCGCTGGACCACCTGCAGCAAACCCTCTGGCGTCGCCTGAATCGAAACAATGCAGGGTTTTTTTGATGAATGTATTTTCATCACCCGGTAAGTGCGCTTGATCTGCCCGGTGACCAGATCCGTACGCCAGATGATTCCCTGCGCCGGGCAGTAATAAAACATCTCCTCGCCGGTCTTCGGGCCGATGCAGATCTGCGCCGCATACTGTGGGTCCAGTCCGCGCACCAGGTGCATGGCATCTTCGGTGTGGTCGTACCAGGCCGTGGTACGAACACCAGTCAGGGCATCGTGATAGTTGCGGATGACCGTCGGGCCATCGGCCAGACGATGGGCGCGGGCGAGTTCGCGCAAATGCTTGCGTGTGGCCGGGCCGTCGGCATCGTTGAGCGCGTCGAGTTCAGCAAAGAGCAGCGCTCCCGTTGCCCAGCCAACCTGATAGAAGCCCTCCGCAAGTTGCAGGTACACGACACTCCTGGCGGGCACCTGCACCCGCATCGAGCCCAACTGAAAAGTATCCTGTTCCAGCTTCACCGCCGCCGCACTCACCCATGGGGCACGCAATGACCACGTCATTGGATCATCGGAGGAAACCTGCAGCCGCAACGACTTGACGCCCTCGGTCAGGGTGATCGAGCAGTGCCCGCCAGTGGCATCGATGTCATAGCAAAGGTAACCGTGCACCTCCTGCGGCAATGGGGGGACGTGCAGAAAACGCTGATCAGGGCCAATCGCAACACTGACGCGGGTTTCCTCGTAGTTGGGCACCATTTTTTCCATGATGTACTCGGTCGGTGCCTGGTAAAAGCTGAACCAGAATTGCCGCTTGCCTGCCAGCTTGTATTTTTCCAGTGCCAAAGCCGTTTCCATGTTTTCTGTGAGCGTTGTCGCAAATGGCAGACCTTCATGGACGAAGCCCAGAAAGCACTCCGGCACACTCGGCAGCACGACGCTTTCAATACCCGGCGCCATATCGAAGGAAATCGAGTCGCGAAGGTCGAGGGCCTCTCGAATGCTGAATGCCTTGCTGCGATCCCCGACGATCCTCGGCTTATGCAGAAAGGAGTAATCTTCCGCGGCGAAAATTTTGTGGCCGCCGAAGGTAATGAGCCCTTTGCGCAAATCAAGCCCGGTATAGACCGCACAAGGATTGGCAATGTAGGTATCGCCTTGCACCGAATGGCTTTGCGGTCGATAGGCCGAATGCACATCATTCAGATACCGGCCGATCCGTCTTCCACGTTCTGCCCTGGCGCTGAACCCCTCGACCAGGGCGCCGATGCCCACCGCCAGCCCGCCCAGAATCACCCCGGCGCCGCCGAGGAAGGCCGCCGCCGTGCCCGCACCGGCAACACCGGCGCCCAAAGCGCCAACACCCAGCGCCAGCCCAGCTGAATCGAAGGCCAGCTGCGTGGCATAGACCGCACGCTGGATATCGTTTTGGGCATTGACCAACAGATAAATGTCGAAGCCGATGCTGGCCAGCTGCAAAACGGTGCCGACACCTTCGTTCAAGACGCTGCCCAGCGCATTACTGACAATCGACGAGGTGGTTTTGGCCACCCGCAAACCGTCGGTAAAGGCATGACGCACCAGATTCAGCAGTTGTACTGCGTCGACCACCAGCCCGTGAGCCATCTGCGCGTAGGCCAGGTAACCGTGGATGCGCACTGCTGACGTCAACGCGGTCGACCCCATCCCGGACTCCGCGTTCTGCAACCCGAGCAGCAGGGCTTGAATGGCAAATCCGGCATTGAGCGTGTGCACCGCACCGACATCCGTCGGATCGATCACTGGCGCCCCCGCGCGTCTGCCGGACAACGCTTCAAACGTATCGCTCAGGTAAGACTTGATCCCTTGCAGGCGCGTGTCATCAGTCTGCACTGTGCGTGTGCGCTGCGGATCACTGGCACTGACCATGGTGATTTCGCTGCGCCCTTGCGCAGTGCTCTTCAGGGAGTCGAACACCGGAACGAAGTCACGAGACAGTTGATGCTGGTCCTGTAACCGCAGGGTCGCGCTTTCGATCGTCCGCGCCCACTTGTGGCTGTCCACACTGCTCAGCGCCTGTCCCAGACGCGCGTTCTCTGACAAGGAACGCGCGCGCAAGGCGGCATGCTGACTCCAGGGTTCGACGGCACGCCCGCCACCCAGCGGATCACTGCTGAGCAAATGCTCAACGCTAATTTCCGAAGGCAACGATTTACCGGCAATGCTTGCGCCGTCGAGTTCGATGACCTCGAAAACGCTGGCAGCCCCCCGTTCCAGACCATAAAGCCTGGCAATCACTTCCTCCTGCATGAAGCGCTGGACGCCTTGTTGCAGATCCTCGATCCGGGCGAACGCATACAGCCCGAAGTTGGGATCGTAGAAGCGATAGGATGTCTCGCCTTGCACCACAACCTTGCTCACCAGCATCGAATGATTGTCTGTGTTGAGCAGCAGGCTGCCGGCAGCGGTTTTCGCTTCCAGCGTCTGCATCACAGTGGCCAGGTTCGCCGCCGGTCTCTTCTCGCCGAATCGCGCCATGGGTACGCCACGCAACTCGTCCAGCACCTTGAGCAGGGCATGGGCTTGCGGTGCGTCGGGAGTGAGATTGGCAATCGCCAGTTTGCCGATCAACGCGCGCTCGGCCGAGGCGCCTTTCTCCAGCGCGGCGGCCATCACCAGCGCCAGTGGATAGCAGCGTCGGCCCGGATCCCCCGCACCGCGCAACAACAAATCCTGCGGCAATTGTCTGGCCGTATGCGCACCCGCCTCGAAGAACGTCTCGCGCACTGCCGCACCCCGCGCAAGGATCGACGCCCGGCGCTCATTCACGGCGGCGACCTCGACCCGACTCACGTACTCGCGCCATTGCCGCACGCTGATCGGTTCGGCAAATGCCTGCGCCTTCAGCACCCTGGAGTTCTGCCCGAGCGATTCGCGCTCCGATGCATTGACTCGTGCCTCCACCGGTGCAGGATCGCGATTGAGCAGTGTCTGTTCGATCACCTCGTAGCGCGCGACCAGGCCACGGTCGCGCGTATCTTCGGCAAAGGCGACGGTGGTTGCCCAGGCGTCTGCGAACCCGACCTGATCCAGTGTTGCGGCACCGAACAGGCCGCCGAACATCACCCGATGCAACGGGCTCAACTGATCCAGCGGCAACTTGCCCGCCGCGATGCGCGCCAAGGCCTCGTTGAGGTTACCCAGTGACTCGGCCCCCATGGACGTTGGAGCTTTGTCGACTGTCTGGTTCAGCACCTGCTGTCGAGTATCAAAGTCGAGGTGGATGGGAACGTTGAACGTCACATCACCGGTCAAGCGGTCATTCATGGCCCGTACAAACGGCTCACCCAGATCATCAAGCAGTTGCTGCAGGACCGAAGTCAGCAACACTGATTTTCCTTCTATGACCGGCCAGCCAAGTTTGAACGTGAGGGTCCGCTCTTTCAGCAAGTCGGCCAGATTACCGGCGTAGCGCGACTTGACCTTGCCCGAATTCCACTTCTCATGTTCTTTTGCCAGCCAGTCTTCGGGGGTATCCTTGACTGCCCAGCCGGAGATCATTTCTTCTTCGGTAAAGACGTTGAAGCCGTCGACCTGCTTCATATGATGGCGAATGTTGTTCAGCTGTTCACTCTGCAGTTCTCTTTCGACATAGCCGATTACACCGCCTTCAAGTGCGCCCGGACCGGTCATGTAGATGGTGCCCAAGGCGTCGAAACGAATCCCGTCCTGATAATACTGAGCTATGGCGCGTATGAGCTTCTCTGATGAATATTCACGCGATGTATTGGGCAAGCGCCCATCAGCCTGTGCTTCAGAGACGACCTTGATTGCAATATCATCGACTGACGACACATCTGCTGGCGTCACGCCTGCGAGTATCATGCGGCGCTCAACCTCATACAGGCAGTCATAAGCCACCCGGATGAAGTGCATGCTCGCATTGACCATCTTGCTGCCAGGATGAGCCAGAACATAGGCATTCATTTCCTTCGACGACGGATTGCCCCAGGCCGCGCCGCGCCCGATGGCATCCTGGGATAAAGACGTCGGCTGCGGCGAAGCGAAAATCTGCTCCACACCCGGCCTGCTCCGGGCAAATGCGCTCAGTGCCTCGAGATGCTCGGCGGGAATATGCCCGGTTCTGTCGACATAACGTTGCCGATCGCGCCCCGGCATCAAGGTATCGTCATGGTTGAGCAATAACTGCAGGACACCGATCTTCGCGTCTGTGCTGAAACCACTGATGTCCACGCCGCCCGGTCTCTCGATCAGCGGCGGCAAATAATCCATGTCGCTGTAACGCCCGCCCTCGAGAAACTCGGCCTGCAGTCGCACCACGTCACTGGCAGCAGCAAAGTTGCCGCGCATGGCGACTTCGCGCTGGTAGACGTCAGCCAGAAAATGACTGGCAAACTCCTGGCGAACATCGCGCAGGCGCAAGTCCTCACCCACCATGGCCTGATGCGAATCCAGACATTTCTGGCGGAAGGCTTCGAGCGTCGCACGTTCCTTGCCATAACCCCGCACCATCAGGTCGATCCGCGCCTCGTCTGCGCGTCCGGCCCAGCGTGGCTGATTCAGGTAGTCGAACATCTGCTGTTTGAGTACCCGTGCGCGGTCTTCGATCATTCTCGACAGTCCCGTCGGGGTTACCTTTTCGTCCTTTAATACCTTCATCGTGTCCGCACGGGCACTGTCGAGAATCACCCGATTCATTTCAAAGGCCAGCAGCGCATCACTGTCATACCAGAGATTGAATGCATATCCCTGCGACGCCAGTACCTTGCGCCAGATGTTCATGTAATCGCGCTGATTCGGCCCGACCTCACTGCCACCGACCCAGACAAAATGCATGATGCGCGGTATCGGTTTGCCAGCGGAGAGCATCTTCACAGTCGCACTCAAGCGGCGGTCGTAGTCGCCCAGTTTCAGGCGCAGTTTATTGACCTGAGCATCCGCGGCGTCCAGCTGTGGTGATTCAATCGCGTCCTTGAGCAATCTGATCGCTATCAATTGTTCTGCAAGACTGGTAGCCGCCGTAGCTCCGTCGTAGTACCGCAAAGGAGCCTCCCCCAGGCTACCGCTGACGGACTCAAGTTCTGTGCGCGCAATAAGATCGGCGAACACTCTGCCCATCGTGACTTCATCCATAGTGCTCAATGCAATTTCCTTTTTTTGGCCAAACGAACCCATCGCGACGACATGAACCGTCGCGACACGGAGAGAAAACAAACTTCAAAAAACCCAACGAAGACTTTCGTCAGGCCGGCACCGCTCCCAGCAACTGCGCCAGCGTTGTACTGCCGTCGGCATCATCGACTTCGACGATTTCCCGTAGCCTCTGCACCAGGCTCGATACCGGATAGGAACGCCCGCCCTCGAACCCGAGGAAGACGTCACCGCGCATCGCCGGATCCGCCGAGCACACATCCCGCAGGATCAGGCTGTGCTGGCGATCCGGGTCGACAATCAGCAAGTGCTCGTCGACAAACGACAGTTGCAGTGTTTGCGGTGCGTCCAGCGCCCAGACCAGCTTGCCGGGAATCGCCGGGATCTCGCCCAGCGGGTGACGGCAATCGACAATCACCGAGTCCAGCCGCAACCAGCAGGCCCTCGACAGGTGATACGTGACGCCGCCCTGCCCCAGGCGCAACACCAGACAGCTCACGTCATCAGCGATCAGTGGCAACAGGTCTTCAACCTTGTTCTGGCCCTCGACCACCAACACCTCGGCCTCGCGCCGCATGTATTCGAACGGGCCGATGCTCTGCTGACCGGGGTAGACGTGTACGCGGTGTGCCTGAAGTTCGTGCAACAGCACATGCCGATGGCGGGTGCCGAGCAATTCGCAATCGTCTGGCAGATCCTGGCCTGCTACACGAATCAGTTGTGCATTCGCCACGTCGTACCATTGCAGGTTGCCCGCGCCAGACTCCACGGCGATGTAGGGCCCATGCTCAGCGGTCTCCAGCAATGCCTGCAGAGACTCCGGCAAATGTTCCGCGTGCTCGCTGGCCCAGTGATGATCGACGCCGATGATCCTTTCAGCTTCCTGATATCGCAGCTTGAGTGACACGCCGTTGACCGATGTTCCGTACAGACCGGAGCCGTCATTGCGCACGGCGCTGAACCGCCAGTCGTCCCACTCGGCCTGCGGTGCCGGCAGCAAGTCGCTCGCCAGTAACTGGGCGCCGCTGCCGAATGCTGGCTCGAGTTGCCGGCTGTCGAAGAACCGCTGACTGCAGATCTCACCGCTGGCGACATCGAACAGCCAGACCGCCTGGTTGTCCGGTGTGACCCCGAGCAGGCGCATTTCCCGTTCGTGCCCCGGATCGCACAGCAGCAAGCGGTTATCCACATACCAGGCACACAGGCTGCGATCACCGGCGGCGTTGCGCAGACCCAGAATGGCGAAACTGTTGACCGGGTACTTCGCCGCCAGCGTTTCGAGTGCCTGCCACCACTGTGCGCGCCCCCTGAGCCAGCGCTCACTCAAGCCACCCAGATGCACTTCACCCTCTGCGGTGAGGTTGAAAAACAGACCGTCATCGGTCAGGGCCAGATACCCGTTCTGGACCGGCACCACGTCACTGAGCCCATCAGGCTGCAGCCATTGATGCGTCCATTGCGCTGGCCAGCGCTCGCTGCCAGCGGACGCGCTGCGTTGCACCTTGCACAGCTTTTGCGCCAGCCGGTCGTAGATGAAAAACAGCTCGTGCTCATCGTTGACCGGCAGAAGCAGCAGATCACCAAGCTGTTTGATCGAATCGACCCAGCCGCGGTCATGCCCGAAGGCAAACGGATGAATGCACAACAGGTCACGGCTGCGAATCCAGACCAGGTCACGTTTGCCCGGATCGAACGCCCAGCAGACTGACACGTAGGCGGCCGGTTGCCAGTCGAGGGTACTGACGCCTGCGCGTTCGGGCACCGGCGATAACGTGAAATAGTGACCAAGCACCGCCGTCCAATCCGTCAAGGTCGGGTTGGCGAACACTCGCTGGCCCAGCTCACGGTCAATCTCTCGGGTAACTGCCACCAGTTGCAGTTGGCCCTCATGGATCAGATAGTTGAATTGCGTGACTTGCCGATCGGTACCCAGCCATTGCTGTTCGATATGAATCACGCCCTGCGCATCGACTTCAATACGCCGAATGCTGCACTGCCCCTCCATGACAAGCAGACGATAGCGGCACTTGAGCAAACCGCTGACGGCATCGACCTGCCAGATGTCGTAGTTGCGCACCTCATAGAAAAACGCAGAATCGTCGACCACCGCCGCCAGCAGCATTTCATCGGCCGCCAGTACCTCTTCACTGCGGATGTACAGAAAACGATCCTCGGCAGCGTCGTACCAGGCCGTGGTGTGACGCGGCTGGCTTTCGGGCTCGAAAGGAATCGGAAAGTGATGAACTGGCGTGTAAGGCAGCACCAGCCGATGCTCCCGGGCCAGTGTCTGGTAATGCGTGAGGAGTGACTGTTCATTCTCCCCGGCTGGCGCGCTCTGCTCGATAATGTCCAGTCGTCCGTCGCTGCGGTTGACCTTGAACGATTGCCGCCCGGTCAGTTGGAGCATGACCTCATGCCGACCTCTGCCGCCGAACGTCACCTTCACGCCACCCACCGAAAGAACCCCGCCAACGTCGATCCGCACATCCCTCTCAGTGGCCCAGGCGGCTACCAGATTCCAGCGGCACTGCTGAAGGCTGGGGGACTGCAACTGGAGATTCACCCCGCGATTGAGGATCAGTGAACAGGCACCGCCCGCACCTTCGATGCGGTACGACACCTTGTCGTGCCAGAGCTGCGGCATCATTGGCACCGCCAGCGCACGCTCGTGGGCATCCAGCCGCACCTCGATCACGGTTGGCCGATACGACGGTGCGAGACGGTTGATGATGTAGTGCACGGGAAAGGAGTAGAACGAAAACAGAAACCGCCGCTGGCCAGCCGCATCCTTCTTCTCCAGCTTGCGGGCGGTATCGAAGCCGGTGTCGTGACGCAGCGTCGAGAAAGGGAGCGCCTTGTATTCGTAACCGTAGAACGTGGTCGGCGTGCACGGCAGGACGACCAGTTGCGTGGTCGGCGGATCGAAGTGGATGTAGCCGGGAAGTCCCAGTTCACGCCGCAGATCGAGCGCTTGTTGATCATCCGGATTGAAATCCGGCACCCCGAAATGGTCGCGCAGCCGATACACCTTCGGACTGTCGAGCACCAGCATCGTGCGATTGAAGTCCAGGCTCTGGACGACCAGCGAAGGGTGAGCGACCCACGCCCCGAGTCCGTCGTCATACCGATAACCGACACCCCGACAGGCCCGCTCCAGCTCATCGAAGAACAGCCCGACCTCCTGCGCCTGCTCAGCGATCCTGGCAAACCCCTGGGCCAGGGCCGCCACACCCACGGCCAGTCCGCCCAGGATCACCCCGGTTCCACCGAGCACGGCGGCCGCTGTTGCCGCGCCCGCCGTGGCAGCCCCCAGACCACCGGCGGTCAACGCCAGACTGGCGGAGTCGAAGGCCAGTTGGGTGCCGAATTGCGCGCGCTCGATCTCGTTGTCTGCCGTCGCCAATTGATAGATGTCGAAACCGACATTGGCCAGCCCCAGCACCGCGCCCACGCCTTCGTTGGCGACATGTCCCAGCGCCTCGCCAACCACCGGCGCACAGGTGCGGGCGATGATCTTCTCTTCATTGAGCGCGGTTTTTACCAGACTGATCAGGCCAGCGACATCCGTGACATTGCCATGCACCAACTGCGCGTAATTGACGTAAGCGTGCAAGCGCACGGCGGTGGTCAAGGTGCGGTCATCCCCCTCTCGTCCACGCAGGACGTTCATCAGTGCCTGGATGGTGAAGCCGGTATTGAGCGTGTGTACGGCACCCGCCTCTGCCATCTGTGGCGAGGCTCGGGTGCCCAGTGCCGAAAACTGCTCCGACAGATAATTTCTGATGCGCAGCAGACGGTGATCGGAGCTCACCACCTGCACCACATGCTCGGCCTGCGAGGGATCGATCAGGTTGATCCGGTACTCGCCGGCAGGCGTCATCTCCAGGGTTTCGAACAACGGCACCAGCGGTTTTGCCGCAGCATGCAAGTGCTGTAGAGCGTCAGTCGCCTGGGCAATCTGCTGTCCCCACCAATGACTGTCCAGATCGCGCAGGCTGCGCCCCAGGTGCGGATTACTGACCAGGGAATGGCCGCGAGCACTGTTCAGGCGCCGACGGATCGGTCGCTGTGTATGCTCCGGCAGCACATTGTCGGATTCCAGCAATTGCCCGACGCGCAAACCGCCGGACAGATCCAGCGCCGCTATCTTTTGCCCCTGCAGCTCGATCAGATCAAATGTCGGGCGCGCGTCGTCGCCATAGGCCGCATAGTATTTCGCCATGCCCTGTTTCTGGAAAAGGTCGGTCAGTGCCAGTTGGAGCTGGTCTGGCTGGCCGAACTCGAACACGCCGAAATTGGGATCATAAAAGTGATAGGTGGCGCGCCCACCATTGAAGGTTTTCGCCACCAGCATGGCGTGGTTATCCGAGTTGAGCATCAGCGTGCGCGAGCTGGCGAACGCCTCCAGCGTGGTGCCGAGCTGCTGCAGATCGACCCGCCCCAGCGGCTTGCCGATATCGTGCAACTGCACGCCGCGCAACTCCTCGAGCGCCTCCAGAAATACAATTGAATCGCGCTGCTGCGGCTCGACGGTGGCCAGAAAGAATCGCTCGCGCAAGCGTCGCGACGCCGCCACGCCGTGCTCCAGAGCAGCGCTCATGATCAGCGCCAGCGGGTAACAACGGCCACCGGGATCCCCTGGCCCCTGGAGCAACAGATCCTGCGGCACCAGTTTGACGTCACTGGCCTCGATTTGCCCCAGTACCTGACCCAGCCGCAGGATCACCTGCTCACGATGTTCGCGGGTGGCGATGGTCTGGATATGGGCAACATGACGGCCCCATTGAAACAGCGTGTGCGCCTGCGACAGCGCAGCTCGTTTCAACGTTAGCGCGCTGTCCGACGAGACCATCGGCTGGTCGACATGGCTGGCGAGACCGGCCATGAATTGCGGCGCCCGATGCTGATACAGATGGCGTTCAATGGCCGCATAACGCACCGATGCTCCTACCTCGGCAACGCTGTTGGCGAGGTTGTCGAGCTCGGGGGCAAGTTGCGTGAAGCTTGAGTTATCCAGTGAGCGTACGCCGAGCATCTGTCCCAACACTACCCTTTGCAAGGGACTGATCTGGAAGAACTGCAGCGAACCCTCGGCAATGCCGCTTAGCAACTCATCCAGCGCCAGCCCCTGAATCCGCGCATCACTGAGCGACGCCGGAGCTTGCAGAGTGACGGGTTGGGCCTTGATGGCCTGACGATCGTCGAACCCCAGACCCGGCCCTTCGGGAAAAACCAGCGGACCGTTATGACCTTGCCTCATCGCCGCCACAAACGGTGCACCGAGTCGGTCGATCATCCCTTGCAAGACCTCCGTCAATAACACCGGGCGTCCCTCGATGAGCGGCCAACCCTCTTCGAACAACACAGTCTGTTGTTTGAGCAGGGCAGCAACATCACCGCTGTAGCGGGCACTGAACTGTCCTTGCCGCCAACGCTGCTGTTCGTCGACAACCCATTGTTCATCATCGCTGGCGTTGTCTTTCCACGAGTGATCCTGCTCCTCCTCGGTCTTGTCGTTGATCATCCAGAGCGGCTCGATGGCAGTCTCGACGCGCACTGTTTCATCTTCGCGCGGGACGAAGTTGTGCCGTTCGTAATCGCGCATGCCAGCGCGCATCGCGGCCGGGCCAGTCAGAAAAATTGTCCATTCGCTCTGCGGGCGGATACCGTCTTCGAAATATCCAGCGACCGCCAGAATCAGTTCGTTCGCCGTTGCGTGTTCGATCGAGGACAGAGCGGCAATCGAGCCGCAGTTTTGCTCGAATACCTCGCGCGCAAGCGTCGACATGCCGTAAAAATCGCTCAGCGCAACGCCGCGCTTGGCCGCCAGTCGAGCCGTCAGGTCGATGAAGTCATAATTGAAGCGAAACCGGTCGATCACGCTTTTGAGCATCGGCGATCGGGCATGGGCCATCAGGAAGGAATTGCTCAGCGAGCTCTGCACAGCAACTGCCCGCAAGTCCTGTGGGCGGACGAGCAACTCGGCCGGCGCCTGGAACACTTCATTCAGCGCCGGTTTTTGTCGGGCAAACGTCTCAAGCGCGGCGCGGTGTTGCTCGGGAATGCTTGCCAGATAATCAGTGTACTGGTGGCGCAGCGCCTCGCGTGCAGGCATCCAGTGCCGATTGTGATCGAGCAGCAGTTGCAGAACGCCAACGCGTGACCGGGGATCAAACCCGCTGATGTCAACGCCTCCCAGAGTCTTGACCAGTGGCGGCAGATTATCGACATCGGCATATCCGCCGCCCTCTTCGTAAAGGACCTCGGCGCGCACCACATCGGAAGCAGCGGCCAGATTGCCGCGCAACCGGATTTCACGCTCGTAGATATCCTGTAATTGCAGCGGAGTATCCAGGGCGTTCAAGTCGCGCAACTGCAGGTCGTCTCCTGCGAGGTCCAGCAGACTGCGGCGGTTTTGCTCGATCAGCGCCTCCAGTTGCGCGGCGTCCTGCCCATAGGCACGGGCCAACAGATCGACGCGTGCTTCATCAGCTGAAAGTCCCCGCGCCAGTGCGGCATCGATATGCATGGACATCTGTTGTTTAAGGACGATGGCCCGTTCTTCGTACAGCGTGCCCAACTGGTCTTTGGAAATACTGTCGCTGCCATCTTGTTGCAGGGCGTCAGCCTTGGCCGCCTCGACGATCAGCCTGTTGGTTTGCCAGGCCAACAATGCGTCGCTGTCGTACCAGAGATGGAGGCTGTAACCTTGCCCGTTCAGCACCTGTTTCCAGAGGTTGAGATAGTCACGCTGTATCGCGCCCAGTCCTCCACCGAGCCAGACAAAGTGCAGATTCTTCGGCACCGCAGTCGGGGTGCTCTTCGCGTACGCCAGGCTGTTTTGCACACGGGTCTCGAAAGCCTGGATGCTGTTATAGATGCGCGACAACTGTGCAGGCTGGCTATCGGATTGCGAGTATTTATGTGGCGAACCGATCAACTGGCCGATCGACTGCTTGAGCAGTGCCAAAGGCTCGATCAGTCGTGGAGAATCGAGCAAGCCGATACAGGCAAAATAATAACGCCAAACTGACTGATAGGATTCACTGCCCCTGTACGCCGACATGGCCTGTTCCAGATCCGCCTGCTTGAACAGTTTGATGAATTTGACAAACCCGCTGGCGTCTTGAGTTCTTCGGTCCTGCATGAAAGTTGCTCCTTTGCCCTGACCAATAACGAAAGTGCCCGCTGGCACTTGCATAGCGGCCAAACTAACTTCTGGCGAATCGGAGCTCAAACTTCAAAACTTTCAATACATGTCAAAATCAACAACTAAAAAACAACTGATAACGCATGTAACGGCAACAAGTTATTTCTACAATCAATATATAAATCAAACGCACCCGAGCAGAACGCGAAATTATCAAGGCTGCAATTTCAGGTCTGCCTATCAGTATTCAAGATAAGTCGAACAGAATGTAAGCAAAGAGAAAGCTCTCACACAGAAGCGGAGCAGATCGTACAGGTCGCGTTGAACAATATGACGCGGTCAGATCCGGAAACAATCTGTGCGGGAGATCGCGGTTGGCGAGGCAGCAAGCTCCCTCGCCAACGGCTCAGGACTGGGGCTTTTCGCCGTACCAGCGCGGCGTGTAGACCCACTCGCCACCTTCAGCCTTGGGGAAGGTGCAAGTCGTTGAAGAGCCAACCAGCACCATGGTGCGCATGTCCACCTGATCCGGGGTCAGTTGCCCCAGTGTCGTCACGCGCAGAGTTTGCCCCGGGCGACCGATGTCGCGCCCCAGCACCACCGGTGTTGCCGCGCTGCGATGCTGCGCGACGATTTCCAGCGCACGCCCCAATTGCCACGGGCGTGCCCGGGAAATCGGGTTGTAGAAGGCCAGCGCCAGATCGGCCTCGGCCGCCAGATCCAGACGTTTTTCAATGATCGACCACGGCTTGAGGTTGTCCGACAGCGACATCACGCAGAAATCATGCCCCAGCGGCGCACCCGCTTGCGCAGCCGTGGCAAGCGAGGCGGACACACCCGGCAGGATTTCCAGCTCGACGCTGTGCCATTTCGGGTCGGTCGACTCGTGCAACGCTTCGAGCACCGCCGCGGCCATGGCGAACACGCCGGGGTCGCCGGATGAGACCACGATGACCGAACGCCCCTCGGCCGCCAGCCGGAAGGCGTGGCGGGCGCGCTGCATTTCTTCGCGATTGTCGGTGCAGTGCTGCACCTGATCATCGCGAAACGGGCCGGCCATGCGCACATAGGTTTCGTAGCCGAGCACATCGGTGGCCCGCGCCAGTTCCGCCTTGACCGCAGGCACCATCAACTCGGCAGCGCCAGGGCCGAGGCCGATCACCGCCAGGCGCCCACGTTGACGACCGATCTGCGCGACGTCCAGCGGCTGTTCGGCGCGCGCAATCGCCAGACCGTTGGTATTGCTGATCACGGCCTGCGGCAGTACCTGACGAGCCAACTCGCCGAGGTCTTTCTGCGCCGCGACAAAGCGCAGCGGCACCCCCAGTTCGAGGGCGGCTTTACGCAGTCTGGCCGACGCGATTTCAGTGTCAGCCGCCAGCAGACAGGCCAGCGACTGCTGCGCAACCCCGGCCTGCTGCAACGCGGCGCGCACGGCATGCGGCAGATCGTCCAACTGCGCACTCACCGCCACCGCCACACTGCGGGGATAGATCAGCAACTCGTTGGCGCTCGCGACACGCTCGGCACTGCCGACATGAATCGAGCGCTGCGCCTGCGGGTCTTGCGGCAACTGCGCCTGATCCAGCCACGGCGCCGCCCCTTCAATTCGCACGCTGTGCCCCGCCAGCAGATCGGAAACGAAACGCTTGCCCAGTTCCAGATCAGCCAGCGCATAACCGCTGGGTGGATTGAGCAGGCAGGTGCCAAAACGCAATTCGCCACTGGTGGTGATCGCCGCGGCGACCTGCAATGCGGCGGCGATTTCCCGGGCCATGACATTCACTCCGCCGAGGCCACCGAGCAGCGGCACCACGGCGCTGCCGTCTTCAGCAACGGCGAGCACCGCCGGTTCAGCACCTTTTTCCAGCAACAACGGCGCCAGGGTGCGAATGACAATGCCGGCCGCGCACAGGGCAATGATCGGCGTGTCTTGCTGATACAACTCACGCAGGGTCGCGCCGAATTCCTGATAGCTGCAGTCGGCGCCTTCGACGCGTCCGGCGAGGCCGTGGATCTGCGCTGTCGGATACAACTGCTGGATCCGCCGTGCGGTGGCGAGCGCGCCTTGTCCGAGGATGACAATGGCCGGTGTGGATGGCGTCATCAACCTTGCCACCGTTCGCCCGGGACGATGATCAGCGAGAAGTACGGCGAGGACATCGGCTCGACCTGATCCAGCGGCACGATCTTCTGATTGGCCATGGTCGCGCGTTCGACGTACAGCGCCCGCTCGGCCAGACCGAGTTCTTCGAGTACCGCACGGACCTTGGGAAAGTTGCGCCCCAGTTTCATGATCACCGCCGCATCGGCGTCGGCCAGACGGCGCTTGAGATCCTCATGCGGCAGCACGCCGGAGAGCACCGACAGGCTCTGGTTGCGATACACCAGCGGCGCGCCGAGCACCGAGGCGCCGCCGAGCATCGAGCACACGCCCGGTACCACTTCGGCTTCATAGCGCGTGGACAACCGGTCATGCAGATACATGTAGGAGCCGTAGAAGAACGGATCGCCTTCGCAGATCACTGCAACGTCGCGCCCGGCGTCCAGATGCGCCGCAACTTCTTCGGCGGCATCATCATAGAAATCGCTGATCACTTGCTCGTAGGACAGCGGCGCCGGCAGCACTTCGGTGGTCACCGGGTACACCAGCGGCAACAGATTCTGCGCGTCCTGCAGGTGCGCCTCGATAATGCCGAAGGCATTGCCCTTCTTGCCCTTGGCGACGAAGTACGCCACCACCGGCGACTCGCGCAGCAGGCGCAGGGCTTTGACGGTGATCAGTTCCGGATCACCGGGGCCCACACCGAGGCCGATCAAACGTCCTTTGGCCTGCATCATTCGATCTCCGTGGCGAGGGCATTGACTGCTGCGGCGGCCATGGCGCTGCCGCCGAGCCGGCCTTGCATGATCACGAACGGTACGCCGCGACTGTCAGCCGCCAGCGCCGCTTTCGATTCGGCAGCGCCGACGAAACCCACCGGGAAGCCGAGGATCAGCGCCGGTTTCGGTGCCCCGGCGTCGAGCATTTCCAGCAGATAGAACAGCGCGGTCGGCGCGTTGCCGATCACCACCACGCTGCCTTCCAGATGCGGACGCCACAGTTCCAGCGCGGCCGCCGAGCGGGTGTTGCCCAGCTCACGGGCCAGCTGCGGCACGCTGTCGTCACGCAAAGTGCAGATCACCTCGTTGTTGGCTGGCAGACGGGCGCGGGTCACGCCTTCGGAGACCATCCGCGCGTCGCACAGGATCGGCGCACCGGCCGCCAGCGCATCGCGCCCGGCCTTGCCGGCACCTTCGGAAAACTGCAGACCATCGACCGCCTCGACCATGCCGCAGGCGTGGATCACCCGCACCGCGAGTTTCTCCAGATCGGCCGGGATGCGCGCCAGATTGGCCTCGCTGCGAATGATCGCGAAGGAGTTGCGATAGATCTCCTGACCGTCGCGGATGTAATCAAGCATCAAGGGGGCTCCGTGAGCGGGCGTCGAGCAGGATCGCGGCCGCTTCAATAGTAAGGTTG
Source organism: Pseudomonas sp. IT-93MI4 (assembly GCF_949767635.1). NCBI lineage: Bacteria > Pseudomonadati > Pseudomonadota > Gammaproteobacteria > Pseudomonadales > Pseudomonadaceae > Pseudomonas > Pseudomonas sp. IT-93MI4. The sequence goes on from NZ_CATKPP010000044.1 coordinate 106,334, forward strand.
CGTGCGTGCAGCGTGCCAAAACCCGGCAGCGTTGCATCGCGAAAATAGAGGTCGTAGTGACCGGGGCTGACCGCCAGCAATGTCGCCGGTGTGCGATGGGCCGCAGCGCAAGAGCGCGGGCAACCGGACAGGTGCACGCTCTGCGCCTGTGGCAATAGCGTCGCCAGCAGCCGCGCGTCGTGTTTGGTATCGGCCAGGCCTTTGCCGCAGCCGCTGGAGCCGGTGCAGGCAATCAGTCGGGACAACGGCTCGCTTATGTCGGTCAGCCAGTGCAATTGCCTCAGGTGTTGCAGGACTCGCCCCGCGTCGGCGGGCTTCACGTTCGGCAGCAGCAGACTTTGCCAAGGGGTGAAACGCAGGCTGCCATCTCCGAACTCGCGAGCCAGCTGGGCCACGCCCCGCAGCATGGCCGGATCGAGACGGCCGAGCGCCGGCACCACACCGACATATACCCGGTCGTCAGCGTTTTGCGCGTGAACACCGATATGCAGCGCATCCGTCATCGGTGTGCGCTGTCGAGCGACGGCAGCTTTGATCGCCACGCGTTCGCGCAATTGTTCGAGAAACGCCAGCAGCGGCAGTTCATCGAGCAAATGGCGCATGCGGGTCTGCTCCGGCCGAGCCAGCTCAAGGAACAACTCCAGCACCGCGACCACCAGTGCATGGCCGTTTTCCACGCTCACGGCACCGGCCGCACGATCGGTCGGGCAGCCGGCCAGACCGAACGCCAACAACACTTCACCGTCACGTTCGAACGCCGACAGCCACAGATCATGCGGATGCTCGAGCATCGCCAACGCCTCACCGCCGTCCAGCTGCACGGCGAACTTGGCACTCAACTGGTGAAAGCGCGGATGCGTCTGCAATGTTGCCAGAGTCTGTTCGGCCAAAGGCCGGGTATCGAATAGCAACTGCCGATCGATCCCGGCACTCGGGCTGAGCATCAGGTTGCGCACATCGTCGCCCGCAGCGGTTTGCGGCCCCAACCCGGCGGCCAGCAAACTGTCGACCAATGCCGCGGACTGCTCGCCGATGCCGCGAATCTGCAGATTGGCGCGGTTGGTCGCCTCGATCGCGCCACTGGCAAAACGCTCGGCTGCATCGGCCACCGCGTCGGCCTGATTGGCAGTGATCGAGCCGCCATTGAGCTTGATCCGGCAAATGCCGCCGTCCAGCGCCTGGACAATACGCAGCAACCCCGGACAAGCCGAGGGGCGCAGAGCGGTGGACATTGAGCGTTCGTTCAAGGGATGACCGGCTGACGGGCAGCGCTGTGGTGGGCGAAAGGTCGCCATTATGCCTGCTTTGCCCGAGCGCATGAAAATGCCTGCCGGTCGGAAACTGCGGCTTTTCAGAGTTCGACCTCCTCAAGGTCGGGCACGCTCTCGCGAATCGCCTGATCTACAACGTCCCGGTTTTTGTCGATGTCCCGTCGATTGATCACCATTCTTCTGGCGCGGATGTCCAGTTGCGACATCGGTTGATGGACCTGCCAGAACAGGTAGTTGGTACTCAACACCAACTTGAAAAAGCGGATATGGCTGAGCAACACAACCAACTCGCCGTTGGCGTTCTGACTGACCGGCACAATGTGCGAGGTGAAGGTTTTGCCACTCATGGCGGTAAACTTTTGCAGTAGCGCTACATCTTTTTCAAGCGCTGCCAGCCCGGCTTCAACCTGCGCTAATTGAACGCGCGCGAGCAAGGGTGCTGTCGACCGCCGCCACGCCTCCTGCACACTTCCGGAAAACGCCTCCTGGACCAGCACCACCGGTTTCTCCTCCTGTTCCCAGCCACATGACCACAAGCCTCCGACAAAGTAATCGAACCACTCTGCAGGCTGAAGACTGCTGTCACAACGGCTGTCCGCCGCGATCTGGGCGAGATAAATGCAGTTCCTCACAAATCTGTTATCGGCCTCTGCCCGCCCCTCCAGTCCGGTGAACAACATATTATTAACGGCAACTGCATTACTCTGACTTAAACGTGTAGCTGAATTGATATCCATATCGCCCCCTGCCAACTTGGCACGTATTAATTTTATAGCTTCATTGCGCCAGACTTATTAAAAAGAACTGACTTGGAATCAAACTAACAAAAACGGAAGTTGAAAAAATCACTATTACTCGACATTAAGTTTCCGCGTTGTTCTCGACACGCCGCGACGACAGACCTGCGTCAGGTGCCGGCAGTCGCGTTATCATGCCGCCCGTGAAGATCTACTCAGGATTAAGGAACGGCATGACACCCTGGCTGACGGTTGTGGGAATCGGTGAAGACGGCTTCAAGGGCCTGGGCAAAAACGCCCGGCGCGCCCTGCTGGCTGCTTCGCGGATCATCGGCGGCCAGCGGCAACTGGACTTGCTGCCGGTGTGCATTCGTGGCGAACGCACTTTGTGGCCGAGTCCGTTTTCCCTCGCGCCGGTATTGGAGCAGCGCGGCCGAGCGGTGTGCGTGTTGGCCAGTGGTGATCCGATGTTCTACGGCGTCGGCGCCAGCCTCGCGCGTCACGTGCCGAGTGTCGAGATGCTGATCCTGCCCGCGCCCTCTTCCTGTTCGCTGGCCGCCGCCCGGCTCGGCTGGCCGTTACAGGAGGTGGCCATCCTCTCGCTGGTGGCGCGACCACTGGCGGCACTCAATGCGCAGCTGTTCAGCGGGGTGCGCCTGTTGCTGTTGAGCAATGACCGGCACAGTCCGGCGGCAGTCGCGGCGATGCTGCGCGAGCGCGGTTTTGGCGGCAGCCGCCTGACTGTGCTTGAGCATTTGGGCGGCGATGCCGAACGGCGCCTCGAAAGTACTGCCAATGACTGGAATGACCCGGCGATTGCCGATCTGAATGTGATCGCCATCGAATGCCTGGCCGATGCGCAGGCACCGCGCCTGTCACGTCTTGCCGGACTGCCCGATTCGGCATTCCAGCACGACGGCCAACTGACCAAACGCGATGTCCGCTCCATCACCCTAGCCCGCCTCGCGCCGATCCCCGGCGAACTGCTGTGGGATGTCGGCGGCGGTTGCGGCTCGATCGGCATCGAATGGATGCGCGCGCACCCGAGCTGCCGCGCGATTGCCATCGAGGCGGACGAAGGCCGACAGGCCTTGATCGAACACAACCGCGACGCGTTGGGCGTGCCCGGTCTGCACTTGGTGCGTGGCCGTGCGCCGCAAGCCCTCGCCGGACTGGAGCGACCCGACGCGATCTTCATCGGCGGCGGCGTGACCCGTGAAGGCGTGTTTGAAACCTGCTGGGAACAACTCAAACCCGGTGGTCGACTGGTTGCCAACGCCGTGACCCTGCAAAGTGAAGTCACTCTGATGCACTGGCGCGAACGCCACGGCGGCGAACTGACCCGAATTCACGTGGCCCAGGCGCAACCGCTGGGCGAGTTCGACACCTGGCGTCAGGCGTTGCCGATTACCCTGCTGGATCTGGTCAAACCCCTCGATGCGTGACGAAACCGCCGAACAACCCGCGCCCCTGCGTAGCGGTCTGACCACCGGCAGCTGCGCCACCGCCACCAGCCTCGCCGCCGCCCGCCTGCTGCTCGGCGGTACGTCGGCGGATGCGGTGCAGATCGTTCTGCCCAAAGGCAAACAAGTGCAGATGCGCCTGGAGTTCTGCCGCCTGACCGAGGGCGGCGCCGAGGCCGGGACGATCAAGGACGCCGGCGACGACCCGGACGTAACGCACGGTGCGCTGCTCTATTCGCACGTGCGGCTGCTGGCCGAGCCGGGGATTCGCTTTGTCGCGGGCGCAGGTGTCGGCACCGTGACCCGGCCGGGGCTGGTGCTCGGCGTCGGTGAACCGGCGATCAACCCGGTGCCACGCAAGATGATCAGCGACCACCTGACGCTGCTCGCCACCGAAAGCGCTTATGCCGGCGGCTTCGAGGTCACCGTCAATGTCGAGGGCGGCGAGGCGCTGGCACTGAAAACCATGAACCCGCGGCTGGGCATTCTCGGTGGTTTGTCGATCCTCGGCACCAGCGGTATCGTCCGGCCGTTTTCCTGCGCGGCGTACATCGCCTCGATTCATCAGGGCATCGACGTCGCCAAAACCAATGGCTACCTGCACATCGCCGCGTGCACCGGCAACGCCAGCGAAGACACCATGCGCCGGGTCTACGACCTGCCGGAAATCGCCTTGATCGAAATGGGCGACTTTGTCGGTGCGGTGCTCAAGCATCTGCGCAAAGTGCCGGTGGATAAACTCAGCCTGTGCGGCGGCTTCGGCAAGATCAGCAAACTGGCGGCCGGGCACATGGATCTGCACTCGCGGCATTCGAGTATCGACCTGCCGCAACTGGCTGAATGGGCGGCGGCGATTGGCGCTGATCAGGCGTTGCAGCAGAGCATTCGTGAAGCGAACACCAGTCAGCAGGCCTTGGCGATGGCCAGCGCGGCGGGCATTGCCCTCGGCGATGAGGTCTGCCGCCACGCGCTGAATTTCGCCTGCAGCGTGGTGCCGGCGCAGGTGCAGGTCGAGGTGTTTGCGATTGATCGCCAGGGCGGCATTGTCGGCCACGCCGGAGGTTTTGCATGAAACGCATTCTGTTGCTTGGCGGCGTCACCGAGGCGTTGGCCATCGCCCGTACGCTGGGGCCAGAACACATTTACAGTCTGGCCGGCGTGGGCCGGGTGCCGACCGACCTGACCTGCCAGGTGCGCGTCGGCGGCTACGGCGGGGCCGAAGGTCTGGCGCAATTCATTCGCGCTGAAGGCATCGACCTGCTGTTCGATGCGACCCACCCTTACGCCGCGCAAATCAGCCACAACGCCGCCATCGCCGCACAACTCGCCGGCATCCGCTGCTGGGCCTTGCGCCGCCCCGCATGGCAGCCGCAGCCGGGCGACGACTGGCGTGAAGTCAGCGACTGGGCCGAACTGATCGAAGCCCTCAAACCGTTCCGCCGCCCGCTGTTCACCCTCGGCCGCGAACCGCTGCAACACCTCGACGAAATCCCTGCCAACCAGTATTGGACCCTGCGCGCCCTCGACGCTTATCCCGGTAACGAACGCTGCGAAGTCATCGGCGCCCGTGGGCCGTTTCTGCTGGAGGATGAACGCGCACTGTTCGAACGCCGGCAGATCGATGTGCTGATCAGCAAGAACAGCGGCAGCACCGCGACCGAGCCGAAACTGGAAGTGGCGCGGGAGTTGGGGGTGCCGGTGATGGTGTTGAAGCGGCCGGTATTGCCGGGAGTTGATCGGGAGTTTCTGACGACGTCTGAAGTCCTCGCTTCCCTGCTTACGTCAGAATTTTCCTGATTTCGAATTTTTCTGCGAATTAGCCGGCTTAATTTGAAGAAGCAGCCGACTGTCCCTAGCTATCCCCTCACCCAATACTTCGGTTCCTTTAATCCATACAGACAGACAAGCGCTAAAAAGCGGCTTGCCAGACTGTATCCCAAGGAATACAATCCTGACATGATCGAACTTGAACGATCCCGTATATTTTCCGAGTGGCTCGACTCGTTAAAAGACATCATCGGCAAAGGCCGAATCATCTCCAGACTTCGAGCAGCCGAACATGGCAACTTTGGCGATTGCGGATTTGTCGGTGACACCGTTTACGAGATGCGTGTTCACTACGGTCCTGGTTACAGGATGTACTTCACTCGTCGAGACGAAGTGATTTATCTGCTTTTGATCGGCGGCGATAAATCGACACAACGGCGTGATATCAAGCGCGCCGTACAAATGGCACATAGCATCGGTAATGAGGAGTAAGTCATGACCGAAAAATTCACCCGTTTCGACGCCGCCGAATACCTCAAAACTCCTGAGGATATGGCGGCGTATCTGGACGCTTGCTTTGATGATGATGAAGGCGATGGCGTGCTCATCCGTGCAGCACTGAATGACATAGCCCGAGCTCAGGGCATGACACAGGTGGCACGTGATGCTGGCCTGGGTCGTGAAAGTCTCTATAAAGCGCTGAGCAGCACGGGTAATCCCGAATTCGCAACTATCATGAAGGTCATGAAGGCTTTGGGTTTGAGATTGCACGCCGTCGCGGTTTGATTGATCTGCGACACCAAACCGCACGACGCTTTTTTACTTATCGGCCCTGATCAGGCTAAATAGCCCGCGCCTGATCGCCCATCCAACGGATCTGTCCCCATGAACCGACACCGGCTTGCATTTGCCTGGATCGCCTGCTTTGCAGTGCTGTTCAACATGCTCGCCATGCCGATGACCGGGGTGATGGCGCAGGCGGCCAATTCACCGGCCGAACAATTGCTGTGGAGCAGTTTCTGCACCGGCAGCGGGACGAAGATGGTGGCGATCAACATCGGCGCCCCAGAGCAGAAAGCCCCGTCCAACGACAGCCATTCCAACATGCAGCATTGCTGGTGCTGCTCGGGTTCAGCGCCGCTGGTGGCGTTGCCGGGCCATGCACCGCAGCTGTATTTCGCCCGCTACGAAAGCAATCGCAGCGTGGCGCCGCCCTCGTTGCAAACACCGACACCGCGCCAGCAATGGCCGAGCCTTAATCCCCGCGCCTCGCCTCTGGTTTGATTTGTTCTCGCAATTGACCTGCGTATCAAATCGTTCTGGAGAACTGCCATGTTGAACAAACTCTTCGTCATCGCTGCGCTGTTGCTGCCGGCGTGCTTCGCCCATGCCCACGAATACAAGGCCGGCGAGCTGGAAATCGCTCACCCGTGGTCGCAGGAGCTGCCGCCCAACGCGCCGACCGTCGCGGCTTATTTCGTGATCAGCAATCCCGGCAAGACCGACGACCGCCTGCTCAGCGTCGACTCGCCGATCACCGCCGAAGCGCAACTGCACGAGCATGTGATGCAGGGCGATCTGATGAAGATGCAGCAGGTGCCCAACGTGGTGATTCCGGCCGGCGGCAAGGTGACGTTCGCGCCGATGGCCTATCACGTGATGCTGCTCAACCCGAAAGACCGCAGCCTGCTCAGCGACGGCAAACGCTTCCCGCTGACCCTGCATTTCGAGAAGGCCGGTAACGTCACCGTCGAAGTCGCGGTGCAGAAGAAACCTCCGCAAGATACCCAGGCACACGATCACGCCCAGTAACCGATCCGGCTGACCACGCCCGTGCGCCCGCAACGCGCCGGGGCATCCCGCCTGCATCGCCAGAGCCAGACTCTGACCCGCGGTAGCTGGATCGCCCTGTTCGCCATGTTGATGATCTTCATCGGCCCGCTGATTTCTCAGTCGATGCCGATGGATCAGCACGCCTCGACTTCCATGCCGATGAGCATGGACATGGCGATGGACATGCCGAGCATGGATCACGCCGCGCACGGTGCACAACCGGCTGCCGAACACTGCCCGCCACAATCCTCGCACCACGCCCTATGGGAAAAGTGCGGTTATTGCAGCCTGCTGTTCAATTGCCCGGCGCTGACCGGTGGCGGCACGTTCGCCACGTTCAGCATTGCCCACGTCAACACCTTCACCCCATCCTCCCCGCGTCTGGGCCACGCCCGGCAGACCTTCTTCCCCGGCGCCCGCACCCGCGCCCCGCCCGTCAACGCGTAAACACCGCACCTTTGATTGCACACGGTTGAGAAGACAGCTTCAGGCTGCTGGCCGTGTCGTTTACGACTGTTTGATGGAAATTGTCATGTCCAGGTTTTCTGCTGTTCCACGCTCGGGTTCTGCCCGGGCGTCTTTCGCGCTGAACGCATCGCGCATTGGTTTCTCGCACGCCACCGCCGTCCTTTGCGGCGTTCTGTTATCGCCGCTGGTGTTGGCCGATGACCACGCCGGGCACAACGAAGAACTGAGTCCGACGGTGATCACCGCGATCGCTCCAAGCTCGCCACTGACCATCGTCACCAACCCCAAGGACCCGCGCCAACCGGTGCCAGCCAGTGACGGCGGCGATTACCTGAAGACCATTCCCGGCTTCGCTCTGGTGCGCAATGGCGGCACCAACGGTGATCCGGTGCTGCGCGGGATGTTCGGTTCGCGCCTGAACATTCTCACCAACGGCAGCATGCTGCTCGGCGCCTGCCCGGGGCGGATGGACGCGCCGACCTCGTACATCTCGCCGGAAACCTACGACAAACTCACGGTGATCAAGGGCCCGCAAACCGTACTCTGGGGGCCGGGCGCATCGGCCGGCACGATCCTCTTCGACCGTGAGCCGGAAAGCTTCGGCGAACTCGGCACGCGGGTGAATGCCAGCGTGCTGGCCGGCTCCAACGGACGCTTCGACAAAGTTGTCGACGCCGCTGCCGGCGGGCCATTGGGCTACGTACGGGTAATCGGCAATACCGCGCACTCCGACGACTATCGCGACGGCAACAACGACATCGTTGCCTCGCGCTACGACAAATGGAACGGTGACATCGCCGTCGGCTGGACCCCGGACGCCGACACCCTGATCGAACTCACCGCCGGCAAGGGCGATGGCGAAGCGCGCTACGCCGGGCGCGGCATGGACGGTTCGCAGTTCCTGCGCGAAAGCCTCGGCCTGCGCTTCGAAAAATCCAACATCACCGACGTGCTGGAGAAAGTTGAAGCACAGGTTTACTACAACTACGCCGACCACGTGATGGACAACTACACCCTGCGCACGCCGTCCGGCACTGGGATGATGGCCGGGCCCATGGCGTCCAACGTCGACCGCCGCACCCTCGGCGCGCGGATCAAGGCAACCTGGCGCTGGGCCGACATCCAGCTGATCACCGGTCTCGATGCGCAGACCAACGAGCATCGCCAGCGCAGCGGCATGGGCATCGACACCTACAAGGATCAGCCCTACACCAAGGACGCCGATTTCCATAACTACGGCGTGTTCAGCGAAATGACCTGGTACGCCGCCGACCGTGATCGGCTGATTACCGGCGCCCGGGTCGACCGTGCTTCGGCCAAGGATTACCGGCAGCGCATTGGTTCGGGAATGATGAGCCGGCCAAATCCGACCGCCGACGAGACCCGCGCCGACACCCTGCCAAGCGGCTTCGTGCGTTACGAGCATGACCTCGCTGACAGCCCGGCCACGCTGTACGCCGGCCTCGGTCACGCGCAGCGCTTCCCGGATTATTGGGAGCTGTTTTCACCGAAGTCCGGCCCGGCCGGCTCGCTGAATGCGTTTGACTCGATCAAACCGGAGAAGACCACCCAGTTCGACTTCGGCGTCAACTACAAGACCGCCGAACTCGAAGCCTGGGCCTCGGGCTACATCGGTGTGGTGCGCGACTACATCCTGTTCGACTACACACCGACAATGATGGGCATGAGCACTTCGCGCGCGGAAAACATCGACGCACGGATCATGGGTGGCGAGCTCGGTGCCGCCTACAAACTCACCGATAACTGGAAAGCCGACGCGACCCTGGCTTACGCCTGGGGCAAGAACAGCAGCGACGGCAAAGCCCTGCCGCAAATGCCGCCGCTGGATGCCCGCTTCGGCCTGACCTACAGCGAAGACAACTGGAGCGCCGGGGCGCTGTGGCGCGTGGTCGCGGCGCAAAACCGCATCGATCAGAACAAGGGCAACGTGGTCGGCAAGGACTACGACAAGAGCGGCGGCTTCGGCGTGTTCTCGCTCAACGGCGCCTACCGGATCAACAAGAACTGGAAGGTCAGCACCGGCGTCGACAACCTGTTCGGCAAGGCTTACGCCGAGCACCTGAACCTGGCGGGCAACGCCGGTTTCGGCTACCCGGCCAACGACCCGCAAGCGATCAACGAGCCGGGGCGCACGCTCTGGACCAAGGTCGATATGAGTTTCTAACCGAGCGGGACGCCCTGCCCTTGTGGGAGCGGGCTTGCTCGCGAAGACGGCGGTACATCCAGCATGGGTGGCGCCTGACACGACGCTTTCGCGAGCAAGCCCGCTCCCACAGGAGTGCAGTGGTGAAACTCCCCATACAGAACAAAGAAAAGATCCAAGCCAAGCGGAGCAAACGTGATGCAAAAGCCCAAAGCGAATTTCTACAACCTGGCGTGGCGCTGGCATTTCTATGCCGGATTATTCGTCGCGCCATTCATGGTGATGCTGGCCCTGACCGGCATCATTTACCTGTTCAAACCGCAGCTCGATTCGCTGATGTACAGCAGCCTGCTCAACGTCCCCGCCGGGCATCACATGGTGCCGGCCGATGATCTGCTGCAACGGGTGAAAAGCGCTTATCCACAAGGCCAGATCACCCAGTACCTGCCGCCGGCCAACGCCGAACGCAGCGCTCAGTTTGTCGTGAAGAATGAGGGTCATGAACTCAATGTGTTCATCGACCCGTACCACGGCGACATCCTTGGCGAGCAGGATGCGAAGAAAAATCTGCAAGCCGTCGCCCGCGCCATTCACGGCGAATTGATGATCGGCACGCTCGGTGATCGCCTGATCGAACTCGCCGCCGGTTGGGGCGTGGTGCTGGTGGTGTCGGGGGTGTTTCTGTGGTGGCCGCGCGGTCAGGCCGCCGGGATTCTGTGGCCACGCCTGAACAGTCGCGGTCGGGTGTTGTGGCGTGATCTGCACGCGGTCACCGGGTTCTGGGGCGCGGCATTGCTGCTGGTGATGCTGCTCAGCGGCATGACCTGGACCGGGTTCTGGGGCAAGCAGTACGCCCAGGTCTGGAACGTATTCCCGGCTGCAATGTGGAACAACGTACCGACCTCCGACGTCGAGGCCGGCAGCCTCAACAACGCCGCGCGCCAGACCGTGCCGTGGGCGATGGAAAACACGCCGATGCCGATGTCCGGCGACCACGCCGAACACATGGCCCACGGCGGCATGCAACACGGCCCCGCCGCGCCAGCGATCAGCCTGCAGGATGTGCAGAACATCGCCGTCGAGCGCAAGGTCGAGCCCGGCTACAGCATCACTCTGCCGACCACCGCGACCGGCGTGTTCACCATCGCCGTGTTCGCCGACGACCCGCGTAACGATGCGACCCTGCATGTCGATCAGTACACCGGCAAGGTCCTCGCCGATGTGCGTTTCGAGCAGTACGGCGCAGTCGCGCGGGCCACGGAAATCGGCGTGATGCTGCACGAAGGCAAGATGTTCGGCACCTTCAACCAGATCGTCGTGCTGCTGATCTGCCTGATGATTCTGCTCAGCGCCGTCAGCGGTGTGGTGATCTGGTGGAAGCGGCGTCCGCAGGGCAAGTTCGGCGTACCGCCGCTGCGCCATGATCTGCCGAAGTGGAAAACCGGGGTGGCGATCATGCTCGCTCTGGCAGTGATCTTTCCGCTGGTGGGCGCTTCGCTGGTGCTGGTCTGGCTGCTGGATCGGCTGCTGTTGTCGCGTCTGGGCCGCCAAGCTGAATCTGCCTCAACTTCAACGTGAAGCAGGCGAGATGCGCGTTTCAGACAGATCTTTAAACTGCCGGGGCTTAAACTCCGGCATTCTTTAGTGTTACTGTATAACGCAAATAGGCCGCCCTGCCCGCAACCAAAAGTTGCGGGCTTTCTTTTGAAGAAGTGATTCACCGTCCCGATGAACAAGTACCTCTTGTCCAGCCTCTGCCTGTTCGCCCTGAACAACGCCAACGCCGACGGCCAGCCGCTGACGCTGCCCACCGGCACCATCTCCGCACCTGCGGTTGACGAAGAAAGTGTCAGCCTGACCACGCCGACCACCGCCGGCTCGCGCCTGAACCTGACGGCCATGGAAACTCCGGCCAGCGTCGAAAGCCTTAGCGGCGAGCAGGTTCGCGCCCGTGGTGATCGCAGCGTGCAGGACGCCGTGTCGCGCAGCACCAGCATCAGCCGCACCGGCACCCCGGGCGATGGCGGCACCTCGTTGCAGGCACGCGGTTTTACCGGGCAGAGTTCGGTGATGCAGTTGTATGACGGCAATCGGATGTACACCGGCATGGGCACCGTGACCTTTCCGGTCGACACCTGGTCGGTGCAGCGCGTAGACGTACTGCGCGGCCCGGCCTCGGTGCTGTACGGCGAAGGCGCGACCGGCGCGGTGGTCAACGTGATTCCGAAGAAGCCGTTCGAGGGTGAAATCGAAAACCACCTGGGCCTTGGCTACGGCTCCTACGACAGCCAGCAGCAGGCGTTCGACAGCGGCGGCTCGCTGACCGATACCCTTAGCTATCGCCTCAATCTCAATCGCCTGCGCAGCAACGGCTGGATCGATCGCGGTGATTCATCAAGCGATTTCATCAGCGCCGCGCTGCGCTGGCAGGCCACCGACGACCTGGCCTTCACCCTCGCCCATGACTACGGCGATCAGCGCCCGCAGAACTACTTCGGCACTCCACTGATCAACGGCCGATTGCAGGACAGCCTGCGCAACAAGAACTACAACGTGCGCGACGACCAGCAGCACTACAACGATCAGTGGACGCGCCTGACCAGCGATTGGCAGATCAACGACGCCGTCAGTGCCAGCAACGAGCTGTACTACCTCAAAGCCCAGCGCCGCTGGCAGAACGCCGAAAACTACAACTTCGACACCGCCACGCAACAGCTCAGCCGCAGCGGCTACTTCGGCATCGGCCACAAGCAGGAACAGATCGGCGACCGCCAGACCTTCACCTTCAAACACTCGCTGTTCGGCCTCGACAGCCAGACCGTGACCGGCGTCGATTACAACCGCATCCGCTTCCAGCTCAACAGCAACTCGCCGTTCAACGACGTGCTGCCCAACGGTCAGCCCTTGGATCTGTATCACCCGCAGCCGGGCTATTTTGAAAGCGCCAACCCATACCGCGACCAGTTCGACAGCACCACCAAACAGATGTCAGTGTTCGCTGAAAACCGCACGCAACTGAGCGAGCGCTGGTCGCTGGTGACCGGCGTGCGCCGTGATTACGTGCACGTTGATCGCAACAATCTGGTCGACGACAGCCAGAGCGACAAGCCCCTGACCGGCAACAACTGGAAGGCCGGACTGGTGTTTGCCCTGACGCCGCAGACCTCGTTCTACGGTCAGGTCGCGACCAGCACCGACGGCATCGGCGGCCTGATATCCCTCAGTCCGAGCCAGCAGCAATACGACCTGTCGACCGCGCGCCAGACAGAAATCGGCCTGAAGCAGTTGTTCTGGGATCAGCGCGGCGAGTTCACCCTGGCGGCCTATCGCATCGTCAAAAAGAAACTGCTGACCGACGATCCGGGCAACCCGACGCTCAAGCAGCAAGTCGGCCAGCAATCGTCCAACGGCCTGGAAGCCAGCCTCGATCTGCAACTGCCGCACGCCTGGCAATTGCAGGCCAACGCGGCGATTGTGAAGGCCAAGTACGATGACTTCTCCGAAGTGGTCGACGGGCAAACCCTGTCGTACAACGGCAATCGCCCGGTGGATGTGCCACGGCGCACCGCCAATCTGTGGCTGAACAAAAACCTCAGCGATGATCTGAAGGCCGGTGCCGGCGTGCGTTATGTCGATGCGCGTTACGCCGACATGGCCAACCGCAACGAGCTGCCAAGTTACACCGTGGTCGATGCGACGCTGTCGTGGCAAGCCCTGCGCAACACCACGCTCGGTCTGCAGCTGAACAATCTGTTTGACCGCCAGTACGCACAAAGCCAATACAATGACGGCCAGCAATGGATTCTCGGCGAGCCGAGGTCGTTCTTCGTCACGGCGGATTACACCTTTTAAAAGCTCAAACATTCCTGTGGTGAGGGGATTTATCCCCGATCGGCGGCGAAGCCGTCGCAATCCGATGAATACAGTCTTCTGACAAATCGTGATTACAGGTTTTGGGACCGCTGCGCGGTCCATCGGGGATAAATCCCCTCACCACAAATGATGTAATGAATTCAGGAATTTGATGACCTCGCTAAATCTCGCCAACCTCGCCTGGACTCCTCTGGGCCACGGCCACTGCCATCACCAGTTCCAGCTGCGTGACGCCTCGTTGCAGGTGGCCGCCGGTGAGTTTGTCGGGCTGATCGGCCCCAACGGCAGCGGCAAGACCAGCCTGCTGCGCTGCGCCTATCGCTTCAGTCAGCCGGAGAGCGGCGAGGTCAGACTCGATCATCACAACGTATGGAAGCAATCCTCGCGCTGGTGCGCGAAACGCATCGCCGTGGTCCTGCAGGAATTCCCCGACGCCTTTGGCCTGACCGTCGAAGAAGTGGTCGCCATGGGCCGCACGCCGCACAAAGGCCTGTTCGATGGCGACACGCTGGAAGATCGCAATCTGGCGACGCAAGCGCTCAGATCAGTCGGACTCGACGGCTTCGAAGACCATGCGTTCGCCACCCTGTCCGGCGGTGAGAAGCAGCGGGTGATCCTTGCCCGCGCCCTGACTCAGCAACCGCAACTGCTGATCCTCGACGAGCCGACCAACCACCTCGACCCGCGTTATCAGCTCGAACTGCTGCAACTGGTCAAACGTCTGCAGATCGGCACCCTCGCGAGCATTCACGACCTGAACCTGGCCGCCGCGTTCTGTGACCGACTGTACGTGATCAATCACGGGCGGATCGTCGCCAGCGGCACGCCGCAACAGGTACTCACCACCGAGCTGCTGCGCGACGTGTTCGGCGTCGAGGCGTTGATCGATTCCCACCCTCTTCACGGCTACCCGCGAATCACCTGGATAACCCGACCATGACTGTGCGTTCCCTGCTTTGTGTCGCTCTTTTGTTGTGCAGTGCCCAGGCTTTCGCCGAAGCCACGAAATACCCGTTGACCATCCACAGCTGCAACCGTGAAGTGACCTTCAACGAGGCGCCGAAGCACGCGGTCAGCCACGACATCAACATGACTCAGATGATGCTCGCCCTCGGTCTCAAATCACGCATGGCCGGTTATAGCGGCGTCAGCGGCTGGAAGTCGGTGACGCCCGAGATGCAGTCGTTGCTCGACGGTTTGCCGGAGCTGGCTGCGAAATATCCATCGGTGGAAACCCTGCTCAACGCCAACGTTGATTTTTTCTTCGCCGGCTGGGATTACGGCATGCGCGTCGGCGGCGACCTCACGCCGCAGACCCTGCAACCGCTGGGCATCAACGTGTATGAGCTGACCGAGTCCTGCGCCTTCGTGATGAAGCGCCCGGCGGCGACGCTGGACGACACCTACAACGATCTGCGCAACCTCGGGAAAATTTTCGACGTGCAGGATCGCGCCAATACACTGATCGCCGACATGCAGAATCAGGTTGCCGAGATCCGCAAAGACCTGCCCACCGACAAGCCGCGCGTGTTTCTCTACGACAGCGGTGAAGACCGCGCCATGACCTCCGGGCGACTCGGCATGCCGCAGGCGCTGATCGACGCGGCGGGTGGGCGCAACATTCTCGATGACGTCGAAGCGAGCTGGACCCGGGTCAACTGGGAGACTGTGGTCGAACGCAATCCGCAGGTGATCGTGATCGTCGACTACAGCGAAATCACTGCCGAGCAGAAGATCGAATTTCTGCTGAAGAACCCGGCGCTGCAATCGGTCGATGCGATCAAGAACCAGCGCTTCATCGTCATCCCTTACGTGCAGGCCACGCCGGGGATCGATAACGTGCTGGCGGTGGAAACCCTGGCCAAAGGATTCCACGGCGAATGATCGACCGTCGCTACGCCCTGTTACTGACTGCCCTCGGCGCCGTGTTGCTGGTGTCGTGCGTGGTCTCGCTCGGTTTTGGTCCGGCGCGGGTGCCGGTGGAGGTGGTGTGGCGGATTCTGCTGCACAAGACCTTGGGTTTCGGCGAGGTGAGCTGGAGCGCCGGGCAGGAGCACATTGTCTGGCTGATCCGTGTGCCGCGCATGTTGCTCGGGGCGTTGGTCGGTGCCGGGTTGGCGTTGATTGGCGCGGTGCTGCAAGCGGTGACGCGCAATCCACTGGCCGATCCGCACCTGCTTGGCGTCACCTCCGGCGCGACCCTCGGCGCCGTGATCGTGGTGCTGCACATCGGTGAAGTCGTCGGCCTGCTGACCTTGCCGATTGCCGCATTCATCGGTGCGTTGCTGAGCATGTTTCTGGTGCTGGGCATTGCCAACCGTCAGGGTCGGCTCGACAGCGACCGGTTGCTGCTGTGCGGCGTGGCGGTGTCGTTCGTGATGATGGCAATCGCCAATCTGCTGCTGTTCATGGGCGACCATCGCGCCAGTTCGGCGGTGATGTTCTGGATGCTTGGCGGTCTTGGCCTGGCGCGTTGGGAGTTGCTGACGGTGCCGGCGCTGAGCGTGTTGCTCGGCCTCGGTTTGCTGCTGGGTATGGCCCGACCGTTGAACGCACTGATGGCCGGTGAACAGACCGCCGTCACCCTCGGCCTGAATGCCCGCGCGGTGCGCCTGCGGGTGTTTGTGATCGCGTCCTTGATGACCGGGGTGCTGGTGTCAATCAGTGGCTCGATCGGTTTTGTCGGGCTGATGGTGCCGCACATTGCCCGGCGTCTGGTGGGTGCCGAACACCGCCGATTGCTGCCGGCCTGCGTCCTGCTCGGCAGCCTGTTTCTGGTGTGGGTCGATGTTGCCGCGCGAACCCTGATCGCGCCGGAAGACCTGCCCATCGGCGTTGCCACCGCGGCTATCGGCGGTCTGTTCTTCATCGGCCTGATGCGCCGCCGCTGACACAACAAACATAAAAAACTGTGGGAGCGAGCCTGCTCGCGAAGAGGCCGTGCCAGCCAACTTCATTTTTGAATGACCCACCGCATTCGCGAGCAAGCCCGCTCCCACAGTGATGGCACTGTTTGCGAAATCGGCGCCCTAATCTGGCGCACACGAATGCACCGTCACACGCGACCGGTCCCTTCATGGTGCATCCCACCGACGCGCGACCGCTCTAAACCGACATTTTCCTGCCCGATCCCGACCGGGCACAGCCCTTGCAAAACACACCTTCAGTCGTCCGCATCTGCCAACCATAAAAAACTTTAACGTTCATGGAGATCGCACAATGAAGCGTCGCAGTTTGATCAAGGCTTTCACACTCACGGCATCCATTGCCGCGATGGGCATGACCTGGACTGTCCAGGCCGCCGAGACCATCAAGGTGGGGATTCTGCATTCGTTGTCCGGGACCATGGCGATCTCCGAAACATCGCTCAAAGACATGGCGCTGATGACCATCGACGAGATCAACGCCAAGGGCGGGGTGAACGGCAAGATGCTAGAACCGGTGGTGGTCGACCCGGCATCGAACTGGCCACTGTTCGCCGAAAAAGGCCGGCAGTTGCTGACCCAGGACAAGGTCGCGGTGGTCTTCGGTTGCTGGACCTCGGTGTCGCGTAAATCGGTGCTGCCGGTGTTCGAAGAACTCAACGGCCTGCTGTTCTACCCGGTGCAATACGAAGGTGAAGAGATGTCGCCGAACGTGTTCTACACCGGCGCCGCGCCGAACCAGCAAGCGATCCCCGCCGTTGAATACCTGATGAGCGAAGAAGGCGGCAGCGCCAAGCGCTTCTTCCTGCTCGGCACCGACTACGTCTACCCGCGCACCACCAACAAGATCCTGCGCTCGTTCCTGCATTCCAAAGGCGTGGCCGACAAGGACATCGAAGAGGTCTACACCCCGTTCGGTCACAGCGACTATCAAACCATCGTCGCCAACATCAAGAAATTCTCCGCCGGCGGCAAGACTGCGGTGATCTCCACGGTCAACGGCGACTCCAACGTGCCGTTCTACAAAGAGCTGGCCAATCAGGGCCTGAAGGCTACCGACGTACCGGTGGTGGCGTTCTCGGTGGGTGAAGAAGAGCTGCGCGGCATCGACACCAAACCGCTGGTGGGCAACCTTGCGGCGTGGAACTACTTCGAGTCCGTGGAGAACCCGGTGAACAAGAAGTTCGTCGCTGACTGGAAGGCTTACGCGAAGAAACACAACCTGCCGGGCGCCGACAAAGCGGTGACCAACGACCCGATGGAAGCCACTTACGTCGGCATCCACATGTGGGCGCAGGCAGCGGAAAAAGCCAAGTCCACCGACGTCGACAAAGTTCGCGAAGCGCTGGCCGGCCAGACCTTCGCCGCGCCGTCCGGTTACACCCTGACCATGGACAAGACCAACCACCACCTGCACAAACCGGTGATGATCGGCGAGATCCAGAACGACGGTCAGTTCAACGTCGTGTGGCAGACCGAAGGCCCGATCCGCGCCCAGCCTTGGAGTCCGTTTATCGATGGCAACGACAAGAAGCCGGATTACGCGGTGAAGAGCAACTGAGCCATTGGGTGTCGGCCTCGCGCCTGGCGTGAGGCCGACTCGATCCCCCTGTGGGAACAATATTTTGTGGTGAGGGGATTCATCCCCGACCGGCTGCGAAGCAGTCGCGAAATCAGTCGACGCGATCAATCTGATACACCGCGACCGCTGGATTTGGGGCTGCTTCGCAACCCATCGGGGATGAATCCCCTCGCCACAAAGACTGTGCCCACAATTAGTCCGCGCAAGGCGACTCTTTATGCCGACTACCCTATACCGCTTCATCCTCGCCATCGCACTGCTGTTGCCGATGACTGCCTTTGCCGGCGACGCCGAAGACTTCGTCGCCGCCAATCCCGTGCAGCAAGCCAGACTGCTGGAAGCCTGGGCCGCGCAGCCCGAGCCGGCGCGTGTCGAGCTGATCAACGCCCTGCAACAAGGCGAATTGACCCTCGACGGCCAGCCGAAAACCCTGCGCCTGAACAACCGCCTGCGGGGTCTGATCGACACCGCGTTGGCCAGCCACCAATTGCTCGCCGCCGACGCCAAAACCCGTCTGACTGCCGCGCAGCAATTGCAGAAAAGCGCGAAACCCGCGCAGCTGAAATTCCTCGACCAGCAACTGGCTGGCGAAAAAGACGAGAACGTCCACGCCGCCCTGAGCCTGGCGCTGGCCAATCTGCAGCTGGTCGACAGCGATCCGGCGGTGCGTCTGGCCGCCGTGCGCCTGCTCGGCGAAACAGGCGATCCGCTGGCCCGCACCCGCCTCGAAGGCCTGCTCGAACCCGGCGTGGAAAGCGATGCCGGGGTGCGCACCGCCGCCGAAACCAGTCTGGCTCAGGTCAAGCGCAAACTGCTGATCGGCGAAGTGTTGGGTCAGGCGTTCAGCGGCATGTCCCTCGGCTCGATCCTGCTGCTCGCGGCCCTCGGGCTGGCGATCACCTTCGGCCTGCTCGGGGTGATCAACATGGCCCATGGCGAGATGCTGATGCTTGGCGCCTACTCGACCTACGTGGTGCAGCTGATGTTCCAGCGCTACGCCCCGCAAGCCATCGAGTTCTATCCGCTGATCGCACTGCCGGTGGCGTTCTTTGTCACAGCGGCGATCGGCATGGCGCTGGAACGCACGGTGATTCGTCATCTCTACGGCCGCCCGCTGGAAACCCTGCTCGCCACCTGGGGCATCAGCCTGATGCTGATCCAGTTGGTGCGCCTGCTGTTCGGCGCGCAGAACGTTGAAGTAGCGAACCCGGCGTGGCTGTCCGGCGGGATTCAGGTGCTGCCGAATCTGGTGCTGCCGTACAACCGCATCGTGATCATCGCTTTCGCCTTGTTCGTGGTGGTGCTGACCTGGCTACTGCTGAACAAGACCCGCCTCGGCCTCAACGTGCGAGCGGTCACGCAGAACCGCAACATGGCTGCCTGCTGCGGCGTGCCCACCGGCCGCGTCGACATGCTCGCCTTTGGCCTCGGCTCGGGCATCGCCGGGCTCGGCGGTGTGGCGCTGAGTCAGATCGGCAACGTCGGCCCGGACCTCGGCCAGAGTTACATCATCGACTCGTTCCTGGTGGTGGTGCTCGGCGGCGTCGGCCAACTCGCCGGCAGCGTGCTCGCCGCCTTCGGGCTGGGCATCGCCAACAAGATTCTCGAACCGCAGATCGGTGCGGTACTCGGCAAGATCCTGATCCTCGCGCTGATCATTCTGTTCATCCAGAAACGTCCGCAAGGCCTCTTCGCACTGAAAGGACGGGTGATCGACTGATGAACCAGCCTCTACTTGTCACGGCCACGCAAAAGGCCGGCCCGAAAGTCACCCTCGCCATCGGCGCGGTGATCCTCGCGCTGCTGATCGCTCTACCGTTGCTCTCGCTGTTGCCGGCAGACAGCGCGCTGCATGTCTCGGCCTACACCCTGACGCTGGTCGGCAAAATCCTCTGCTACGCCATCGTCGCTCTGGCGCTGGATCTGGTCTGGGGCTACGCCGGGCTGCTGTCGCTGGGCCACGGCCTGTTCTTCGCCCTCGGCGGCTATGCGATGGGCATGTACCTGATGCGTCAGGCCGCCGGTGATGGTTTGCCGGCGTTCATGACTTTTCTGTCGTGGACCGACCTGCCGTGGTACTGGAGCGGCACCAGCAGCTTTATCTGGTCGATGTGTCTGGTGGTGCTGGCACCGGGTCTGCTGGCGCTGGTGTTCGGCTTCTTCGCCTTCCGCTCGCGGATCAAGGGCGTGTATTTCTCGATCATGACCCAGGCCCTGACCTTCGCCGGGATGCTCCTGTTTTTTCGCAACGAGACCGGCTTCGGCGGCAACAACGGCTTCACCAATTTCCGCACGATTCTCGGTTTCGGCATCACTGAGCCGGGCACCCGCGCGGTGCTATTTCTGGCGACCGTACTGTTGCTGGTGGCGAGTCTGTTCATCGGCTGGCGTCTTGCACAGAGCAAGTTCGGCCGGGTGCTGACCGCGCTGCGCGATGCAGAAAACCGCCTGATGTTCTGCGGCTACGACCCGCGCGGTTTCAAACTGTTCGTCTGGGTCTTGAGCGCGGTGCTGTGCGGTCTGGCCGGGGCCCTGTACGTGCCGCAGGTCGGCATCATCAACCCCAGCGAAATGTCGCCGACCAACTCGATCGAGGCGGCGGTATGGGTCGCCCTCGGCGGTCGCGGCACGCTGATCGGGCCGCTGCTCGGTGCCGGTGTGGTCAACGGCATGAAGAGCTGGTTCACCGTGGCTTTCCCCGAATACTGGCTGTTCTTCCTCGGCGCGCTGTTCATCGTCGTGACGTTGTATCTGCCCAAAGGCGTAATCGGCCTGCTGAAGAAACGAGGTGAACAATGAGAGTCACTGCGAGTGCTGAATTCATGCTCGAACCGGCGTTTTTCCCCGTGGAACCGAACAAGGACGAAGGCACCAGTCGTGACTCGATCGGCCTCGGCCAACGCGTCGGCCCGGGCCTCGATACCCGTCACGGCACGATCCTGACCCTGGAAGATATCAGCGTCAGCTTCGACGGCTTTCGCGCGCTGAACAATCTGAACCTGTACATCGGTGTCGGCGAACTGCGCTGCATCATCGGCCCCAACGGCGCGGGCAAGACCACGCTGATGGACGTGATCACCGGCAAGACCCGCCCCAGCCACGGCAAGGCCTGGTTCGGCGAAACCCTCGACCTGACGCAGATGAGCGAAGTACAGATTGCCCAGGCCGGCATCGGTCGCAAGTTCCAGAAACCCACAGTGTTCGAAGCGCTGAGCGTGTTCGAGAACCTGGAACTGGCGCAGAAAACCGACAAGTCGGTGTGGGCCAGTTTGCGCGCACGCTTGAGCGGCGAGCAGAAAGACCGGATCAGCGAAGTGCTCGACACCATTCGCCTGACCACCTCGGTCAATCGCCCGGCGGGCTTGCTGTCCCACGGGCAGAAACAGTTTCTGGAAATCGGCATGTTGCTGATGCAGGACCCGCAACTGCTGCTGCTCGACGAGCCGGTGGCGGGCATGACCGATGCCGAAACCGAATTCACCGCCGAGCTGTTCAAGTCGCTGGCCGGCAAGCATTCGCTGATGGTGGTGGAGCACGACATGGGCTTCGTCGGCTCGATTGCCGATCATGTGACGGTGCTGCATCAGGGCAGCGTGCTGGCCGAAGGGTCGCTGGAGCAGGTGCAGGAAAACGAGCGGGTGATCGAGGTCTATCTCGGCCGCTGAATTTTGCGAATGCAAAACCTGTGGGAGCGAGCCTGCTCGCGAAAGCGGTGCATCAGGCGCTGAAAATGCTGAATGTGACGCCGCATTCGCGAGCAGGCTCGCTCCCACAGGGTTCTGTGTGCAACAGAAGGAATTTGAACATGCTGCAAGTCGACAAGCTGCACCAGTACTACGGCGGTAGCCACATCCTCCGTGGCCTCTCATTCGACGTAAAAGTCGGCGAAGTCACCTGTCTGCTCGGGCGCAACGGCGTGGGCAAGACCACCCTGCTCAAATGCCTGATGGGCCTGTTGCCGGCCAAGGAAGGCGTAGTGAACTGGGAAGGCAAAGCGATCACCACGTTCAAGCCGCACCAGCGGGTACACGCCGGGATCGCCTACGTGCCACAGGGCCGGGAAATCTTCGGCCGGCTCACCGTGGAGGAGAATCTGCTGATGGGCCTGTCACGGTTTCCCGGCAGCGAAGCGAAAGAAGTACCAGGTTTCATCTACGAATTGTTCCCGGTGCTGCTACAAATGAAGCAGCGCCGCGGCGGCGATCTGTCCGGCGGTCAGCAACAGCAGCTGGCTATCGGTCGCGCCCTGGCCAGTCGTCCGCGATTGCTGATCCTCGACGAGCCCACCGAAGGCATCCAGCCCTCGGTGATCAAGGAGATCGGCGCGGTGATCAAAAAGCTCGCGGCGCGTGGCGACATGGCGATTTTGCTGGTCGAGCAGTTCTACGATTTCGCTGCGGAGCTGGCCGATCAGTACCTGGTGATGTCCCGGGGCGAGATCGTGCAGCAGGGCCGCGGTGAAAATATGGAGGCCGAGGGTGTACGAGGTCTGGTAACAATTTAATCTGTAGCTTCCTAACGATAATTACAAACCATGAACTTACCGCTTCCCACTGCCCTGTTTACCCCGAGCTGGCACGCCGAGCTGGAGCTGGCCTACGCCCGCTTCGGCGACTGTACGCGCCCGGTTCAGCGCCGGCATCTCGGCCCGCTGCGCGTGCAAAAGCACCTGTATGCCGAAGGCCCCGAGGTCTGCCAGCACATCATCGTCCACCCGCCCGGCGGGATCGCCGGCGGTGACCGGCTGAACATCAGCGCCCGCGTCGAAGCAGACGCCTGGGCGCAGATCACCAGCCCCGGCGCGGCCAAGTGGTATCGCGCAGCGGGGCCGGCGTATCAGCAACTCGATTTGAAAGTGGCCGCAGGTGCGACGCTGGAGTGGCTGCCGCAGGAAACCATCGTCTACAGCGCCGCCCAGGCCGAACTCACCACCTCGATCGAACTTGAAGGCGATGCGCGGCTGTTCTATTGGGACGTGGTGGCGCTGGGCCGACCGGCCAGTGGCGAGCGCTTCGACCTCGGACACTTTCAGGCGCATCTGGATATCCGCCGTGACGGGCGATTGCTCTGGCACGAACGTCAGAGGATTACTGGCGGTGACGGGTTGCTGGATTCGCCGATCGGTCTGGATGGCAATCCGGTGTTTGCGACGCTGTTGGTCACCGGTGAAATTGATGCCGAGTTGCTGGAGCGTTGCCGCTCGCTGGGCCATGAGGTGCGCGGTGATCTGACCCAGTTGCCGGGGCTGTTGGTGGCCCGTTGCCTGGCGAGCGAGGCACTGCTGGCCCGCGCCTGGCTGATCGACCTGTGGCGCCTGCTGCGCCCGGCCCTGCTCGGCCGCGAGGCCCAGCCACCACGAATCTGGAATACCTGAAATGCACTCCAATGTGGGAGCGAGCCTGCTCGCGAAAGCGCTTTATCCGTCACCTCAAATATTGAATGTGCCGGCGCCTTCGCGAGCAGGCTCGCTCCCACAGGGATCTGTGCCAACAGTCCCGACCCTTTTCAAACTGCCCTGATGGATACCCGCAATGGACCTGACCCCACGCGAAAAAGACAAGCTGTTGATCTTCACCGCCGGCCTCGTCGCCGAGCGCCGACTGGCCCGTGGCGTGAAGCTCAACTACCCGGAAGCCATGGCCTATATCTCCGCCGCCCTGCTCGAAGGCGCCCGTGATGGCCAGACCGTGGCCGAGCTGATGCACTTCGGCACCACCCTGCTCAGCCGTGAACAGGTGATGGAAGGCATCCCGGAAATGATCCCGGAGATCCAGGTCGAAGCGACGTTTCCCGACGGCACCAAACTGGTCACCGTCCACCAACCGATCGTCTGAGGCCGCGCCATGACCTACACCATTCGCGATGCCCTGCACGCCGACCTCCCTGCAATCCGCGACATCTACAACGACGCGGTGCTCAACACCACGGCGATCTGGAACGAATCGGCGGTCGACCTCGGCAACCGCCAGGCGTGGTTCAGCGCCCGTCAGGCCCAGGCCTACCCGATTCTGGTGATCGTCGACGCCGACAACGTTGTGCTCGGCTACGCTTCCTTTGGCGACTGGCGGCCGTTCGACGGTTTCCGCCATACCGTCGAGCACTCGGTCTACGTGCGCAGCGACCAGCGCGGCAATGGCCTTGGCCCGCAATTGATGAGTGTGCTGATCGAGCGGGCCAAAGCCTGCGACAAGCACGTGATGGTCGCCGCCATCGAAAGTGGCAATTCCGCTTCCATTCGTCTGCATGAGCGCGCCGGTTTCAGCATCACCGGACAAATGCCACAAGTCGGCACCAAGTTCGGTCGCTGGCTCGATCTGACCTTCATGCAACTGACCCTCAATCCTGGCGCCCAGCCGCCGGTCGCCAACAAGGAGTGATACGCGATGAACCCCGCCCAACTGCGACGCGTCAATGCGGAAAGTTTTGCGCACTATCGTCAGGGCCTGATTGATCTGCTGCTCGACGCCGTGGGTTATGGCGCCAGCGTCGGCTTCATGGCCGACCTCGATGCCGCGCAGGCCCGCGCCTACTTCGATGAAGTGCAGCAACAAGTGAACAAGGGCAGCGTGTTGCTCTGGGTGGTGGTCAAGGATGAAGAGGTGCAGGCCAGCGTGCAGTTGGGTCTGTGCCAGAAGGCCAACGGCCTCAATCGCGCCGAAGTGCAGAAGCTGCTGGTGCGCGAACAGGCGCGTCGACGCGGCCTCGGTCAGCAATTGATGAATGCGCTGGAGCTCGAAGCGGCCAAGCACAAGCGCGGCATGCTCTACCTCGACACCGAGGCCGGCTCCCCCGCCGAAGATTTCTACAAGGCCCTGGGTTACACCCGCGCCGGCGAAATTCCCGACTACGCCTGCGACCCGCACGGTACCTATCGCCCGACCGCCCTCTACTACAAGATTCTGCAAGGAGCCCGGCCATGATTCCCGGCCAGTACCAGATCCAGCCCGGCGACATCGAATTGAATGTCGGCCGCCGCACCCTCAGCCTGAAAGTCGCCAACAGCGGCGACCGACCGATCCAGGTCGGTTCGCACTATCACTTTTTCGAAACCAACGACGCGCTGACCTTTGATCGCGCGGCCAGCCGTGGCATGCGCCTGAACATCCCCGCCGGCACCGCCGTGCGCTTCGAGCCGGGGCAAAGTCGCGAGGTCGAGCTGGTGGAGTACGCCGGGCATCGGCGGGTGTTCGGCTTTGCCGGGCGGGTCATGGGTGATCTCGACTGACGATGATTTATTTGTTGTGAAGGGATTTATCTGTGGTGAGGGGATTCATCCCCGATCGACCGCGCAGCGGTCGCCAACCGCCACCGGCCCCACCACAAAAATCACTTTTGCTGAATGGCGGGTGCTTCGCACCCGATCGGGGATGAATCCCCTCGCCACAATAAATTTGTGCAAGGAATTCGGATGAAAATTTCAAGACAAGCCTACGCCGACATGTTCGGCCCCACCGTCGGCGACAAGGTGCGCCTGGCGGACACCGAGTTGTGGATCGAGGTCGAAAAAGACTTCACCACCTACGGCGAAGAGGTGAAATTCGGCGGCGGCAAAGTGATCCGCGACGGTCAGGGCCAGAGCCAGCTGCTCGCCGCCGAAGTGGTCGACACGCTGATCACCAATGCGCTGATCATCGACCACTGGGGCATCGTCAAAGCCGACGTCGGCCTCAAGGACGGGCGCATCGCCGCGATCGGCAAGGCCGGCAACCCGGACGTGCAACCGAACGTGACCATCGCCATCGGCGCCAGCACCGAAGTGATCGCCGGCGAAGGCATGATCCTCACCGCCGGCGGCATCGACACGCACATTCACTTCATCTGCCCGCAGCAGATCGAAGAAGCGCTGATGAGCGGCGTCACCACCATGATCGGCGGCGGCACCGGGCCGGCGACCGGCACCAACGCCACCACCTGCACCTCCGGCCCGTGGCACCTGGCGCGCATGCTGCAGGCCGCCGACGCGTTCCCGATGAACATCGGCCTCACCGGCAAGGGCAACGCCAGCCTGCCGGAGCCGCTGATCGAGCAGGTCAAGGCCGGGGCTATCGGCCTCAAGCTGCACGAGGACTGGGGAACCACCCCGGCGAGCATCGACAACTGCCTGAGCGTCGCCGACCAGTATGACGTGCAGGTGGCGATCCACACCGACACCCTCAACGAATCGGGTTTCGTCGAAACCACCCTCGGCGCGTTCAAGGGTCGCACTATCCACACCTATCACACCGAAGGTGCCGGCGGCGGCCATGCGCCGGACATCATCAAGGCCTGCGGTTTCCCTAACGTGCTGCCGAGCTCGACCAACCCGACCCGACCGTTCACCCGCAACACCATCGACGAACACCTCGACATGCTGATGGTCTGCCACCACCTCGACCCGAGCATTGCCGAGGACGTGGCGTTCGCCGAAAGCCGTATCCGCCGCGAGACGATTGCCGCCGAAGACATCCTCCACGACCTCGGCGCGTTCTCGATGATCAGCTCGGACAGCCAGGCCATGGGCCGTGTCGGCGAAGTCATCACGCGCACCTGGCAGACCGCCGACAAGATGAAAAAGCAGCGCGGCCCGCTGCCCCAGGACGGCGCAGGCAACGACAACTTCCGCGCCAAGCGCTACATCGCCAAGTACACGATCAATCCGGCGATCACCCATGGCATCAGCCATGAAGTGGGTTCGGTGGAAGTCGGCAAATGGGCTGATCTGGTGCTGTGGCGTCCGGCGTTTTTCGGCGTCAAACCGACGCTGATCCTCAAGGGCGGCGCGATCGCCGCCAGTCTGATGGGCGACGCCAACGCGTCGATTCCAACCCCGCAACCGGTGCACTACCGCCCGATGTTCGCCAGTTACGGCGGCTCGCTGCACGCCACCAGTCTGACCTTCATCAGTCAGGCCGCGCAGGAGGCCGGGCTGCCCGAGGCACTGGGATTGAAGAAGAAAATCGGCGTGGTCAAAGGCTGCCGCGAGGTGCAGAAAACCGACCTGATCCACAACGATTACCTGCCGAACATCGACGTTGACCCGCAGACCTATCAGGTCAAGGCCGACGGCGTGCTGCTGTGGTGTGAACCGGCCGAGACCCTGCCGATGGCCCAGCGTTACTTCCTGTTCTGACGCACGGCAAAAGGCCCCGGTTTCGTGTCTTGCGCACGATCCCGGGGCCTTTTTCATGTCGCTGGAAAAGCACTGTGCAAACGGTCGTGTATTTCCCGCCAAAGGGGCTAATATTCGATTCGCTCCGCCTTTTTTCAGGAACTGCCCATGCGTCTTTCCGAGTTCATCGTGGCCAATATCGACCCTATCGTCGATGAGTGGGAACAGTTCGCCGCGACCATCACGCCGGCCGCCGACTATCTGGATTCCACTGCGCTGCGCGATCACGCCAGCGAGATTCTGCGGGCCGCCGCCCGCGACATGAACAAGCCGCAAAGCCCCGCCGAACAGGCTGCCAAAGCCAAGGGCGAAGGCCCGGAAAAGACCCCGAGCCTGGACGAGGCCGGCGCCAGCCATGGCGAACTGCGCCACACCGTCGGTTTTGACCTGGTGCAGATGACCAGTGAATTCCGCCATTTGCGTGCCTGCGTGATCCGCCTGTGGGTCAACAGCCTTGAATCGCCGGACATGACCTATTTTCAGGACATGATCCGTTTCAACGAAGCCATCGACGAAGCCCTCGCCGAATCCACTGCGGCCTACGCCGAGCAGGTCAATCGCTCGCGGGACATTTTCCTCGCCATTCTCGGCCATGACCTGCGCGCGCCGCTGCAGGCGGTGAGCATGTCCACCGAACTGCTGCTGCGCAAATCCAGCCTTGAAGGCGATGCCCTGGCCTGCGCCCAGCACATCAAGCGTGGCGCGCGGCACATGGCGACGATGGTCAGCGATCTGCTGGAACTGGTGCGCAGTCGTCTGGGCCGTAGCCTGCCGATCGAGCCGGCACCGATGGATCTGGCCGTTGCGGCGCGAGCGGCGATCGCCGAAGCCTGCGCCGGTCAACCGCAATCCGATCCCAGGCTCACTGTGCACGGTGACACCAGCGGCGTGTGGGACGCCGGACGGATCGACCAGTTACTGCAAAACCTGATCGGCAATGCCTTGCAGCACGGTGCCAACCAGCGCGACGTGACCCTCGATCTGCGTGGCGAGGGCGACCACGTGTGCCTGTCGGTGCACAACTACGGCACACCGATTTCCGAAGAGGCGATCGGTACGATTTTCGACCCGCTGGTGCGCAGCGCCGACGAAGAACTCGGGCAGCCGTCGACCAGCCTCGGGTTGGGCTTGTTTATCGTCAAGGAAGTGGTGACCGCCCATGGCGGGACGATCGATGTCAGCTCGAGCGAGGCTGACGGGACGCTGTTCAGTGTGGTGTTGCCAAGAAAGGTTTAAGCAGGCCTACCGCGTAATCGTTCTTCGCGAGCAGGCCCGCTCCCACATTCAGATCGCGATCTACTGTGGGAGCGGGCTTGCTCGCGAAGGGGCCAGCAAAGACACTCCAGAACCAACGGTAAAACTACTCGACCACCAAACGCCCCAACCGCTGGCGCAGCATGCGATTCTCGGCTCGCAGTTCCTTCACTTCATCCAGCAGATCAAGTGCCAGCGCGACGCCCTCCCACTCCAGCTCCAGCTCGCGCCGCAACTTCGCGGCGCGCTTGGCCAGGCTCAGTTCGTAGTCGGTGAACCGCCATTCCCGGGGCTGCGCGCCCTGAGGTTCGAGGATGCCGTGTTCGACGATTTCGATCACGTAGACGTCCGACAGATCGGCCGCCTCACAGAATTCTGCCATGTCCAGTTGAACGATCAGGGGGCTGCTCATGATGGGCTACTCCGTCGTCGGATTCAGAAGTTCTCGCGTGGGTTGAACGCGGCTTTTTTCGCCAGTTCCTGCCACAGCGCCTTGACCTCGTCGTCGGAGGTTTTCGGCATCACGGCCTTGAGCTGCACGAACAGATAACCGCGCTCACCGGCCTTGTTTTTCAAGCCGTGACCCTTGGCGCGCATACGCTGGCCGTTCTGGCTGCCGGCCGGAACCTTGAGGTTGATCTTGCCGGTCAGAGTCGGCACCGCCACTTCAGCGCCCAGCGCCAGCTCCCACGGTGCCAATGGCAGGGTGATGATCAGGTTTTCGCCTTCCACATCGAATTTCGGATGCGGCGCAAAGCGAATGGTCAGGTACAGGTCGCCATTGGCCCCGCCACCGATGCCCGGTGCGCCCTGGCCTTTGAGGCGGATGCGCTCGCCGTCGGTGACGCCCGCCGGGATCTTCACGTTCAGGCTCTTGCTGGTGTTGCTGACGTGCTGACCGTTGGCGTTGTATTGCGGGACCTGAAAGCTGACCTTCTTCGACTCGTCCGACAAAGTCTCCTCAAGGAAGACCGGCAGTTCCATTTCCACGTCT
This sequence comes from Pseudomonas sp. IT-93MI4, assembly GCF_949767635.1. NCBI lineage: Bacteria > Pseudomonadati > Pseudomonadota > Gammaproteobacteria > Pseudomonadales > Pseudomonadaceae > Pseudomonas > Pseudomonas sp. IT-93MI4. The sequence goes on from NZ_CATKPP010000044.1 coordinate 135,812, forward strand.
TGCCCTCGGCGCCCTGCACTGCGTTGTTGCCGACCGTCGCCACCGAAACCGGCGCCGCGATTGCCGAAGATCGAACTGAAGAAGTCCGAAAAGTCGCCGGTGTCGCCACCGCCGCCGCCAAAACCGCCACGGCTCTGCCAGCCCGGCGGGCCCTGGAACGGCTGACCGTGCTGGCCATAACGGCGCAGCTCGTCATATTCGGCGCGTTTGTCGGCGCTTTTCAGCGCTTCATAGGCTTCCGAGGCGTCCTTGAACTTGGCCTCGGCGTCTTTTTCCTTGCTGACATCGGGGTGGTATTTGCGCGCCAGCTTGCGATAGGCAGCCTTGATCGCCTTGTCGTCCGCTGTCGGCTCCACGCCGAGTATCTTGTAATAGTCTTTGAAGTCCATCGAAGGAATCACCATCCGTTATCGATTTCGCGCCGAGGCCAGCATGCGCTCATTCGCGCGTGCCGGGTTGACCGATCTCAACTTTGTGACCGGGTGGCGCAGCAGAAGTTTATCGGCAGTGGACGACGGTTCTTGCGACCGCCGGTATGTCTGCCGGCCCATGCCAGCAAGTTTGGGGCGAAGCTGCGACTTTCAAGAAGCTTAGTCGTGAAATAGCAGATGACCGGCCTTCGAATCTGCCGCGCACTGACATACACTGCGCGGCCGTTTTTTGACCGGAACCCGAAAGACATGAACAACGCCTCTCCAGCCCGTGCCTGCGGTATCGACTTCGGCACCTCCAACTCCACCGTCGGCTGGCTGCGCCCCGGCATGGAAACGATGATCGCGCTGGAAGACGACAAGATCACCCTGCCGTCGGTGGTGTTCTTCAACATCGAAGAGCGCCGTCCGGTTTACGGTCGTCTGGCCCTGCACGAATACCTGGAAGGCTACGAAGGCCGGCTGATGCGCTCGCTCAAGAGCCTGCTCGGTTCCAAGCTGATCAAGCACGACACCAGCGTTCTCGGCACGGCGATGCCGTTCAAGGATCTGTTGGGTCTGTTCATCGGTCAGCTCAAGAGCCGTGCCGAAACGGCCGCCGGTCGCGAGTTCGAACAAGTGGTGCTGGGGCGTCCGGTGTTTTTCGTCGATGACGACCCGCTGGCTGACCAGGAAGCCGAAGACACCCTTGTCGAAGTGGCGCGCAAGCTCGGCTTCAAGGACGTGTCGTTCCAGTACGAACCGATCGCTGCAGCATTCGACTACGAGTCGACCATCGAAAAAGAAGAGCTGGTGCTGATCGTCGACATCGGCGGTGGTACTTCGGACTTCTCGCTGGTGCGCCTGTCGCCCGAGCGCCGCGGCATGGACAACCGTCACGACGACATTCTCGCCACCGGCGGCGTGCACATCGGCGGTACCGATTTCGATAAACAGCTGAGCCTGCAAGGCCTGATGCCGTTGTTCGGCTACGGCAGCCGGATGAAGAGCGGCGCCTACATGCCGACCAGCCACCACATGAACCTGGCGACCTGGCACACCATCAACTCGGTGTACTCGCAAAAATCCACCCTGGCGCTGGGCAGCATGCGCTACGACATCGAGGACACCGGCGGCATCGACCGGTTGTTCAAGCTGATCGAACAGCGCGCCGGGCACTGGCTGGCGATGGAAGTCGAAGAAACCAAGATCCAGCTGACCCACGCCGACAGCCGCCACGTACCGCTGGACCGTATTGAGCCGGGCCTGAGCGTGGAACTGAGCCGCGCGCTGTTCGAATCGTCGATCGACGCCTTGCTTGAACGCGTGCGCGGCAGCGTTACGCAGCTGTTGAACGATGCCAACGTGTCGGTGGCTCAGGTCGATACGGTGTTCTTCACCGGCGGTTCAAGCGGCATTCCGGCGCTGCGCAACAGCGTTTCGGCGATGCTGCCGAATGCGCGACATGTGGAAGGGAACATCTTTGGCAGCATTGGCAGCGGTCTGGCGATTGAGGCGATGAAGCGTTACGGCGCCATGAACTGATCCAAGACCGCGTTGCGCCCATCGCTGGCAAGCCAGCTCCCACAGGTTCTGCGCCGCTTTCGAAAGCGCTATCAATCCTGTGGGAGCTGGCTTGCCAGCGATGGCGTCAGCTAAGGCAACACAGTTATCGGATCAAACCATCCCGCCCAGCTTCAACTCACTCTTCAGATACGCGTAATAAATCGGCCCCGCCACCACCCCCGGCAGGCCGAACGCGGCTTCGAACACCAGCATCGCCAGCAGCAATTCCCACGACTTGGCACTGATCTGCCCGCCGACGATGCGCGCGTTGAGGAAGTATTCGAGCTTGTGGATAAAGATCAGATAGCCCAGCGCCGCCACCGCCACCCAGATCGACAGCGACAGGCCGACGATGGTGATCAGCGTGTTCGACATCAGGTTGCCGATCACCGGCAGCAGGCCGAGCAGAAAGGTCAGGACGATCAGGGTCTTGGTCAGCGGCAGCTTGATGCCGAACAGCGGCAAGACCACCACCAGGAAAATCGCGGTGAAGAACGTGTTCAGCAGAGAAATCTTGATCTGCGCGAAGACGATGTTGCGGAAAGCTTGAACCACCAGATGCAGACGGTCGAACAGGGCGGCGGCCAGCGGTTTGCGCTTGGTCAGATCCGGTACTCGCTGCAGGGCAATGATCGCGCCGAGGACCATGCCGATCAGCAGGGTGACGAACATATGCGCCGCGTCCTTGCCTACCAGTTGCAGCTCGGACAGGTGCTTGCTCGCCCATTCGCCGATGGCCACGCGAAATTCCGCTGCGCTGGCCGGCAGGTAGGCATCGAGAAACGGCGGCAGTTGCCCGCGCGCGCGATCGACCACGCCCATGAATTTGTCGAGCGAGGCGCCCGGGTTTTCCGCTTCGTGCAGCAGGAAACTGATGGCACCGGCAAAGATCAGCGCCAGCACGCTGACCACCAGGGTGCCCAGCAGTGCCACCGCCAGCCAGCGCGCACGCCGACCTTCGATCAGCCGTTGCAGTTGCGGGGTGAGCATGTTGACCAGCTCGAACACCAGCAAACCGGCCAGCAGGCTGGGCAACAAGCGCAGCGGCAACGCCAGCAACAAACCGCCGCAAATGATGATGCAGCTGACCCAAAACACAACATGACGCTCAGAAAACGTTGGCATACAGCCTCAAAACGAACGGCGTAAAAGGATTGGCAGTCTGCCAGCGTTCCGGGGAGAGCACTAGGGATATGCAGGGGCTATTGTCGTGCTCAATGGCCCCTTCGCGAGCAGGCTCGCTCCCACATTGGAATGCGCACTCCTGTGGGAGCGAGCTTGCTCGCGAAGAGGCCAGCCCGCTCACCACAAGACTCAAGTGCTTACTTTTTCTTCAGACAATCACTCATGAAGGTCTTGCGCGCATCGCCGGTCAGCGCCTTGGTTTTCGCGTCGGCGTTGCAGGTTTTCATTTTTTCCTGCTGCGGGGTCAGCACTTTGCCGTCATTGGCGGCCGGTGCAGCCTTGAGGCAGGTGCTCATGAAAGTCTTGCGCTCGTCGCCCTTGAGGCTTTTGGCGGTAGCGTCAGCATTGCAGGTGGTCATTTTGTTCTGTTGCGCCGTGGCGGCGAAACCCTGGGAACACAGGAGCAGACCGATCATCAACAAAGGGACACGCAACATCTTCATGGAGTTTTCTCCTTGTCGCCGCATCGATGGATGCGGCCTCCGCTGAAGTGTAGCCAAATCTTGTTACACCTTCCTGCCTTCCACGTGGCTACGCCGATACTGTTCCGGCGTACACCCGGCCTGCCGGGCAAACATGGCAATGAACGCCGAGCCGCTGCTGTAGCCGAGATCGAAAGCGATTTCCTGCACGCTCTTCGTGCTTTCCAGCGCCTCGATCGCCGCGAGATAACGCAGGCGCTGACGCCATTCGCCGAAACTCATTCCCAGTTCGCGCACGAACTGCCGGGCCAACGTACGCTCGCTGACGTGCACTTGCGCCGCCCAGTGGGCCAGCGGGAGGTTATTGCCCGGATCAGCCTGCAAGGCGTCGAGGATCGCCAGCAACCCGGGATTGCTTGCGTACGGCAGATAACATTCATGCACCGGCGCCTGTTGCAGTTGATCGACCAACACCTGGGCCAGACGCTGGTCGGCATCCAGTTCGGGGATTTTCACGTCGCGGGCGGCGAAGTCCTTGAGAATCGCCTTGAGAATGTCGCTGATCGCCAGGGTGCAGGCGCGCGGCGGCAGATCGGCGCAAACCTTCGGATCGAGGCACACCGCGCGGTAGTTGACCGGTTGGTGACTGTAGAAACTGTGCTCGACCTGCGGCGGCACCCACACCGCGTAGTGCGGCGGCGACATGAAACGGTTGCCGTCGACGTCCATGTGCAGCACACCGTGGGCCGCGTACTCCAGCGTGCCCCACGGATGACGGTGCGGCGCCGCGTATTCATGGGTGTTGAAGTCAGCATAGCGAAAGTACACCGCCGACGGCAGTTCGCTGAAATCCAGCAGATCGATATGTTTACTGTTCATGCTGTCCGGTTGCAGTGGCAGGTTGTCCGGTTCGCAGTATAGGGCTGTATCCAGACAGGCGATAATCACCGTTCATCAACGTTCTGGTTTTAACCCATGCAATACGCGTTTCCGCTGCTGGCGATTTTCATCTGGGCCGGCAATACCGTGATCAACAAACTGGCGGTCGGGGCGATCTTCCCCGCCGAGATCGGTTTCTACCGCTGGCTGCTCGCCGGGCTGCTGTTCACCCCATTCATGCTCAAAGCGGTGATCGCGCACTGGCCGCAGATCCGCCCGAATCTGGGCAAGATCTTCATCCTCGGCGTGCTCGGGATGGCGGTCTATCAAAGCCTGGCCTACTTCGCCGCGACCCTGACCACGGCGACCAACATGGGCATCATCCTGTCGCTGATGCCGCTGATGTCGCTGGCTATGGCAATCATCAGCCTCGGCCAGCGCCTGACCGCCGGGGCATTGTTCGGCGCGGTGCTGTCGTTCGCCGGCGTGCTGGTGGTGGTGTCGTCCGGCAGCCTCGGCGCGCTGCTGCAACACGGGGTGAACCTGGGTGACGCGATGATGTTGATCGCCACCCTGGCCTACGCGATCTACAGCACCCTGCTGAAAAAATGGCAGCTGCGTTTGCCGCCGCTGGTGTTGCTGTACCTGCAGGTGCTGGTGGCGATTGTGGTGCTGTTTCCGCTGTACGCCGCCTCACCGAAAACCGGTTTCACCGCGCAAAACATTCCGCTGGTGCTGTACGCGTGCCTGCTGGCCTCGATGCTCGCGCCGCTGGCGTGGATGCAGGCGGTGCAGCGTCTGGGGCCGAGTCGCACAACCTTGTTCTTTAACTTGCTGCCGCTGATTACCGCGCTGATTGCGGCGGTGGTGTTGAAGGAAGAGCTGGCGATGTATCACCTGGTGGGTGGGGTGTTGACGTTGGGTGGGGTGATTCTGTCGGAGCGCTGGACCACCGTTCTAGGCCGAAAACTCAGCGTTGCCTGATCTGGCCCTGTGGTGAGGGGATTTATCCCCGATGGGGCGCGAAGCGACCCCGCTATTTATCTCAAAACAAGGGCTGCTGCGCAGCCCATCGGGGATGAATCCCCTCGCCACAAAAGCGAGTCACAATCCGGCAGCCTTTAGCCGCGCCGCATGCTCGACAAACAACCGCACCGGATCCGCGCCCTTCCCCACCAGCCCCAGCGACTGATTGACGATGTCGAAGTGATCCAGCGGATAGTCGTCGCCAATTACCGTGCCGAGGTGCGAGCTATAGCGCCCGACCATCCCGTCACACTGCCCCGGCTCACGCACAAAGGTTTTCGCGAACAAGCGGCAGCTGCGGTTGGTGCCGTCGAACAGGTTGCCACCGCGATCGGTTTTGCCCGGTTGCAACGTCCCCGACCACGAGTAATAACGCACGCCGTTGACCTCTTCCGGCCCGTGACCGCCCCAGGTCTCGGGCAGGCCCTGTGGATAACGCTGATTGAACAGCGCCACGCCTTCACTGGTCAGCGATTGATGCGAAGCGTGGATGTCCACCGGCAGTTTCGGCCCGTGGTAACCGGTTTCCAGCAACGCCATCAGCCAGCCGACAAAACGCAACAGCACCTCCAGCACGCGGCCCTTGGCGCTGTTCGCCGGGTAGTGTTTCTGCAGATAGTCGGCCAGTTCAGAACCGTGATTGGGCCCGGCCACGGAGGTTACCGAGGCGACCAGATCCGGCCGTTTCGCGGCGGCATAACGCGCGGTCAACGAGCCCTGGCTGTGGCCGAACAGATTGACCTTGGCGGCGCCGGTCTCGCGCAGAATTTCGTCGATGCGCACCAGCAACTGCTCGCCACGCACCTCGGTGGAATTGAGCGGCGACACCTGCACCGCAATCACCGTCGCCCCGCCACGGCGCAACGCCTTGATGATGCCGTACCAGTACGGATACAGCAGCAGCCGGATAAACCCGAGCATGCCCGGCACCAGCACCAGTGGATAACGTGTCGCCGAACCTTGTGACATGGGCAAACATCCTTGTGGTCGCTGAGTGGATGCCAGACGTGCAAAACGCCCGCCAAGCCTCCTCCCTGATGATGACAACTGCACCATCAGCCTACTTCAGGCCCACCACCCCCGCCACAATCAGCCCCACCGACAGCAGTTTGACCAAGGTCAGACTCTCGCCGAGCAGGGCAACACCGAGAAACACCGTGCCCAGCGAGCCGATCGCCGTCCAGATCGGATAGGCGATGCTCACCGGCAACTCGCGCAGCGCCAACGTCAGGAAGTAAATCCCGCCAATCGCCGCCACCACCGTGATCAGCGACGGCCACAAGCGGGTGAAGCCTTCGGCGTACTTCATGCCCATGGCGAAAGTCACCTCGAAACCGGCGGCGATCAGCAAGAACAGCCAGGCCACTTAGAACGTCCGGACGAGGTCGAGCAAACGCTGCTCGGCCTCGGCCACTGATACCGCGAAGGTGCGCTCGGCCGATTCCTCGCCCTCGGCCGCGACCACGCTGACGTCGTTGATGCCGATAAAGCCCAGCGCGGTGCGCAACCACGGATCGGCATGGTTCAACGCTTCCAGTTCGCCGCCAGGGCCGAAGCCGAAACCGCCACGGCTGGTGACAATCAGCGCTTTCTTGCCTTGCAGCAGCGGCGTGTACTGGGCCACGCCGTTGTCCAGGGTGTGGTCGAACGTCAGGCCCAACCGTACGATTTGATCGACCCAGGCCTTGAGGCCGCTGGGCACGCTGAAGTTGTACATCGGCGTGGAAATCAGCAGCAAGTCATGCTCGAACAACTCGCCGACCAGTTGATCGCTGAGCGCCAGATCGGCCTGCATCGACAACGGACGCGCTTCGGGTTCAGGGTGAAACGCGGCGGCGACAAAGGCTTCGTTGACTGGAGGGATCAGCGCCCGTCCGACTTCCCGGCGGGTGACCTGAGCCTGTGGATGGCGCACCTGCCAGGCGCTGAGAAAACTTTCTGCCAAACGCCGTGAGTGCGAACGATCACCGCGCGGGCTGGCATGGATCGCAAGAATCTTGCTCATCTGAAACTCCTTGGGATTAGACTTGAGTGGCTAAGTGGCGCCAGATTGGCGCCGACCCGCCGCTGTCTCAAATGAGCAAAAATCAGTCGGGATGAATTTGTTTCATCCATGGAGTATTGAATGTTCGCCTCGTTGCCGCTGACCGCCCTGCGCGCCTTCGAATCCGCTTCGCGGCTGTTGAGCTTCAAGGCCGCTGCTGAAGAGCTGTCAGTCACACCGACGGCGATTTCCCATCAGATCCGAGCGCTGGAAGACTGGCTCGGCGTGGCGCTGTTCGAGCGTTTGCCGCGTCAGGTGCGCCTGACCGAAGGGGGCGAGCGACTGTTTCGCAGCCTGCACGGCGCGCTGCTGGAAGTCGCGCAAAGCGTCGACACCCTGCGTCCGCAACGCAGCGGCAGCAACCTGACACTGTCGACCACCGCCGCGTTTGCCGCGCTGTGGCTGGTGCCGCGCCTCGGAAGGTTTTATGCGCAACACCCGAACATCAACGTGCGCCTCGATACCCACTGCGAAGTCATCGACCTGCATCAGGACGCCAGCGTCGATCTGGTGCTGCGCTATAGCCTCGACGATTACCCCAACCTTTACGGCTTGTGCCTGTTCGATGAGACCTTCGGCGTGTATGGCTCGCCGGAACAGGTGGCGCTGGCCGCCCGGCGCACGCCGGCGCTGATCAGCGTGCGCTGGCACAACTCGAAGCTGTATGCCCATGGCTGGGAAGCGTGGTGCGCTGGCTCCGGCGAGTCGTGGCTGAACCAGCATCCGGCGATCCGTGAATACGATGAGGAGCATTACGCTCTGCAAGCGGCGATTGCCGGGCAAGGTCTGGTGCTGGCGAGCAATATTCTGGTCTCGCAGAGCGTCGCCAGTGGGTTGCTGGTGCCGTACAAGGGGCAGGTGCAAGTCGATGGTGCCGGGTACAGCGCGCTGTGTGTGCCGGGACGGGAGCGGCATCCGCCGGTGCGGGCGTTTTTTGCCTGGTTGCGCGAAGAAGCGCAGTTGTCCGGGCTGTTACCAAGGTCGCCGGAAATCTCATAAAACTTTTTGCGTCGCTCAGGACTCACAACTTGGGTAACCGATCACGCCTGTAGAGCGTGGCGCCATTGGATTAGCCTCCTGGAGATCAACATGAGCGACGACCTGCACTTGTCAGATGTCAAAACCCTGCGCGAACGTGCGCGACAACACGTCGAGAACGGCGCGGTAACCGAGAGCTACAGCGCCGACCGTGACGAGGTGCTGCGCTTGCTCAACGAGTCGCTGGCCACCGAGCTGGTCTGCGTGCTGCGTTACAAGCGTCATTACTTCATGGCCAACGGCGTCAAAGCCCACGTGGCCGCGGAAGAATTCCTCGAACACGCGACCCAGGAAGCGCAACATGCCGACCGTCTGGCCGAGCGCATCGTGCAACTGGGTGGCGAACCGGAGTTCAATCCGGACCTGCTGTCGAAAATGTCCCATGCCCAATACGTGGCCGGGAACACCTTGAAGGAAATGGTCTACGAAGACCTGGTGGCCGAACGGATCGCCATCGACAGCTACCGCGAGATCATCCAGTACATCGGCGAAAAAGACCCGACCACCCGGCGCATCTTCGAAGATATCCTCGCGCAGGAAGAAGAGCACGCGGATGACATGGCCGACATTCTGAAAGACTTGTAACCCCTCCAAAAACGCCTTCGCGAGCAGGCTCGCTCCCACACTGGAATCTATTTCAAATGTGGGAGCGAGCCTGCTCGCGAAGGGGGCCTGTCAGTCACCGATCATTTTGTTGGCTTGACGGTCACTGGCGCCTTGCCCGCCTTCATCTGCTCAAGCAGAGGCGCACACTGGTTCGGCTCCCCACCGCTCGGCGCCACCAGCGCCAGCAGCCCCGCCGCCGGTGCAGCGATCACGCCCAACGCCACCATACCCGCGCCGCGTAGCATCAACGGCACGGCCTTGACTCCGGCGTCCGGCTTGATGAACTTGCCGCGCACGTACAGCGGTGAACGCAGCGAAATCAGACGCCAGCCTTTGGACTCCGGTGTCACCGTCAGGTCCAATTGCTCGGTGGCCATGTTCGCGGTGCCGTCGATGTAGATGATCGCGTTCTCGGTATCGAACACAAACAGCCGTGTGGTCGCCAGGCCAGTCTTGATGTCGAAGTCCGCCGCCGCGCAGTTGATCTTCACTTCCTTGTCGCCAAAAATCTTGCCGACCACGTAGTTACCGACGTTGAGACCGGCCAGCTCCATCAGTTCACGGCTGATCGCGCCGTCGTTGATCAGCATCTTCAACTGGCCATTGGCGCCGCCGAGCAGCTTGGCCACCGAGTTGCCGCGACCGCTGATATCAGCATCACCGTTGAGCTCACCGAAGCTGGTTTTCATCGGTTCGAAGGTCGGGAACAACTGCTTGAGCTTGAAGCCGCGCGCGGTCAGTTTGGCCCGGCCTTCCAGCGGTTCGGTGCGACCATTGAGGCGGATCTGCGCGTCCAGATTGCCGCCGGCCACGCCGAAGCGCAGCGGCTCGAGGCTGAGTTCGCCGTCGTTGAGTTTCAGGTGGGTATAGAGGTCGGTGAACGGCAGCTTTTCGCTGTGGACGATGCGCTTGCCGGTGAACTCGACGTCGGCATCCATCGCGCGCCAGCGGTCGGTCTTGAATTCTTCCACCGGCAGCACTTTGTCGGTCGGCTGCTTGCTCTCGCCGCCGCGGGCCTTTTGCTTGTCATTCGAGTCGGCGCCGATCAGCGGCGCGAGGTCGGCGAACAGCAATTGATTGGACAGCAACGCGCCGCTGAGCTTGGGCCGTGGCTGGCTGGCGACGTAGGTCAGATCGCCGTGAATGTCACTGCCGCCGATCTTGCCGTTGAACTGTTCATAGGTGAATTTCGCACCGGCGGCGTCATGCAATTTGGCAATCAGATGGCCGTCGGTGGAGTACGGCGGCGTGTCCGGCAGGGTCACGCCGGTCAGTGGATAGAGGTTGCCGAGGCTGGCGCCGGCCAGTTTCAGACGCAGATCGAGGGCGCCGAGGTTGAGCGGGTCGGTCAAGGTGCCAGCGAGTTCGATGCTAGTGGCGCCGATCTTCGCCTGAGCCTGCAGCGGGAATGGCTTGTTCGCGTCCTGCAACGCCAGTAATCCGCCGATCTTGCCCTGGCCGGTAAGATTCTGACCGTGGTACTGGCCTTTGACCTTCAGCGCGAACGCATAGTCCTGCGGCGCGGCACCTTTGTCCTGGGCGGTCTTCGCGGCTTTGGCGCCGACGATATCGCTGAACGGAATCGGTTTGCCCAGCGGATCGATCAACACGTCGAGATTAGTCTTGAGTGTCTGGTCATCCAGGGTGACGTGGCCCTTGTCGAAGCCAATCGCACCGATGTCCACCACCCAGTTCGACGGTTCGGCATTCGGGTCTTTCGGGTCGAACTTGAAGGTCCAGTTGGCGCGGCCATCGGCCAGGCGTTGCAGTTGCGCGTTGGGTTCGGTCAGGTCGATGCGCGGGATCGTCACCCGTTGCGCCAGCAGTGCCAGCGGCGAAATGCGCAGTTCCACGCGTTTGAGCGTGACCATCTGCGGCTGCTTCGACCAATCCGGGTTGCCCAGCGTCAGGTCCTCAGCCACCACGTGCGGCCACGGCACCCAGGCCCGCCAGCCGCCTTCGTCCGGCTCACGCTGCCAGATCACCGCGAGGTTGCCATTGATGGCGAACGGACGATGCAATTCTTCCGAGACTTTGGCGTTGAGCGGCGGTTTGATCCGGTTCCAGTCGAAGAACACGATGATCAGAACCAGTACCGCCAGCAGCAGTACGAGAGTGGCGAAGGTCCAACTGAAGATTTTTCCGGTGCGCGTCATGCACAAAACTCCTGATGACGACCGCACGCCGATTTCGCGACGCACAGCTGAAACGGCGGGCCAAAGCGGCCCTCATGAATTCTACGACTGGCAAACAGTGCGCAGGTTTAATCGGAATATAGATTCCGCGGCAAAAAATCGCCCGAATGCTGACCGATTGGTCGAACAGCGTTACCGCTGCCCGCACATTTGCGAGGCGCGAGTGAGTCGAAAATACCCACTGCGGTGCAAAACCACCGCCCGCAAATGCCCGAGCTAGAGCGCTTCCGCAGAACAATCAATTCTGTTGATTATTACCATTGCGTTTATGAACTTTTATATCGACTTATCGAGAGTAGCATTGGCTTCGTACCCACTTTATCGCCCTCCCAAGGAGCAACCCATCATGAAACGCCAATTACTGCTCAGCCTTACCCTGTCGATGCTAGCCAGCACTGCTTTCGCCCTGCCCGCTGCCGATCAGGCTACCCCACAAGTGAAATCCAGCCACTCGGTGTTCAGCCAGACTGTGGCGGCTGACGGCAGCGACCGTACCCCACAAGGTCAGACCCTGGCTGAAAACGGTCGTCATCGTCTGGAAGAAAAAGGTCTGGTTGAAGATGGCTACGACAAGACCCCACAAGGTCAAGCTGTAGCAGAAGGCGGCCGTGATCGCCTGGAACAGAAAGGTCTGGTTGAAGACGGCTATGACAAAACTCCACAAGGTCAGACCCTGGCTTCCGATGGCAGCGACCGTACCCCACAAGGCCAGACCCTGGCTGAAGACGGTTTCGATAAAACCCCACTGGGCCAAGCCGTTGCCGAAGGCGGTGGTGACCGTGTGATCGAACGCAACAGCGCTTTGAGCTAAGCCCATGGCGGCCTGGAAAAAAAGCCCAATCACCGGATTGGGCTTTTGACTTTTTCAGTACCGACAATCTGCGAAACCTTTTTTCCTGCTGACTTTCCCCCTGCCGTTCGACGCCAGCAAAGCCGATTTGCTAGAGTGCGGCGCTTGTCCCGCTCAAGAAAACGCCTTTGCGATGCTGCCCCGCGCCGAACAGAAACAACAGACCCGCAACGCCCTGATGGACGCTGCCCGCCATTTGATGGAAAGCGGCCGAGGTTTCGGCAGCCTGAGCCTGCGCGAAGTGACCAAGACCGCCGGCATTGTGCCCACCGGTTTCTATCGGCATTTTGCCGACATGGACGAGTTGGGTCTGGTGCTGGTCAGTGAAGTCGGCCAGACCTTCCGCGAAACCATCCGCCTGGTGCGCCACAACGAATTCGTCATGGGCGGCATCATCGACGCGTCGGTGCGGATCTTCCTCGACGTGGTCAGCGCCAACCGTTCGCAATTCCTGTTTCTCGCTCGTGAGCAATACGGCGGCTCGCAGCCTGTGCGTCAGGCGATTGGCCGTCTGCGCGAAAACATCAGCGCCGACCTTGCGGCCGATCTGACGCTGATGCCCAAGCTGCAACATCTGGATGCAGCCGGCCTGAGCGTGATCGCTGACCTGATCGTCAAATCGGTATTCGCCACCCTGCCGGACATCATTGACCCGCCCGCCGAGGCCCTGCCGGAGCATCTGACGCCGCAGGCGAAGATCACCCAGCAACTGCGCTTCATCTTTATCGGCCTCAAGCACTGGCAAGGGCTGGGCAGTACCGAGTAATTCCCTTTCCCAAAACCCCACAAATCCCCTGTAGGAGTGAGCCTGCTCGCGATAGCGTCCGTTCAGTCAGCCGAGAATTGACTGGAAGACCGCTATCGCGAGCAGGCTCACTCCTACATTGCTCTGTGTGACAGCCACAAATTGGTGCATGTAAAAATCTTCACGCACCAAAACCTTCCAAAATTCCGCAACATCTTGAAACATCCTCTACGCTCCGACAGGGATTTCCTACATCTCGCCCGGTTGGCAAGCCCCTTGCTCTAGCCCTCCTACAAGTCCACTGCTGGAAGCTTTCCGATGCTGGTGATTCATCGCAGAATCGACCCTCAACCTGTCTGGTCCGCCGAGTTGCACCTGACCTTCGAAGCGCGGAGCAAGAGCCGTCTGCGCTGTTTCAGTGCCGATGGCGAAGACGTCGGGTTGTTTCTGGAGCGCGGTCAGGCACCGTTATATGACGGCGAATGCCTGCAGGCCGAGGACGGCCGCATCGTTCGCGTCTGCGCCCGCCCCGAGCAACTGCTGCACGTCACCTGCGCCAATGCCTTCGAACTGACCCGCGCCGCCTATCACCTCGGTAACCGCCACGTTGCCTTGCAAGTCGGCGATGGCTGGCTGCGTCTGCTCGATGATTACGTGCTCAAGGCCATGCTCGAACAGCTCGGCGCCCAGGTCGAGGCGATTGAAGCGCCGTTCCAGCCGGAACACGGTGCCTACGGCGGCGGCCATCATCATTCGCGGCATGGCGACGAAGATTTCAACTACGCGCCCAAACTCCATCAGTTCGGCGTACGCCTGTGAATCCGGCCTGGGCGCTGCTGCGCCTGGCTAGTCCGCAACTGCCGATTGGCGGCTACAGCTATTCGCAAGGCCTGGAAATGGCGGTGGATAACGGCCGCGTGAACAACCCGGACAGCGCCCGCCGCTGGATCAGCGATCAACTACTGCTCAACCTCGCCCGTTTCGAGGCGCCGCTGCTGCTGGCTCATTGTCAGGCCGCGGCCGAGGAAAACTGGCCCGAGTTGCTGCATCTCTGCGAAACCCACCGTGCCAGTCGCGAGACCCGTGAGTTGCATCTGGAGAGCCGGCAGATGGGTTACTCGCTGCAGCAATTGCTCAACGGTTTGCCGGAACTCGACGCGCCAGCCCGCAGCTTTCTTGAGCAATGCGCCGAACCGCACCTCGCTCTTGGCTGGGCACTGGCTGCCCGCGCCTGGCAAATCAGTCCGCAGGATGCGCTCGCCGCGTGGCTGTGGAGCTGGCTGGAAAACCAGCTCGCGGTACTGATGAAAACCCTGCCGTTGGGCCAGCAAGCCGCCCAGCGCCTGACCAGCGAACTGTTGCCGCTGCTGCAACAGGCGCAGCAGGACGCCACCCGCATCAATCCCGAACACATCGGCAGCGCCGCATTCGGCCTGTCCCTGGCGTGCATGGCGCATGAGCGCCAGTACAGCCGTCTGTTTCGCTCTTAGGGCCTGTCATCTTGGAGAAGCACATGAACACACAACCCCTGCGCGTCGGTATCGGCGGCCCGGTCGGTTCCGGCAAGACCGCATTGACCCTGGCCCTGTGCCTGGCATTGCGCGATCGCTACAACCTGGCCGTCGTCACCAACGACATCTACACCCGCGAAGACGCCGACTTTCTGGTGCGCAACGAAGCACTGGCGCCGGAGCGGATCATCGGCGTGGAAACCGGTGGCTGCCCGCACACGGCGATCCGCGAAGACGCTTCGATCAACCTCGAAGCCGTCGATCAACTGAACCGGCGCTTTCCGGGGCTGGACCTGATTCTGGTGGAATCCGGTGGCGACAACCTGTCGGCAACCTTCAGCCCGGAGCTGTCAGACCTGACCATCTACGTGATCGACGTCTCCGCCGGCGACAAGCTGCCGCGCAAGGGCGGCCCGGGGATCTGCAAGTCCGATCTGCTGGTGATCAACAAGATCGACCTGGCGCCGCTGGTCGGTGCTTCGCTGGAAATGATGGATAGCGACACCCAGCGCATGCGCAACGGCAAGCCATTCGTCTTCAGCAACCAGAAAACCGGCCAGGGCCTTGAAGAGATCATCGCCTTCATCGAGCGCCAAGGCCTGCTGAACGCCGCCTGACTTATTGACCAACAAGGAAGCTTATCCATGACACTCAAACGCATTCTCGGCGCCGTGGCGCTGCTGCTGACCCCAGCCCTGGCCTTCGCCCACCCGGGCCACGGCGACAGCGGTCTGGTCGCCGGCATCAGCCACCCGATCGGTGGCCTCGACCATTTGCTGGCGATGGTCGCGGTCGGCCTGTGGGCCGCGCAGCAACAAGGCGCGGCGCGCTGGGCGCTACCGTGCACGTTTGTCGGCACCATGCTGATCGGCGGCATGCTCGGTTTTGAAGGGCTGGAGTTGCCGGCGCTGGAAAGCGGGATCGCCGCTTCGGTGCTGGCGCTGGGTCTGGCAGTGGCACTGGCGGTGCGTCCACCGCTGGTGATGGCGGTGGCGGCAACGGCGTTGTTTGCGTTGTTCCATGGCGTGGCGCATGGCCTGGAGCTGCCGGACATGAGCAGCCCTTGGGCGTATGCCGCCGGCTTCGTGGCGGCGACTGCTGCCCTGCATGCGGCGGGTTATGCGGTGGTTCGTTTTCTGCCTCAGGCTGCTGCGCCTCTGGTGCGCGTGGCGGGTGCCGCTTCGGCTGTGACTGGCGCGTGGTTGCTGGCCGGTTGATTCTCTAGCGCCTGCCACTGGCCTCTTCGCGAGCAGGCTCGCTCCCACAGGTTTTGTGTACGCTGCAAATCCACTGTGGGAGCGAGCCTGCTCGCGAAGGCGGACTGACAGACTCCGCGTCTCTAAGGCCCGCCGCTCTGCTACCATGTCGCGCAATCGCCCCAGCCGTGACGACGTCCGCCAATGCCCCATGCTTGCCGCTCCACCTCCCTGCCCGAATTGACCGCCCTGTTCAGCAACGTGCAACAGCACTTTCTGAACGTGATCGTGCCGCTTTGGCAAGGCCCGGGCTGGAACGCCGACATGGCGCTGCCCTACGAGGCACTCGACGCGGCGCATCAACCTTTGCCACCGCAACGCTATCGGGCGATGGCCTGCGCACGGCAGCTGTACCTGTTTTCCAGCCTGATCGGGGTTGTGGATAACGCCGAGGTGCGCGCCGCCGCGCTGTTCCGCTCGCTGCAACGGCATTTCCACGATGCCGAGCACGGCGGCTGGTTCTACAGCATCGACGCGCAAGGCAAGCCGCTGGATCAGCGCAAAGACCTCTACACCCACGCCTTCATCCTGTTCGCCTGCGCCCATTACTGGGCCAAGTCCCGGGAGCCGCTGGTGGAATCCACGCTCAACGCCGCACTGGAAATCATCGGTCGGCGCTTCGCCACCGGTGATGGCCTGTACGAAGCCTGCCTGGACCGCGACTGGATCACCCTGCAAACCGGGCCACTGCAAAACCCGCTGATGCACCTGGCCGAAGCGTTCCTCGCCACCTTGGCGGTGCGTGAAGACGCGGCGACGCAGAAAGCGCTGGTGGAGTTATGCACAGCCATGCACACGCAGTTCGTCGATCCGCAGCACGGAGTGTTGATGGAGAAGCCGCTCGGGGCTGTGGATAACTGGTACGAGCCAGGGCATCAGTTCGAATGGTATTTCCTGCTTGAGTCTTCAGCCCTGCTGCGCGGTTCGAAACTGCATGCAGCGCTGGACCGGGCATTCGCTTTCACCGAGCAATTCGGTGTTGAACAGCCTTCAGGGGCGGTGCGGGCGATGCTCGATCTGCAACTGGATGGACGGCCGAAAGATTCGACCCAACGCATCTGGGCGCAGGCGGAATACCTGCGCGCCCTGACCTTGCGCCCGGACAGCGAAGCTACAGTGCTGCGCCAGTTGCAGGCGCTGCAACAGCGTTTTCTGCATGCGGGCGGTTGGCATGAGTGCCGAGATGAGCTGGGAGAGGTCAGCCGCAAGGACATGCCTTCAACGACGCCTTATCACTTGGCGACGTGCTACAGCGGTTTAGCCGAATATCTGCGTTGATTGAAAAATAGCTTTCGCGAGCAAGCCCGCTCCCACATGGGAATTTCGCCGAACACATAATCTGTGAACAGCTCGGATCCCTGTGGGAGCGGGCTTGCTCGCGAATAGCCGTTACACGGTCTCTAGGCAATCCACTTCTTGTCACCGGTAAAGCTGATCGTCAACCAGCGTGCCGCATCCGGCTCGCCGAGCTGCGCCGAGATTTCCTCCCGCAACACATCCAGCTGACCTACGCTGCTCAGAGCATAATCCGCCGGCAACACCACATGAATCTCGATAAACCGCGCCCGCCCGTGCTTCTGCACGTAGGTCACGTAGTCGTCGAAACCATGCTCGCTCTTCGCAGCTTCCATGACCTGACGCACGTGATCATCCAGGGTGTCCGGGGCGATACCCAGTACATCACGCAGCGCCGGGCCGAGGATCTTGAACGCCGGGGGCAACATGGTCAGCGCCAGCACGATCAGGATCAGCGGGTCGACAAATTTCGCCCACTCGTCAAAGCCCTGGGCCTTGAGCAGCAACGCGGCGAGAAAACTGATCAACAGGCCGACCGAGAGCATCGCGTCCACCAGCCAGCTGATGTTGTCGAACTGGATCAGGCTGGACTTGAGCTTGCGATTGCGCCGACGCACATAGAAGAAATAGGCGAATTCGACGACGGTGAACACCGCCGCATAAATGATCACCAGCCCCAGCTCGATCTCGCGGCCACCGTTGATGATGCCGAATACACCGTTGAGAAACGCATAGATGGCGATCAACAGCAGGAAGCTGCCTTCGATCAGCAGCACCATCGGCTCCAGATGCCAGAAACCGAACTGGAAGCGGTGATTGCTTTCTTTGGCGATCAGCCTGGCTGTGATCAGCATCAGCACTTTGATGAACGTTGCGATCAGCGAGAAAAAACCATCGAAAAGGATGGATTGCGAACCTGAAACAAAACCGGTGACGATCCCGGCAATCGACACCGCGAACATCAGGATGGTCGATTGTTTGAGCAGTGATTGCTCACCTCGGTTACTCACTTTAACTCCTCGAAAACCTTGAAAACCGCAGGGTGCGGTGGGGTTGTTGAGGAGAGAGTCTACCTTATCGCCATGTTTTGCCTGTTACGGCCTCATCGCTGGCAAGCCAGCTCCCACAGGTACCGAGTCGATTACAAGATTTATGTATACCGACGATCCTGTGGGAGCTGGCTTGCCAGCGATGGCCATTATGCGGTCTTACGCCTTGTTACGCTCGATCGCAAACCCCGCCCAGGTCTGGCTCACCGGCATCAGCTCCAGGCTGTTGATGTTGATGTGCGCCGGGGCGTTGAGCACCCAGAAGATGGTCTCGGCGATGTCCTGCGGCTGGATCGGCTCGGCACCGGCGTAAGTGGCGTTGTAGCGTTCCTGGTCACCGGCAAAGCGCACCAGCGAGAACTCGCTTTCGCACAGACCCGGCTCGATGTTGCTGACGCGCACGCCGGTGCCCTGCAGGTCGCAGCGCAGGTTCAGCGAGAATTGCTTAACGAACGCCTTGGTCGCGCCATACACGTGGCTGCCCGGGTACGGGTAGTTGCCGGCGATGGAGCCGAGGTTGACGATACCGGCGCCACGGCCGTGAGCGATCAAACGCGGCAGCAGCAGACGAGTGCTGTACATCAGGCCTTTGACGTTGGTGTCGACCATAGTGTCCCAGTCGTCGAGGTCGCATTTGGGCGCCGGATCGACGCCCAGCGCCAGCCCGGCGTTGTTGATCAGGCCACGCAGCTTGGCGAACGACGGCGGCAGATTGGCAATTGCCTCTTCCATCGCCTTGCGGTCACGCACGTCGAGCACCAGACCATGCACTTCAGTCTGCTTCGACAACTCGGCGCACAGCGCATCGAGACGTTCTGCACGACGGCCGGTCAACACCAGTTTCCAGCCAGCCTCGGCGAAACGACGGGCACAGGCTTCACCAAAACCGGAGGTTGCGCCGGTAATAAACAGGGTGTTGGACATCGTGTTCTCCTTGCGTCGGCCGCCAGCGCAGCCATTGGAATAGAAAATCAGCAGCCAGCATGCCCGGCCCGGCATTTACGAGCAACACCCGCACCGGGACATCTTCCGATCAAAATTTGATCAATCGTCGCTACACCGTATGTGGCTTGGCCTGTAGCCATGTGCACGCACGTTATCCACAGTCCCTTCCACAGTTTCCGGGGGCAAGTGGAAACGCGCAAAGCCGCGCCATACAAGGCTTTGCGCGGTAAACAGAAAGTTTTTTGCTTGACCCTGAAGCCGCTGTTGTGCCGGAGATGGCATTTTGCACGACCGACCGGTCAACGCAGTGATTGCGCGAGGCCAGTAATTACGGCCCTCAGCGGAGTCTTTCCAGAGTTTAGTCACAGACTTATCCACAGGCTTGCTTACACGTAATTGTTTCTACAGAACAGCCTAGAAAAAGGTTGACAACAGCGTCTTCAGCTCCAGCAAAAACGCCTGATCAAAAAGCGATCACCAGCCTGCAAGCCACGGAACACAAGGGCTGCAGCCAGCTACTCCCACGTTATTCACAGCCAGCTCCACAGCAAACGGGGACAAGTCAAAACTGTGGAAAAACAGCCATTTGCAGCGTCTATATGTCGCGCTTTGGCAGCTATGGGAATTTGTTTTCCACAATTCTGAAATCTGGCGCTCCCACAAGGGATTTGTGCTGGACTTGGGATGTAAAAAGCCCCGAGACTTTCGTCGCGGGGCTTGTGGACAACTCAAGTAGAATCAGTGCCCGCCCAGATAAGCGTTACGCACCTCCTCGTTCACCAACAACTCCTTACCGGTACCGGTCAGACGAATCTCGCCGTTGACCATCACATACGCCCGGTCCGACAGCTTCAACGCATGGTTGGCGTTCTGCTCGACGAGGAAAATGGTCATGCCGGTTTTCGCCAGTTCCCGCAGGGTGGCGAAGATCTGCTTCACCACGATCGGCGCCAGGCCCAGGCTCGGTTCATCGAGCAACAACAGCTTCGGCCGGCTCATCAGCGCACGGGCGATGGCGAGCATTTGCTGCTCGCCGCCGGACATGGTCATTGCCCGCTGAGTGCGGCGCTCTTCGAGCCGCGGGAACAACTCGAACATGCGCTGCATATCTTCCTTGGCGTACTTGTCGCCAATCGGGATGGTGCCCATCAGCAGGTTTTCCTCGACGGTCATGTCGGGGAACACCCGCCGCCCTTCCGGCGACTGCGCAATGCCGTTGGAAGCGATGTAGTGCGAGGACTTGTGGGTAATGTCGACGCCCTGATAGAGGATCTGCCCGCCCGCCGCGCGCGGCTGGCCGAAGATCGACATCAGCAGCGTCGATTTACCCGCGCCGTTGGAGCCGATCAGGCTGACGGTTTCGCCTTCGTTGATCTGCAGCGACACGCCCTTGAGGGCCTGGATCGGGCCGTAGAACACGTTCAGGTCTTTGAGTTCGAGGATCGGTTTGCTCATACCAGCTCCTCTTCGTCGGCGCCCAGGTAGGCGGCAATCACTTTCGGATCGTTGCGGATCGCCTCGGGACCGCCCTCGGCGATGACCACGCCGTGATCCAGCACCACGATGTGGTCGGAAATACTCATGACCATGCCCATGTCGTGTTCAATCAGCACCACGGTCAGATCGTGCTCGTCGCGCAGCAGCCGGATCATCGCGCTCAGCGCTTCGGTTTCCTGAGGGTTGAGGCCGGCGGCCGGTTCGTCGAGGCAGATGATCTGCGGCCGCGTGCACATGGCCCGGGCGATTTCCAGACGGCGTTGCTGGCCGTAGGACAGTTCACCGGCCAGACGGTTGGCGCAGTCCACCAGATCGACCACTTCGAGCCAGTAGAACGCGCAGTCCAGCGCATCGCTTTCGGCCTTGCGGTAGCCCTTGGTGTTGAGGATGCCGGCGAGCATGTTGCGGTTGACCCACATGTGCTGGGCCACCAGCAGGTTCTCCAGCACCGACATTTCCTTGAACAGGCGAATGTTCTGGAATGTCCGGGCCAGGCCGGCGCGGTTCACCAAATGGGTGCCGCCGAACATCTTGTAGTACAGGCGACTGAGGAAGCTTTTCGGCGAGACGAAGTCGGTCGGTTTGAAAGACTCGCCCAGCAGCTGGATGACGTTGGTCTGCTTGCCGCGCACGTTGAGTTCGATCTTGCCGCCGGAGGCCTTGTAGAACCCGGTCAGGCAGTTGAACACCGTGGTCTTGCCGGCGCCGTTGGGGCCGATCAGGGCGAAGATCGAGTTGCGTTTGACCTTGAGGCTGACATCGCTCAGAGCCTTGATGCCACCGAAGTGCATCATCAGTTTTTCCACAGAGAGTACGACTTCACTCATGACGCAGTCCTCTCATAGTGAATGGCACCTTTGCGTGGAGTGACCCCGGTACGGCTGATGCGAATCAGCCCGCGAGGTCGCCAGATCATCATCAACACCATCAGGATGCCGAACAGCAGCACGCGGTATTCAGCGAAGCCGCGCAGCAGTTCCGGAGCAACCGTCAACACGAATGCCGCAATCACCACGCCGATGGTCGAGCCCATGCCGCCGAGCACGACGATGGCGAGGATCAGCGCCGATTCGAAGAAGGTGAACGAGGTCGGGTTGACGAAGCCCTGGTAGGTGGCGAAAAACACCCCGGCCAGGCCCGCGGTCGATGCACCGATGGTGAACGCCGAAAGCTTGACCAGTACGTGGTTGAGGCCCATCGAGCGGCAGGCGATTTCATCTTCGCGTAGCGCTTCCCAGGCGCGACCCACCGGCATCTTCACCAGACGATGCTTGATGTACAGCACGGCCAGTACCACCAGGAACAACACCGTGTAGATGAAGTAATACTTCACGTCCGGGTTGTAGGCGATGCCGAAGAACTCGTGGAACGGCACCCCGCCATCCTTGGCCCGCTTGCCGAATTCCAGACCGAAGAAGGTCGGCAGTGGCGCCGGCAT
Organism: Pseudomonas sp. IT-93MI4; assembly: GCF_949767635.1. Taxonomy (NCBI): domain Bacteria; kingdom Pseudomonadati; phylum Pseudomonadota; class Gammaproteobacteria; order Pseudomonadales; family Pseudomonadaceae; genus Pseudomonas; species Pseudomonas sp. IT-93MI4. The sequence continues at coordinate 157,770 of NZ_CATKPP010000044.1, forward strand.
GCCGTTCGGCCCGCCGGTCAGCGACAGCCAGTTGTTGAGGATCAGGCGGATGATTTCACCGAAGCCCAGAGTCACGATCGCCAGATAGTCGCCGTGCAGACGCAGCACCGGAAAACCGAGGATGCAGCCGGCCAAACCGGCAGTGATTGCCGCCAGTGGCAGCACGGTCCAGAAGCCCAGCCCGAGGTATTGATAACCGAGCGCCAGACCGTAGGCGCCGATGGCGTAGAACGCCACGTAACCGAGGTCGAGCAGGCCGGCCAGACCGACCACAATGTTCAGCCCCAGGCCCAGCAGCACGTAGATCAGCCCGAGGATGACCACGCCCAGCAGGTACGAGTTGGAGACAAACGGCACGATGACCGCGAGCACGATCAGCAGTGGAATGATCCAGCGCAGACGTGATTTGTGATCGGCAGGCAGCACATGCACACCGGAGCCGGTGCTCTCGAATCCGTCGAGAATCTTCAGGCCCTTGGGCGTCTGCAGAAACAGACTCAAGGCAAAGCGGCCGATCATCACGATGCCGATAAGCCACGCCACGCGGGTTGGTTCGAGGTTGAAGCTGTAGCCTTCGAGCACGACGCCGACAATCGGGCCGAACACGATCAGGGCAATCAGGCCGGCCAGAATCGCCTCAACCAGGCTTTTTTTGATATCGATATTTTTTTGAGTGGTTGAAGACATCGCTTACACCTTCGACACAAGAGGACGGCCCAACAGGCCCTGAGGCCGGAAGACCAGAACAAGTACGAGCAGCGAGAAGCTGAACACGTCTTTGTAGTCGGAGTTGACCAGGCCCGAGAACAGCGACTCGGAGATCCCGAGAATGATCCCGCCGAGCATCGCGCCGGGCAGTGAGCCGATCCCGCCAAGCACGGCGGCGGTGAACGCCTTGATGCCGATGACGAAGCCTGCGTAGAAGTCGAACGTGCCGTAGTTCATGGTGATCAGCACGCCGGCCAGCGCCGCCATTGCTGCACCGATGATGAACACGTAGGAAATCACCCGGTCGGTGTTGATCCCGAGGATTGAGGCCATCTTGCGGTCTTGCTGGGTGGCGCGGCACATGCGGCCGAGCTTGGTGTACTTGATCACGTAGGTCAGCAGGCCCATGCCGACAAATGCGGCGACCAGAATGAAGATCTTGGTGTAGGTCAGTTGGACGAAACCGCTGCCGACGTCGATGCGCCAGGCACCGGTGAGCAGCGTCGGAACACCCTGTTGACGGGCGCCCTGGCTGATCTGGGCGTAGTTCTGCAGGATCAGCGAGATACCAATGGCACTGATCAGCGGTGCCAGTCGAGTGGAGTTGCGCAGAGGTTTGTAAGCGACGCGTTCGATTACCCAGCCATAGACGCCGGTGACGACGATAGTGAAAACCAGCGTGCCAAGCATCAACAGCGGGAAGGATTCGATACCGAAGTAAGCCAGCAGAGCCAGACTGATTGCCGCGAGGTACGCGGAAATCATGTAAACCTCGCCGTGGGCGAAGTTGATCATGCCGATGATGCCGTAGACCATTGTGTAGCCGATGGCGATCAGGCCATAGACCGACCCGAGGGTCAGGCCGTTGACCAGTTGCTGCAGGAAAATACCATCCATAACGCAATCTCACGCAATGAGAACCTGCCCACCGGAGCGGGCGGCTCTTCTAGGAAAAATACAGATTTACGTCGGAGCAATGCAGATACGATCAGCCCATCCGACCGACACCGTCCCTGTGGGAGCGAGCCTGCTCGCGAAAGCGGTCGATCATTCAACACATGTGTTGGCAGTCATTCCGTCTTCGCGAGCAGGCTCGCTCCCACATTGGATGAGTGGGGATCAACCGATCGCGTCAGCCCTTACTTCTGTTTTTCCAGCTGATGGTATTTGCCGTCCTTGTCCCACTGGTAAACCACGTAGTCAGAGACTTTCAGGTCGCCCTTCTTGTCCCAGGCTTTCTCGCCCATGACGGTTTTCACCGGGTTGGCCTTGAGCCACTCGGCGGCTTTTTCGCCACTGTTGGACTTGGCGCCGTTGAAGGCGGCCGCCAGGGTCTGAACCGACGCGTACGCGTACAGGGTGTAGCCTTCAGGCTCGGTGCCGGCCTTGCGGAACGCGTCCACTACCGTCTTGCTGTCTGGCAGCAGGCGAGGGTCGGCGCCGAAGGTCATCAGCACGCCGTCAACGTATTGCGGGCCACCGGCGGTGGTCACCAATTCGTCGGTGACGATGCCGTCGTCAGACATGAACTTGACGTCTTTCAGGCCTTCGGTACGCAGTTGCTTGACCAGCGGGCCGGCTTCCGGGTGCAGGCCGCCGAAGTAGACAACGTCGGCACCGGCTGCACGAATCTTGGTGACCACGGCGCTGAAGTCTTTCTCGCCACGGGTCAGGCCTTCATACAGCACCGGCTTCACGCCACGTTTTTCCAGTTGAGCCTTGGTCGCATCGGCCAGGCCCTGACCGTAGGTGTCCTTGTCGTGCAGCACGGCGACTTTCTTGCCCTTGAGCACGTCGACGATGTAGTCGCCCGCGACGATGCCTTGCTGGTCGTCACGCCCGCACATACGGAACATGGCGCTCAGGCCGCGCTCGGTCACTTGCGGGTTGGTGGAACCCGGAGTGATCGCGATAACGCCGGCTTCGTCGTAGATTTCCGAGGCGGGGATGGTGGAAGAGGAGCAGAAGTGACCGACCACGCCGGCTACCTTCTGGTTGACCAGATCCTTGGCGACTGTCACTGCCTGTTTCGGTTCGCAGGCGTCATCGCCCTTGACCAGTACGATTTTCTCGCCGTTGACGCCGCCCGCCGCATTGACCGCGTCCGCCGCTGCCTGTGCACCCTTCATGTACTGCTCGCCAAATGCCGCGTTGGCGCCAGTCATTGGACCCGCTACACCGATTTTCACATCGGCTTGAGCAAACGCAGAAACACCCAACGCAGTAGCTACTGCGAGGGCCAGAAAGCCTTTCTTGTAAAACGTCTGGGACATGAGGTGGTGCTCCAAGGTTTTTTTTAGTTGGCACTGCGACTTCACTTCACTGAATGCTCTGAGCAAGCGCCGTGCCATCGGTTTTTTATTCTTCAAAAAGTCGCTGCTTTCTTGTTATTTCGACTGTTTCGTTCCCATTTTCATTGGGCGTGCAACCGTCTAAACCGCGGAAGGTGAAACCTTTTTAAATCTTAGGCGCAACCCACTTGCGCCATCATTGCAACCGCGGCACCAAACGACGTGCAACCAGCCTGTAACAGCTCGCGTCACCGAACTGCACACTGCTGGTGCGGGACTGCTACAACCCGCACCATTAGAGGCTAGTCGCTACGCCGAAAAGCGCCGCTTCCGGCAACATATTTCAACACTCAAATGACGATGCGCAGGCACTGGCCCGCGTGATACAGCGAGAAGCCGGCCTCGTACAGGCAACTGCGCAGGCCGACGCCGGCCAAGGGCTGCATCGGTGCGAAGGGGATCGGCAGGGCTTGAGGATTTCCGTCACACAGGTAGTCGGCGAAGGCTTTGCCGACCACGGTGCCGGTGGTCACGCCACGACCGTTGTAACCGGTGACGGCCACCAGTCCCGGCGCCGGTTCGAACAGGCGCATCAGGTGATCGGGGGTGAAGGCGATGCGCCCGGTCCAGGTGCATTCCCATTCCACCGGTTTCAGGTTGGGGAAGTAGTGTTGCTGCACCCGGTCGGCCCAGGCCTTGAGGAACCACGTCGGCTTCTGATTGCCGTTGCCCAGACTGCCGAGCAACAACCGGCCGTCCTTGTCGCGACGGATGCTGCTCAACACTTGCCGCGTGTCCCATGAGCCCTGACCGCCGGGGAGAATGTCATGGGCGGCGTCTTCGGTCAGCGGCACCGAAGCGACCTGATAGTAGTAACCGGGGAAGAAGTTGCGCTTGAGTTCGGTCCAGTCGCCCTCGGTGTAGGCGTTCGAGGCTATCACCACTTGCTCGGCGAGTACCGAACCTAGCTCGGTCTGCACCGACCATAGCTGGCCCACGCGTTCGAGACGGGTCACTGGCGAGTGATCGAACATCTGCCCGCCCAGGCCCTTCACCGCGTTGGCCAGGCCGGTGACATAGGCCATCGGGTTGAGCGTACCGGCGCGGCGATCGAGCAGCGCGGCGGCAATCTTCTGCGTGCCGGTGGCTTGCTCGCAGGCCTTGCCGGTGAGCAACTCGACCGGCGCGCCGCGACGCTTCCATTGTTGCTCGCGACTGCGCAGATCCGCCTCGCCCTTGGCGTTGTGCGCCATGTGCAGGGTGCCTTCGCGGCGCAGTTGGCAATCGATGTTGTATTTATCCACAAGGCTGAACACCAGCGCCGGCGCCGCCCCGAGCATGCGGTTGAGCTGACTGCCGACCGCTTCGCCGAACCCGGCTTCGATCTCGTCCGGCGGGATCCACATACCGGCGTTGACCAGCCCGACGTTGCGTCCGGAGCCGCCATGCCCGGCACGATGCGCTTCGAGCACGCAGACGCTTTTGCCTTTTTCCAACAGATGCAGCGCCGCCGACAACCCGGTAAACCCGGCGCCGATCACGCAGACATCGACTTTGACCTCACTCTTGAGCGCGGTGTTATCCGGGCGCTGCGGCGTGAGTTTTTCCCACAGACATTCTTCGCGTAACGGCATTGCCAGACTCCAACAGAAACCTAACAAACACTGCGTACCCTGTGGGAGCGAGCCTGCTCGCGAAAGCGGTATATCAGCCAACATCTATACCGACTGACACACCACATTCGCGAGCAGGCTCGCTCCCACTAAGGAGGGATCTCCACCTGTCAGTCGAAGGTAATGCCCTGCGCCAGCGGCAACTCCAGCGAGTAGTTCACGGTGTTGGTCTGCCGGCGCATGTACGCGCGCCAGGCGTCGGAGCCCGACTCACGACCGCCACCGGTTTCTTTCTCGCCACCAAACGCGCCGCCGATTTCCGCGCCGCTCGGGCCGATGTTGACGTTGGCGATGCCACAGTCGCTGCCAACCGCCGACATGAACTGCTCGGCCTCGCGCACGTCAGTGGTGAAGATGCACGACGACAGGCCTTGCGGCACCGCATTGTTCAGGCGCAGCGCTTCCTGGAAGTCGCTGTAGCCGACCACGTAGAGGATCGGCGCAAAGGTTTCGCTGCAGACCACGTCGCTCTGCTCCGGCATTTCGACGATGGCCGGCGACACGTAGTACGCATTCGGGAATTGGTCTTCCAGTTGGCGCTTGCCACCGAATACCCGGCCGCCCTCGCTCAGTGCCTGCTCCAGCGCGTCCTGCATGTTTTCGAAGCTGTGTTTGTCGATCAGCGGGCCGACCAGATTGCCTTCCAGCGGATGGCCGATGCGCACTTTGGCGTACGCGGCTTTGAGGCGGGTGACGATTTCTTCCTTCACCGATTCATGGGCAATCAGCCGACGCAGAGTGGTGCAACGCTGACCGGCGGTGCCGACCGCACTGAACAGAATCGCGCGTACGGCCATGTCCAGATCGGCGCTCGGGCCGAGGATCATCGCGTTGTTGCCGCCCAGTTCGAGAATGCTGCGAGCAAAACGTGAGGCGACTTTCGGCGCCACTTCGCGGCCCATGCGGGTGCTGCCGGTGGCGCTGATCAGCGCCACACGCGGGTCGTCCACCAGCGCTTCGCCGGCGTCACGGCCACCGATGATCACCTGGCACAGATTCGCCGGCGCATCGCTGAAATTCTTCACCACACGATCGAACAGCGCCTGACAGGCCAGTGCGGTCAGCGGGGTTTTCTCCGACGGTTTCCACACCACCGGGTTGCCGCAGACCAGCGCCAGCGTGGTGTTCCACGCCCAAACCGCGACCGGGAAGTTGAACGCGCTGATCACGCCGACCACGCCCAGCGGATGCCAGGTTTCACGCATGTGGTGGCCCGGGCGCTCGGAGGCGATGGTCAAACCGTACAGTTGACGCGACAGGCCTACGGCGAAGTCGCAGATGTCGATCATCTCCTGCACTTCACCGAGGCCTTCCTGTGTGATCTTGCCCGCCTCCCACGACACCAGCTCGCCGAGGTCAGCCTTGTACTCACGCAGCACTTCGCCGAACTGACGCACCAGTTCGCCGCGACGCGGGGCCGGCACCTTGCGCCACTGCTCGAACGCATGATCTGCGCGACTGATGTGCTGCTCGACTTCGGCCGGGCCTTCCCAGTTCACGGTGGCGATGCGGCTGCCATCGATGGGCGAATGCACCGGCACTTTGCCGTTCTGGTACAGGGCCGGGTTCACACCAAGACGATCAAGCAATGCGGCAACCATGGGTCACTCCTCAAGCGAAAAACTGAATGTGTGCGGCCGAATACTCACGACCGGGCAGGCCTTTAGTTGTAGCTTCCCGAAGGCAAGGCAACAAACGACCTTTACGCGAGATATCATTCCGTTTATTCATGCTGCGCACAGAAAGACAAGAAAAAGGGATCACCCATGCTGAACAAACGCCACTTGCCGTCGATCACCGCACTGCAGTGCTTCGAAGCCGTGACCCGGCACCTGAGCTTCACCCGGGCCGCCGAAGAACTGAACCTGACCCAGAGCGCGGTCAGCAAACAGGTGGCGCAGCTTGAGGAATTGTTGCAGCACTTGTTGTTCCGCCGAGTGCGTCGGCGTTTGCAGATGACCCCGGCCGGGGATTTGTACCTGGTGGAAGTCCGAAAAATCCTCACTCAGGTGGAAATGTCCACGCATTACCTGCGCTCCTACGGCGGCGAGACCGAAGTCCTGCGCGTTTCCACGCCCTCGACCTTCGGCGCCCGCTGGCTGGTTCCGCGCCTGAAGGGCTGGCGTCTGCGCCATCCGTCGATCCATCTCGACTTGTGCAACGAGCAGGAGGCCGACGATTTGCTACAGGGGCGCAGCGATCTGGCGTTCTATTTCGGCCAAGGCTCACGGCCCGGCACCGAATGCCTGAAGCTGTTCGGCGAAGAGCTGGTGCCGGTCTGTGCCCCCGGCAGCCTGCCAGACAGGCCCTTCACCGACCCGACGCAACTGACCGATTTGGTGCTGCTGCAAAACGCCTCGCGCCCACAGGCCTGGCACGACTGGTTCGACAGTCAGGGTTACCACACCGAGCACAGCTACCACGGGCCGCGTTTCGAAACCTTTTATATGTGCATCCGCGCCGCCCAGGTCGGCTGCGGTGTGGCGCTGCTGCCACGGTTTCTGGTGGAAGAGGAATTGGCCGACGGCAAACTGGTCATTCCCTGGCAGCATGCAATGCCCAGTTCCGACGCCTATTACCTGGCCTACCCGGAGCATGCGGCGGAAGTGCCGAAGGTGCGGGATTTTGTGAAGTGGATGCTGGAGCAGATCGACAGCCCGAATGCCTGACCCGATTGAAAACTGTGGGAGCGAGCCTGCTCGCGAAGAGGCCGGCACATTCAATGTCAATGTCGACTGAAATGACGCCTTCGCGAGCAGGCTCGCTCCCACAAGGGTTCTGCGGTGATCTAAAAAATTGCTGGCAATCCCCACCGCTGATATGCGCCACTAGCGTCATTGATTGATCCCGCGCAACCGCGCGGTGCACCTGGAGACCCCGTTTATGAGCGAGAGTGTGTTTGCCGATCGCATCGTGCAGAACCTGCTCGACACCGACTTCTACAAACTGACGATGATGCAGGCGGTGCTGCACAACTACCCCAACGTCGAAGTCGAATGGGAGTTTCGTTGCCGTAACAGCGAAGATCTGCGGCCGTATCTGGCCGAGATTCGCTACCAGATCGAGCGTCTGGCCGAGCTGAGCCTGAGTGCCGACCAGTTGAGTTTTCTCGAGCGCATCACCTTCCTCAAACCGGATTTCCTGCGCTTTCTCGGCCTGTTCCGCTTCAACCTGCGCTACCTGCACACCGGCATCGAGAACGGCGAACTGTTCATCCGTCTGCGTGGCCCGTGGCTGCATGTGATCCTCTACGAAGTGCCGCTGCTGGCGATCGTCAGCGAAGTGCGCAACCGCTATCGCTACCGGGAAATCGAACTGGTGCAGGCGCGGGAACAGCTGTATCGCAAGTTCGACTGGCTCAGCGCCAACGCCTCGGCTGACGAACTGGCGCAATTGCAGGTCGCCGACTTCGGCACCCGCCGGCGCTTTTCGTACCGCGTGCAGGAAGAAGTGGTCAATGTGCTGAAGCACGATTTCCCCGGGCGCTTCGTCGGCACCAGCAACGTGCACCTGTCACGGGAACTGGACATGAAACCGCTGGGTACCATGGCCCATGAATGGATCATGGCCCACCAGCAACTCGGCCCACGCTTGATCGACAGCCAGATCGCCGCGCTCGACTGCTGGGTGCGCGAATACCGTGGCCTGCTGGGGATTGCTCTCACCGATTGCATCACCACCGACGCGTTTCTCGGCGACTTCGACCTGTTCTTCGCCAAGCTCTTCGATGGTCTGCGCCACGATTCAGGGGATCCGGTGCAGTGGGGCGAAAAATGCATCGCCCACTATCACAAGCTCGGCATCGACCCGATGAGCAAGACCCTGGTGTTCTCCGACAGTCTGACCTTGCCCAAGTCGCTGGAGATCTTCCGCGCGCTGCACGGGCGGATCAACGTCAGCTTCGGCATCGGCACCAACCTGACCTGTGACATTCCGGGTGTCGAACCGATGAGCATCGTGCTTAAAATGACCGCCTGCAACGGCCAGCCGGTGGCGAAGATCTCCGACGAGCCCGGCAAGACCCACTGCAAAGACCCGAATTTCGTCGCCTATTTGCGACATGTGTTCCAGGTTCCTGCCGTTTCCAGCCTATCTAGCAAGGAGTGAATTCATGCAAGCCGTACAGCGTGAGATTGCTGAACAGCTCAAGGTGCAACCGCCATTCGCCGGGCATCAGGCCCTCGAAGCGGAAGTCGCCCGGCGCATCACCTTTATCCAGGATTGCCTGGTCAATTCCGGCCTCAAGACCCTGGTGCTGGGCATCAGCGGCGGTGTCGACTCGCTGACCGCCGGCCTCCTGGCCCAGCGCGCCATGCGTGAACTGCGCGAGCGCACCGGCGACGACGCCTACAAGTTCATCGCCGTGCGCCTGCCGTACGAAACCCAGTTCGACGAGCACGACGCCCAGGCGTCGGTGGACTTCATCGCTCCGGACGAACGCCACACGGTGAACATCGGCCCGGCGGTCAAATCACTGGCCAAGGAAGTGGCGGCGTTCGAAGGCAAACATGCGGTGTCGGTGGATTTTGTGCTCGGCAACACCAAGGCGCGGATGCGCATGGTCGCCCAGTACACCATCGCCGGCGCGGCCCACGGTCTGGTGATCGGCACCGATCATGCGGCGGAAGCGGTGATGGGCTTCTTCACCAAGTTCGGTGACGGCGCCTGCGATCTGGCCCCGCTCAGCGGTCTGGTGAAAAACCAGGTCCGGGCGATTGCCCGCAGCTTTGGCGCACCGGAATCGCTGGTGGAAAAAGTGCCGACTGCGGATCTGGAAGACCTGTCGCCGGGCAAACCGGACGAAGCCTCCCACGGCGTGACTTACGCCGAGATCGACGCCTTCCTGCACGGCGAGCCGGTGCGTCAGGAAGCGTTCGACATCATCGTCAATACGTACAACAAGACTCATCACAAGCGTGTGATGCCGTTTGCGCCTTGATCGGTAAGTGAATGAAAAGCCCGCTAAGGAGTGATCCTCAGCGGGCTTTAGCAGTGTCAATAAACGATTTAACGGGCTTTGGGTGCAACCACCCTGAATGCCCAAGGGTCCGAGACTCGACCACTCGCCGTTACCGCTCTGATGGTGTGAACCTTTTCAGCCAGATTCGAAATCTTTGCCGTGTAGATTCCATTCAAGTTAGCCGTGAATTTAACCAGATCGTTATCGTAGTCGACGATTGTTCCGTTTTCACCAGGGTTTGCCGTACCGACAACCGTTAACGATGTATCGGTCGTTTGCTCGTGATTGTCGATCAACTGCCCGCTTTCTCCCAGAAGAAACTGGATGCTTACCGGCACGGAGTTCACGACTCGAATGTTCCAGGGACTGGATTCAACACCATCGCTTCCTACCACTGTGAAGCTGTGCGCCCCTACTGACAGTCCGTTCAGCACAGCACTCCAGTGCGCATTTGCATCGATATTCAGTGTGCCTACATGAATTCCGCGATCCAGAAGACTGACTGTTGTATTTGGCTCTCCCTCACCTACAAAGCTCAGATCGACAAACGTAGTGCTTCCACTATTTTCGATGACGTCTCCGTTGGGATCGTTTATCCACAAAATTGCGGCGTGCAGGGACAGTTTCATGTGAACTATGTATGGATCAGACACCTGCCCGTCGGTGGTTTCCACGGTGTAGAAATGCGGCCCGTTTTTCTGATCTGTAATGATCAAACTGTAGTGGCCAACGTGATCAACATTTACCGGGGCATGCGCAGGGACACCGTTGTCGAAAAGCTGCGCCTTTTGATTGGGAGCAGCGGAACCAACAAAAGACAAATATGGATTTGTGCTGACCCCGCCATTTTCGATGAGTTCACCATTGCCATTGGTAACTGTCTCAATGACGGTTCCGCTTGTCACATTACTTCTGTTCGGATCCTGAACCAACGTACGCTGCTGGGGTAATTTCTCTTGATCGGTCATACGAAAACTCCTTTTTCGGAATGGATGCGTACAGTCATCTGAGCGCACCCTCATTCGAGGCTTCTTCGAAATCCGTGTCTACTGTCAGAAATTACAGGTACGAGGGCAATTCCGACGGGCGGTCATGATCACAGAAATGAGGTAAGGTGCAGATTTGATCAGCAGAAAAAACGCCGCTGCAATCACTTGCAGCGGCGTTTTTCGTGTTACGTGTGAGCAGTATTACTTTAGGGTCACGGTGCCTTTCATCATCGAGATGTGGCCCGGGAACGAGCAGAAGAAGCCGTACTTCTCGTCAGCCTTGAGCTTGGACACGTCGATGGTCAGCGAGTCGGCTTCCTTAGCGCCGATGATCTTGGTGTGAGCGATGACACGCTCGTCACCGTCCTTCAGGTAGTTCTTGTCGATGCCGGCAGCCAGGCCGTCGGTAGCGATCGGCTGCATGTCGGCTTCTTTGCTGATCACCAGGTTATGGCCCATGACGTTCTTCGGCAGGCTGCCAGAGTGAGTCAATTCGACGGTGAAGGTCTTGCAGCTCTTGTCGATCACGATCTCCTTGGTGTTGAAGGACATCTGGTCGGTGGAATCAACGGTGGTTTTGCACTCGGCAGCCATCAATTGGCTGCTGGCCAGCGCCAGCAGGGATACCGCAACAACTTTGGAAAACATGGTGAATCTCCAAGGCAGGGTTAACAAAAACACTAATGGTGGAAAGACTGCCTGAAATCTTCGCAAGTTCCTATGACTTGAGTCAAAAATTGTATACAACTTTCAGGCTATGACACTCATCGAAACAATCTACCGGCGATAATCCCGGGCCGGGCCTATGATCGGCGCATCTACTGAAACGGAGTACCGATCATGTTCTTTAACGGCCTGTTGTGCAGTTTGCTCGCCGCCTACGCCTGTGGCGCCAGCGGTACCTTTGAATCGCCAGAACGCGAAGCTTAGCCCTTGGATCAAGACGTGCCAGCCATTACCCTGTGACGGATTGACCCAGGAGGAAGGCATGTCTCTCAAATCCGTTTGTGTATTTTGCGGTGCCAACGCCGGCACTGATCCGGCTTACACCGAAGCCGCCCAAGCCCTTGGCCGGGCACTCGCCGAGCGCCAACTGACGCTGGTTTACGGCGGTGGTGCCGTGGGCCTGATGGGCCTGGTGGCGGACGCCGCGCTGGCCGCCGGCGGCGAAGTGATCGGGATCATTCCGCAAAGCCTGATGGACAAGGAGATCGGCCACAAAAACCTGACGCGCCTCGAAGTCGTCGATGGCATGCACGCGCGCAAGGCCCGCATGGCCGAGCTGAGCGATGCGTTCATCGCGTTGCCCGGCGGTCTCGGCACGCTGGAAGAGCTGTTCGAAGTCTGGACCTGGGGCCAGCTCGGCTACCACGGCAAACCGCTGGGGCTGCTTGAGGTGAACGGTTTTTACAGCAAACTCACGGCTTTTCTTGACCATATCGTCGGCGAAGGCTTCGTTCGCGCCCCACACCGTGACATGCTGCAAGTGAGCGAATCAGCACAATCGCTGCTCGACGCCCTGGATAACTGGAAGCCGACCGTCACGCCCAAGTGGGTCGACCAAAAACCCGGCTAACCGCCGGGCACCGATACAGGGCAGAATACGCGCCGCTCAACCTCACCTTCGACCCCAGAGGATCGCCCATGGCCAAACCCAATTACTCCTTCGCCAAACGTCAACGAGACCTGGAAAAGGAAAAGAAGAAAGAGGAAAAGCTTCAGCGCAAGAAACAGCAGGCTGAAGAAGCGGCACTGAACCCTGACGGTGAAGTGGCGACTGACCACGATGATGATGTTGATGCACCGAAAGACCAGGCGCCTGACGCCTGAGCCCCATCGGGTTTGATCATCGAATCAGACCCTGCGGATTTGTGACGGGGCTGGCGGCTCAGCCGCTGGCCCCCACACCCTCCCCGTTTTCCGAACACGATACGGCTTCCTGTGGGAGCGGGCTTGCTCGCGAAGGCGTCTTCACCTTCAACATTGATGTAACTGACACACCGCCTTCGCGAGCAAGCCCGCTCCCACATGGGTTGCTGTGTTATTCCAATGGCATCACGGTAACGCGGACCTCCGGGTCGTGACTGCCCCCCCCCAGAATCACCCCCCGCAACGGCGACACATCGGAAAAATCCCGGCCCCAGGCCAGGGTGATGTGCTCCAGCGCCGGCTGCACGTTGTTGGTCGGATCGAAATCCACCCAGCCCAATACCGGACAGAACACCGAGACCCAGGCATGCGACGCATCGGCGCCGATCAGCCGTGGCTGTCCCGGCGGCGGCTGGGTCAGCAGATAACCACTGATGTAACGCGCTGCCAGCCCTCGCGAGCGCACGCAAGCGAGCATCAGATGCGCGAAGTCCTGACAAACGCCACGCCGGCGCTCCAGCACCTCGACCAGCGGCGTCGCCACTTGCGTGGCCTCGGCATCGAAGGTGAATTCGCTGAAAATTTTCTGCATCAAGGCCTGCACGCCCAGCAACAAGGGCCTTCCCGGTGGAAAACAGCTTTCCGAAAATTCGACGAAACTGCGTTTCAAATGCACGTAGGGTGACTGAAACCGATAGCGACAAGCCTCCAGCATTTCGGCGGACAATGGCTGGCTGCTGTAGGTCAGCGCATCACGCGTCTGCTCCCACGCCGGGGACAGACTGAAATCCGCCGGTGGCCGCGCCAGCACCTCAACCGTGAGCCGGGCGTTGACCTGCAACTCGTCATGCGGGCGCTCGAAGGCCAGTCGGGTCAGCGGATTGCCGAACACATCCAGTTCATCCCGCCGCGTGGTCGGGTCCGGGCTGATCAGCAATTGCTGCTCGGTGCAGCGTTGCCACGTGCACTCACGCGGCCACAGGTGCGCGAGTTGCTGCGCCAGCGACACCGGGCTGTCGTAGTGGTAACAGGTGTCGTGGAAGATCTGGTAGTGCGCGCTCATCAGACGGACACCGTGCGCTGGCTGACATCATCGACATGGGCAAAGTGGCGCAGCGCCAGTCGATCGGACACCTGACCGCTGGCTTCGGCAATCTCTTGCAGCAGATCCGCCAGACCATCGAGCGCGGCACGCACGCTGTTTTCCCCGAACAGCGGGTTCTCCAGACAGCCCAGATCGAACCGCGCCAGACGCTCGACCAATTGCGGCAGCCCGGCCTCGCGAGGTACGCCGAAATCATCGTTCAAGCGTTTCAAAGTGCGGGTCACCAGTTTCAACTGGAACAACACCGCGTGCGGGTTCTGCTCATCCAGCAGCAACAGGTCGAGCACCGGAATCAACTGCGCCACCGCCAGATACCGCGAACGGTAGGTGATGCTGCTGTTGCCCAACTCCAGCAGCCATTCCAGCCCCGCTTGATCGAACGCCCCGGCGCCGCGCAGAAACGCCGCCAGACTGCTGCTGAGAAACTGCAACCGCTCGATGCGCCGGCCGATCATCAGAAAGCGCCAGCCTTCGTCGCGCGTCATGTCGTCGAGCGCGAACCCCGAGAGCGCCGCCAGCGACATCACCAGCCGGTTGAGGAAATCCAGCAACTCGCCGAAGTCCGGCTCTTCGGTGTCCAGTTCCAGCGCCTCGCGCTGCAACTCGACCAACGCCTGCCAGTTTTCCCGTGAAAGCTTGCCGCGCACCTGCGAGGCCGCCCACTGCAAGCGCTGCAGGTTGGAGCGCAGGCTGAACGACCAGTCCTCGCCGAGCAGCGCCGCCAGCAGCCGCTCCGGTAGCTCACCCTCCTCAGGCAGCAACATCAGCCGCTCGCCCAGCTCCACGGCCGCCTGCAAGGCTTGCGGATCATCGCCATCGACATACCGCGCGAGCATGATCCGCAGCAGTCGCGCACTGTCGTCGCAACGCTCGCAGTAACGGCCGAACCAGAACAGGTTCTCCACCACCCGCGAGGGCAGGTACGGGTCGCGGCGCACCAGATCGTATACGCCGACGTTGCGCTGGGTTTTCCATTGCTCGCCACTCGGCGCACGATCGCCCAACACCCAGGTGTCCTTGCTCGCCCCGCCGCGCTGCATCGACACCACTTCGGCATCGGCCTCGGCGGCGACCCGGGTCAGCCCACCGGGCAATACGCGATAGCCGTCACCACTGGCCACCGCGTACACGCGCATGCCGATCGCTCGCGGTTGCAGTTGGCCGTCTTCGGCCTGCCAGATCGGCGCCTGGGACAGCTGCGCCAGTTCTTGCGCGACATAGGCGTATGGCCGCGCCTGCATGCGCTCGGCGAGCGCCTGGCGCTGTTGTTTGCTCAGATCGCGGCCGAATACCGGCGCGAAGCTTTGTGAGGGGAACGCCGGTTTGATCAGCAGCTCGGGAAGCTTTTCCAACGCCTGCGCCAGCACCGGCGCCTCGCCGCACCACCAGGTGGCGATGGACGGCAGCAGCAGTTCTTCGCCGAACAGGTACTGATTGATCTTCGGCAGAAATCCGAGCAACCCCGGCGACTCTAGCACGCCGCTGCCCAAGGCATTGGCCACCAGCACCCGGCCCTGACGCACCGCTTCCAGCAGGCCAGGCACACCAAGTGCCGAATCGGTGCGCAGCTCCAGCGGATCGCAGAAGTCATCGTCGAGCCGGCGCATGATCGCGTGCACCCGGCGCAGACCACTGAGGGTTTTCAGGTACACCGTGGCATCGCGCACGGTGAGGTCGCCGCCCTCCACCAGCGGATAACCGAGCTGGCGTGCCAGGTAAAGGTGTTCGAAATAGCTTTCGTTGAAGCGCCCGGGCGTCAGCAGCACCACCAGCGGCGCATCGTCAGCACACGGTGCCTGACGCGCGAGGGTTTCCTGCAGGGTGCGGAAGAAGCCGGCCAGGTGCTGCACTTTCAGATCGCGGTACAACTCGGGAAACGCCCGCGAAACGATGGTGCGGTTTTCCAGCGCATAGCCCGCGCCCGACGGTGCCTGAGTACGATCCGCCGTGACCCACCAGCGCCCGTCCGGCGTGCGCGCCAGATCCACGGCGTACAGATGCAGAAAGGCATCTTCCGGTGGCGCGATACCCTGACAAGGCCAGAGAAAATTGTTGTGGCCGAACACCAGCTCCGCCGGTAACAACCCTTCGCTGATCAGCCGCTGCGGGCCATACAGATCGGCCAGTACCGCATTGAGCAGGCGTGCTCGCTGGGCAATCCCCGTCGAGAGTTGTTGCCACTCGTCAGCAGCGATCACGTGCGGCAGCAGGTCCAGCTCCCACGGGCGGTCAGCGCCCTTGGGATCGGCATAGACGTTGTAGGTCACGCCGTTTTCCTGAATCTGCCGGGCCAGCAACGCCTGCCGCTGCACCAGTTGCGCCGGGGTGCTGCGCTGCAATTGATCGAACAGCCGCCGCCAGTGCGGGCGCACTTCCCCGCTGTCATTCAGCAGTTCGTGATAAGTGCCCGCGGTCAGCGGGTAGCGGTCTAGCAGGTCAGGCATGGAAAGCTCGGCAGACAGCAGGGAACGGTCAGACTAACGCAGGCACATGACGTGCGGATATACGAAAAATCCGCATGTCGTGCAGGACTTAGAAACGTCGCAAATCGAGCGTCATCGGCAGCTCGTCGGAGATTGTCAGGTTCGGTATCGGAAGTTTCCCCGGCGTGTGTCCGATGCGGAAAAACCGCGCCATGCGCCGGCTCTCAGCTTCGTTGGCATTGACCGGCAACGTCTCGTAATTGCGCCCGCCCGGGTGCGCCACGTGGTACTGGCAACCGCCCAGCGAACGCTGCATCCAGGTGTCGAGCAGGTCGAACACCAGCGGCGCGTGCACCGGGATGGTCGGTTGCAGGCAGTTGGCCGGTTGCCAGGCCCGAAAGCGCACGCCGGCGACGAACTCACCGATGCGCCCGGTCGGTTGCAGCGGCAGCGGAATGCCGTTGCAGGTCAGCAGATAGCGCTGCGGCGGCAAGCCGCTGAGCTTGATCTGCAAACGCTCCAGCGACGAATCGACATAACGCACCGTGCCGCCCGCCGTACCCTCCTCGCCCAGTACATGCCAAGGTTCCAGCGCCTGGCGCAGCTCCATCTCGATGCCGCTGACCGCGTAATCGCCGACCTTGGGAAAACGGAACTCCAGATGCGCAGCGAACCACTCGGCGCGCAATGGATAACCGGCGTTGTTCAGTTCGACGATGACGTCGGCGAAATCCTGCTCGATAAAGTGCGGCAGCATGAAGCGGTCGTGCAGCTCGGTGCCCCAGCGCGCCAGTTTCGGCGGCGCATAGGGCTCGCGCCAGAATCGCGCAACCAGCGCCCGCAGCAATAACTGCTGAGCCAGGCTCATCCGCGCATGCGGCGGCATTTCGAAGGCGCGCAGCTCCAGCAGGCCGAGACGCCCGGTAGCGCCATCCGGCGAATACAGTTTGTCGATGCAGAACTCGGCGCGGTGAGTGTTGCCGGTGACGTCGATCAGCAGATTGCGCAGCAGGCGATCCACCAGCCACGGCGCGCACGCTTCGCCCGGTTCAGGCATCTGCGCGAAGGCGATTTCCAGTTCGTACAGGGCGTCGTTGCGCGCTTCATCGACCCGCGGTGCCTGCGAGGTCGGGCCGATGAACAAGCCGGAAAACAGGTAGGACAGCGACGGGTGGTTGTGCCAGTAACTGATCAGGCTGCGCAGCAGATCCGGGCGGCGCAGGAATGGTGAGTCCGCCGGGGTCGCGCCACCGAGGACGAAATGGTTGCCGCCGCCGGTGCCGGTGTGGCGCCCGTCGATCATGAATTTTTCGGTGGTCAGGCGGGTTTGCCGCGCCTGTTCATAGAGAAACTCGGTGCGCTCGACCAGCTCGTCCCAGGTCGCCGATGGCTGCACGTTGACCTCGATCACGCCCGGATCCGGGGTGATGCGGAAGTTGCTCAGGCGCGGATCACTCGGCGGCTCGTAACCTTCCAGCAGCACCGGGCAATGCAGCTCCTCGGCGGTGGCTTCGATGGCCGCCACCAGTTCCAGATAGTCCTCGACCCGCTCCAGCGGCGGCATGAACAGATACAGACGCCCTTCGCGCGCTTCGGCGCAGAAGGCGGTGCGAGTCAGCCAGTCGGCGGACTCGTCGATTGTCGGCGCACGTTCGGCGGCCGTTGCGGGTTCGGCATGGCTGTTGAGCTGGGTGGTGTCCGGCAGCTCGGGAAAGTCCTGATTCGGATCGTTGGGATGAATGAACGGATACTCCGCCGCCTTCACCCACGGCTGCGAGCCGAGTGGCAAGCGATAACCCAGCGGCGAATCCCCCGGTACCAGTCGGCAATGCTCGTCGCGCAGATACCAGCGCCCGCTCTGCCATTGATCACCCTTGGCGGTGCGGGCCAGCGGTAGCACCTGGCCGATTACTTTATCCAGCCCCTGAGCGAAAACCTTGCGCAGACGCGCACGCTCCAGCGGTTCTTCAAGACGCGAGTCTTCAGCGCTGACGTTGCTCGGCAATGCGCCCTCACGCCAGAGGTAATAAAAATTGTCTTCGTAGGCTGGAAACACGAAACGAGCAGGCAGTTTCAGGCGTTCGGCAACACTCGCGAGAAAGCGTCCCGCCAGTTCGCCATCGGCGCCGTAGTCCTGCTGCTCATCGGCGATCAGCGCGTTGTTGTGCCAGATCGGCACGCCGTCGCGGCGCCAATAGCAGTTGAGCGACCAGCGCGGCAATTGCTCGCCGGGGTACCACTTGCCTTGACCGAAATGCACCAGACCTTTCGGCGCATAGTGCTGGCGCATGCGCTGGAACAGTTCGGCGGACAGTAGGCGCTTGTCCGGGCCTAGCGCGGCGGTGTTCCACTCGGCGCCGTCCGGGTCGTCGATGGAGACGAAGGTCGGCTCGCCGCCCATGGTCAGGCGCACATCGCCTTCCAGCAGGTCGGCATCGATCTGCCGGCCCAGCGCCTGAATCGCCAGCCACTGCTCATCGGTGTAGGGCTTGGTCACCCGTGGCGCTTCCCAGATCCGCTCCACCGACATTTCGTGGCTGAACTGGCATTCGCACGGCTCGACCAGACCACTGATCGGTGCCGCCGAGGATGGATCGGGGCTGCAGGCCAGCGGGATATGCCCTTCGCCGGCGAACAATCCGGACGTAGCATCCAGACCGATCCAGCCTGCGCCTGGCAAGTACACCTCGCACCAGGCGTGCAGGTCGGTGAAATCCACCTCGGTGCCGGATGGGCCGTCGAGGCTCTTCACGTCGGCAGTCAGTTGAATCAGGTAACCGGAGACAAACCGCGCGGCCAACCCGAGGTTGCGCAGCAGTTGCACCAGCAGCCACGCCGAGTCGCGGCAGGAGCCGGAGGCATGTTCGAGGGTGTGTTCCGGGGTTTGCACGCCCGGTTCCATGCGGATCAGGTAGCGGATGTCTTCGCTGAGGCGCTGGTTGAGCATCACCAGGAAATCCACGGCGGGCAGCGGCGTACGGTCGATCCCGTCCAGATAGGCTTTGAATGCCGGGGTCAGCGGCAGAGTTTCGAGGTACGGCGCCAATTCCTTGCGTTCATCTGCGGCGTAAGTGAAGGGGATTTTCTCGGCATAGGGTTCGAGGAAGAAGTCGAAGGGGTTGAACACCGCCATCTCGGCCAGCAGATCGACCTCGATGCGCAACTCGTCGGTTTTCTCGGGGAACACCAGACGCGCGAGGTAGTTACCCTGCGGGTCTTGCTGCCAGTTGATGAAATGCTGCTCGGGCGAGACCTTCAGCGCATACGAGAGGATCCGCGTGCGGCTGTGGGCGGCCGGGCGCAGGCGTACGATCTGCGGGCCGAGTTCGACAGCGCGGTCGTAGCGGTAATGCGTGACGTGATGCAATGCGACATGAATCGACACGGCGTGCCTCCTGCGAGCCTAAGCGTATTCGAAAGCGCGCAAGACTTATGCCATGCAGAGGCTTGGGCGCTTTCCCGGAATGCTCAGGGCAGTACAGCACCAAAATCGGGCGATGCGGGGAAATGGTTCGAGGAAGTTGCGCCTAAATGTGGCGGCAGTGGTAGATGCGGCGCCTGAGATGAAGCCTTCGCGAGCAAGCCCGCTCCCACAGGTGTACGTATTCCAATGTGGGAGCGGGCTTGCTCGCGAAAGGGCCAGTCGTTTCAGCACACTTCTTGAGCCCTGAAATGCAAAACGCCAACCCGAAGGTTGGCGTTCTGTTGAAACAAAAAGCGACTTAGCGCGGAACGACCGGCTTGCGAGCCGGTTTCGGCCCCTTGCCCTTGGCCGCTTCCTTGCGTTCCTTGGCCGCCTGCTGGTTGCGGGCGAACGCCGCAGCCTTGGCTTGTTCACGCTTGTCCCACGGATTGCCACCGTCGCTGGCACGCGGCGGCAGGCCGTTGTGCTGGGTGAGAATCTTGGTGGTCTTCTCTTTCGCGACCTTGTGGCTGCCGGCCGGTGTCGAGTTCTTGCGACGGGCGCTCTGGTAGCTGTCGGTAGCCGGTTGATGCAGCGGAATCAACTGATCCTTGCCCGGACCGATCAGGTCACCACGTCCCATGCGAATCAACGCTTCGCGCAGCATCGGCCAGCCTTTCGGGTCGTGATAACGCAAGAACGCCTTGTGCAGACGACGCTGCTCTTCGCTCTTGACGATGGTCACGCCGTCGCTCTTGTAGGTGACCTTGCGCAGCGGGTTCTTGCCCGAGTGGTACATCGCGGTGGCGGTGGCCATCGGCGACGGGTAGAACGCCTGCACCTGGTCGGCACGGAAACCGTTGCCCTTGAGCCACAGCGCCAGGTTCATCATGTCTTCGTCGGTGGTGCCCGGGTGCGCGGCGATGAAGTACGGGATCAGGTACTGCTCTTTGCCTGCTTCCTTGGTGTACTTCTCGAACATGCGCTTGAACTTGTCATAGCTGCCAATGCCCGGTTTCATCATCTGGTTGAGCGGACCTTCCTCGGTGTGTTCCGGGGCGATCTTCAGGTAACCGCCGACGTGGTGGGTCACCAGCTCTTTGACGTACTCCGGCGACTCGACCGCGAGGTCGTAACGCAGGCCGGAGGCGATCAGGATCTTCTTCACACCCGGCAGGGCACGGGCACTGCGGTACAGCTGAATCAGCGACGAGTGGTCGGTGTTCAGGTTCGGGCAGATGCCCGGGAATACGCAGGACGGCTTGCGGCACGCGGATTCGATTTCCGGGCTCTTGCAGGCGATGCGGTACATGTTTGCGGTCGGGCCGCCAAGGTCGGAGATGACACCGGTGAAGCCCGGAACCTTGTCGCGGATCTCTTCGATCTCGCGAATGATCGACTCTTCGGAACGGTTCTGGATGATCCGGCCTTCGTGCTCGGTGATCGAGCAGAAGGTGCAGCCGCCGAAGCAGCCACGCATGATGTTCACCGAGAAACGGATCATGTCGTAGGCCGGAATCTTCTCCTTGCCGTACGCCGGGTGCGGAACCCGGGCGTAAGGCATGCCGAACACGTAGTCCATTTCTTCAGTGGTCATCGGAATCGGCGGCGGATTGAACCAGACGTCGATCTCGCCATGTTTCTGCACCAGCGCGCGGGCGTTGCCTGGGTTGGTTTCCAGGTGCAGCACGCGGTTGGCGTGGGCGTACAGGACCGGGTCGTTACGCACCTTTTCCATCGACGGCAGGCGGATCACGGTCTTGTCGCGAGTCATGCGCGGGCTGGCCAGGATCTGTACGACCTTGGCTTCCTCGGGATCATCCACCGGGCCCTTCTCTTGCTCGATGGCGCAGGCCTGGGTGTCCTGGGTGTTGACGTACGGGTTGATGATCTTGTCGACCTTGCCCGGACGGTCAATGCGCGTGGAATCGACTTCGTACCAGCCCTGCGGCGTGTCACGACGGATGAACGCGGTGCCGCGCACGTCGGTGATGTCTTCGATCTTGTGCCCGTAGGACAGACGCTGGGCCACTTCGACGATGGCGCGCTCGGCGTTGCCGTACAGCAGAATGTCGGCGCTGGCGTCGATCAGGATCGAGTTGCGTACACGATCCTGCCAGTAGTCATAGTGGGCGATGCGGCGCAGCGAAGCTTCGATGCCGCCGAGGACGATCGGCACGTGTTTGTAGGCTTCCTTGCAGCGCTGGCTGTAGACCAGGCTCGCGCGATCCGGACGCTTTCCCGCCATGCCACCCGGGGTGTAGGCGTCGTCGGAACGGATTTTCTTGTCCGCGGTGTAGCGGTTGATCATCGAGTCCATGTTGCCGGCCGCGACGCCGAAGAACAGGTTCGGCTCGCCGAGCTTCATGAAGTCGTCTTTGGATTGCCAGTTCGGCTGGGCAATGATCCCGACGCGGAAGCCCTGGGACTCCAGCAACCGGCCGATGATCGCCATGCCGAACGACGGGTGATCGACGTAGGCATCACCGGTGACGATGATGATGTCGCAGGAATCCCAGCCGAGCTGATCCATCTCCTCCCTGCTCATCGGCAGGAATGGCGCTGGCCCGAAACATTCGGCCCAGTACTTTGGATAGTCAAATAACGGCTTGGCTGCTTGCATGTCGATAACCGGTGTTGGCTTTCATTGAATTTCGCGGGCGCGGAATATAGCACAAATTTTGACCAATTCCGACGGCTGTGGTCGGAAATTGCGCCACGCCCATTCGCGAGCAAGCCCGCTCCCACATTTGAATGCATTCCAGGTGTGGGAGCGGGCTTGCTCGCGAAGGCGTCAGCTCAAACGATGAAGAATTTACTCGTCGTCGTCGAAGTTGTAACTGCCCGGCGCGAGGTTTTCGAAGCGGGTGTACTTACCGATAAACGCCAGGCGGATAAAGCCGATCGGGCCGTTCCGCTGCTTGCCGATGATGATTTCGGCGATGCCCTTGTGCTCGGTTTCCGGGTGATACACCTCGTCCCGGTACACGAACATGATGACGTCGGCGTCCTGCTCGATAGCTCCGGATTCCCGCAAGTCGGAGTTCACCGGACGCTTGTTGGGACGTTGTTCCAGGGAACGGTTGAGCTGCGACAGCGCCACCACCGGGCAGTTGAATTCTTTGGCCAGGGCTTTCAGGGATCGGGAGATCTCGGAAATCTCGTTGGTCCGGTTGTCACCGCTGGAGCCGGGAATCTGCATCAGCTGCAGGTAGTCGATCATGATCAGACCGATGTCGCCATGTTCGCGCACCAGGCGCCGGGTCCGCGCACGCATTTCCGACGGGCTGATGCCGGCGGTATCATCGATGAACAGCTTGCGATCGTTGAGCAGGTTGACCGCCGAGGTCAGGCGCGGCCAGTCGTCGTCTTCGAGCTGGCCGGAACGCACCTTGGTCTGATCGATACGACCGAGGGACGAGAGCATACGCATGATCAGCGATTCACCTGGCATCTCGAGGGAGTACACCAGCACCGCCTTGTCGCTGCGCAGTACGGCGTTTTCCACCAGGTTCATCGCGAAGGTGGTTTTACCCATCGACGGACGGCCGGCGACGATGATCAGGTCGGACGGCTGCAGACCGCTGGTCTTCTCGTCGAGGTCGGTATAACCGGTGGACAGACCGGTGATCGCGTCGGCGGTGTTGAACAGGGTGTCGATGCGGTCGATGGCCTTGGTCAACAGTTCGTTGACCCCCACCGGGCCGCCGGTCTTGGGCCGAGCCTCGGCGATCTGGAAGATCTGCCGTTCGGCTTCGTCGAGGATCTCTTCGGCTGTACGGCCTTCAGGGTTGAAGGCGGCGTCGGCAATTTCGGTGCTGATACCGATCAACTGGCGCAACGTCGCCCGCTGGCGAACGATCTGCGCATAGGCCTTGATGTTGGCGACGGACGGCGTGTTTTTCGCCAGTTCGCCGAGGTAACCGAGGCCGCCGACCTGGGACGTCTGACCTTCCTTGTCCAGTTGCTCGGCAAGGGTCACGACGTCGATCGGCATGTTCTGATCGGCCAGTTTGGCGATCGCACGGAAGATCAGACGGTGGTCATGTCGGTAGAAATCGCCGTCGGAGACTTGATCGAGCACGCGTTCCCAGGCGTTGTTGTCCAGCATCAGACCACCGAGTACGGCCTGTTCGGCCTCGATGGAGTGCGGCGGCACCTTCAGGGCAGCGGTTTGCAGATCGTATTGCTCGGGAGCGGTGATTTCGTTCATGGCCACTTGGAGTCAGGTTTGAAAACGGGAGTACCAGAAAGACAAAGGGCACGACCTGTAAACAGGATCGTGCCCGATGTTACCGGCAAGCACCCGAGGGTGCCAGCCGACAAGTATTGCTTAAGCTGCTACCACGACAACGCGTACGGTGGCTTCAACTTCGGCGTGCAGGTGCACAGCCACGTCGAATTCACCCACGTTGCGGATGGTGCCGTTCGGCAGACGAACTTCGCTCTTCTGCACTTCAACGCCGGAAGCGGTCAGTGCGTCAGCGATGTCGTGAGTACCGATCGAACCGAACAGCTTGCCTTCGTCGCCAGCGGTGGCAGTGATGGTCACTTCCAGCTCGGCCAGTTGGGCAGCACGGCTTTCAGCCGATGCTTTACGGTCTGCGGCAGCTTTTTCCAGCTCGGCACGACGCTCTTCGAACGCAGCCAGGTTGGCAGCGGTCGCAGCGGTAGCCTTGCCGAAAGGCAGCAGGTAGTTACGGCCGTAACCGGCTTTAACGTTTACTTTGTCGCCCAGGTTGCCCAGGTTGGCGATTTTTTCCAGAAGGATCAGTTGCATGTGGAAATCCTCTTAACTTTTAACCTTCACCGTTCGCGTTATCGGTGTCTTTCGACACGTGACGACCGCGAAAATCAATCAGGCTGTCGACAATGGCCAGAACCACGAGCAACGGATAGAGCAGCTGCATGAACAACAGCAGCGTGACGTACAACCCCACCAGCCAGAAACCGGCCAGTCGCTTCTGCCCGACCAGCCCGTGAATCAGGGCGAGTCCGGCGAACACCAGCGGTACGCTGCACAACGGCGTCAACATGGCCATCTGTGCACCGAGATTCGGGCCCAGAAGCATCAACGCCAGCAGCAACATCGCCGGCCCCAGCGGGATCCGGATGACGCGAAACTCGCGACCAAAACCACCCGGGTTGTACAACAACGCTTGCCAATGCCGCCCGACAATCAGGCTCAGCACGCTGACGATCTGCAACAGAGCCGCAATCAGTCCGGTCAGGACTGGTGCAATCAGGGACGCGAAGCGCGCTTGCTCATCGACCGACAATTGCTTGTAGGTTTCACCAAGAAGCGCCGGCATGACCTTTATCAAGGCCTGCGCGAGCATCTCAATCTGGGCCGCAAACGCTGCCCCGAGCACCACTGAAAACACCACTCCAATCACTACGCTGACCAGCAGCGTGCGAACCCAGGACTCACTTGCGCGCAACACCAACGCAAGCCCCGAAGACCCCAGCAGCACCAGAAGTGCCCGTGGATCATCGGCATACAGCCACCAGACCAAAGCCGGCAGCAGCCCCAGAGACAGAACACCCAGGGCGTCCGTCAGTCCGCGCCGCAGGAGCACAAGGCTCCCGGCGGCAGCACCCAACCAATACAACAACGGCAATGTTGCACATCCGGCCACCACGAGAGTGGCCTGCATACGGCCTCGCATGATGAACTCAGCTAAGGCACGCATGCATTCAATCCTTTGCTACTTGTCGACTGCCCGGTCTCAGCGGCCGTGGCTGTCGGTGTAGGCCAGCAGGGCCAGGAAGCGGGCGCGCTTGATAGCGGTGGCCAGCTGACGCTGATAACGAGCTTTGGTACCGGTGATGCGGCTTGGAACGATTTTGCCGGTCTCGGATACGTAGGCTTTCAGAGTGTTGAGATCTTTGTAATCGATCTCTTTCACGTCTTCAGCGGTGAAGCGGCAGAATTTACGACGACGGAAGAAACGTGCCATTTGATAGGCTCCTTAAAAGGTCCGTGGATTACTCGTCAGCGTTATCGCTGTTGTCGCTGTCATCACCCTCAACGCCATCAGCGTCGGAGTGCTCAGGACGGTCGCGACGCTCACGGCGCTCACTGCGGTTTTCTTCAGCCTTGAGCATCTCGGACTGGCCGGTAACGGCTTCGTCGCGACGGATGACCAGGTTACGGATCACAGCATCGTTGTAGCGGAAGTTGTCTTCCAGCTCGGCCAGGGCCTTGCCAGTGCACTCAACGTTCAGCATCACGTAGTGAGCCTTGTGAACATTGTTGATTGCGTAGGCCAGTTGACGACGGCCCCAGTCTTCCAGACGGTGGATTTTGCCGCCGTCTTCTTCGATCAGCTTGGTGTAACGCTCAACCATGCCGCCGACTTGCTCGCTCTGGTCAGGGTGGACCAGAAAGATGATTTCGTAATGACGCATGAATGCTCCTTACGGGTTGTAGCCTGCCGCTCAAAAACGGTCAGACAAGGAGTGAATGACACTTATGGACTTGCTGACGCGGGGCACATGCGTGCCTGCCGTCACAGCAAGGGGCGCAATTGTAGAGAAGGGACTGCGCAGGTGCAAGGCAATTGGTGATTATTTGAACAACCACCGATCTTCGACCTGACACAAAACACTGTGGGAGCGAGCCTGCTCGCGAATGCGATATATCAGGCAACATTATTGTCAGCTGACACACCCCTTTCGCGAGCAGGCTCGCTCCCACATTTGAACCGATTTCAGCTCAAGACTACTTCTTCGCGGCAGCTTTGGCCTTGGCGCCGCGTTGACGCTGTGCTTCGAACAGGCACACACCGGTGGCCACGGACACGTTGAGACTGCTGACGCTGCCGGCCATCGGCAGGTTCACCAGATAGTCGCAGTGCTCGCGAGTCAGGCGACGCATGCCTTTGCCTTCGGCGCCCATGATCAGGATGGTCGGGCCGGTCAGGTCCTGGTCATAAATGCTGACCTCGGCCTCACCCGCCGTGCCGACCACCCACAGACCGCGCTGCTGAAGCTTTTCCAGAGTGCGCGCCAGGTTGGTCACCGCCACCAGCGGAATCACTTCCGCCGCGCCGCAGGCCACTTTACGCACCACCGGCGTCAGGGTTGCCGACTTGTCCTTGGGCACGATCACCGCCAGCGCGCCGGCAGCATCCGCCGAACGCAGGCAGGCGCCGAGGTTGTGCGGGTCGGTCACGCCGTCAAGCACCAGCAACAGCGGTGCGCCTTCGGTACGGTCGAGCAACTCGTCGAGCATCGCCTCGCCCCAGACCTGGCTCGGACTGACGTCCGCAACCACGCCCTGGTGCACGCCTTCAACCCAAGCGTCCATTTCGCGGCGCTCTGCCTGACCGATCTGCACACGATTTTCGTTGGCCAGCTCGATCAGGGTCTGCACGCGCGGATCGTTGCGGCTTTCGGCCAGCCAGATCTGCTTGACGCGTTTAGGGTGGTGACGCAGCAACGCTTCTACCGCGTGAACGCCGTAGATTTTTTCCAACTGACTCATGACTTCGCCTTCGGTTTACGCGACCCGCCACTTTTGGCTGGAGCCGAACCCGCTTTCGGCGGGCCTTTACGGTGTTTGCTCGGTTTGGCTGGCTTGCCGCCGACGGCCTTCTCAGGCGCCGACCGTCCGGTCTTTCCCCCAGACGCCGCTTTACCACCGCTTTTGGCTTCGGCCAGCAAGGCCTTCTTCAATTCACGGCTTTTGCGCAGCTCGGCGTTTTTCGCCACGGCATCGCTCGGGCGATAGGCCTCGACGGCTTTTTCCTTGGCCGGACGACGGCTGGCGGTTTTCGCCGGAGCCTTGTCTTCCACAGCCTTGCTCGCAGGTGCTGCGGTATCGGCGCCACGTTTCTTGCGACCGATCGGCGCGCTGATGGTTTTTTCTGCCATCTCGAAGTCGATCTTGCGCTCGTCGAGGTCGACGCGCATCACGCGCACTTCAACGGTATCGCCGAGACGGAAGCTGCGACCGGTGCGCTCGCCCGCCAAGCGGTGATGCACAGGGTCGAAGTGGTAGTAGTCGCCCGGCAGCGCGGTGACATGCACCAGGCCTTCGACGTAGATATCAGTCAGCTCGACGAACAGGCCAAAACCGGTCACGGCGGTGATCACGCCCGGGAACGATTCGCCCACACGATCTTTCATGAACTCGCACTTGAGCCAGTTCACCACGTCGCGGGTGGCTTCGTCGGCACGGCGCTCGCTCATCGAGCACTGCTCGCCGAGTTGCTCCAGCGCCGCTTCGTCGTAGGGATAGATGCGCGCCTTCGGAATGGTCATCGCCCCGGCACGACGAACGTGCGGAGTGTCCTGTTTCGAATGGATCACGCTGCGGATGGCGCGGTGCGTGAGCAGGTCCGGGTAACGACGGATCGGCGAGGTAAAGTGGGTATAGGCCTCGTAATTCAGGCCGAAGTGGCCTTCGTTCTGGGCGCTGTACACCGCCTGACTCAGGGAGCGCAGCATCACGGTCTGGATCAGATGGAAATCCGGACGGTCCTTGATGCTCGCCAACAGGGCCTGATAGTCCTTCGGCGACGGGCCGTCCTTGCCTTTGTGCAGGGACAGGCCGAGCTCGCCGAGGAAGGCGCGCAGTTTTTCCAGACGCTCCGGTGGCGGGCCGTCGTGGACACGGTACAGCGCGGGGATTTCGTGCTTCTTGAGGAATTCGGCGGTGGCCACGTTGGCCGCCAGCATGCATTCCTCGATCAGCTTGTGCGCATCGTTGCGGGTGGTCGGACGGATTTCGGCAATCTTGCGCTCGGAACCGAAGATGATCCGGGTTTCCTGGGTTTCGAAATCGATCGCGCCACGCACGTGACGGGCAGCCAGCAACACTTTGTACAGCGCATAGAGCTGCTTGAGGTGCGGCACCACGTCGGTGTATTCGCCGCGAAGCTTGCGCGCTTCGGTGGCTTTCGGGGTTTCCAGCATCGCGCTGACCTTGTTGTAGGTCAGGCGGGCGTGGGAATGGATCACCGCTTCATAGAAGCAGTAGTCGGTCATTTCGCCGGACTTGGAGATGGTCATCTCGCAAACCATGGCCAGACGATCGACGTGCGGGTTCAGCGAGCACAGGCCGTTGGAGAGCTGCTCAGGCAGCATCGGCACCACGCGCTCGGGGAAATACACCGAGTTGCCGCGTACCTGGGCTTCATTGTCCAGCGCCGAACCGATCTTCACGTAGCTGGAAACGTCGGCAATCGCCACGTACAACTTCCATCCGCCAGAGAACAGGCGCAACTTGCCCGGCTTGGCTTCGCAGTAGACCGCGTCGTCGAAGTCGCGGGCATCTTCGCCGTCGATGGTGACGAACGGCAGATGGCGCAGGTCGACACGCTTCTCTTTGTCTTTCTCTTCGACTTCCGGCTTGAGCTTGGCGGCTTCTTTGAGCACCGCTTCAGGCCAGACGTGCGGAATGTCGTAGGTACGCAGCGCGACATCGATTTCCATGCCCGGCGCCATGTAGTTGCCGACCACTTCGACCACATCGCCTTGCGGCTGGAAGCGCGGCGTCGGCCAGTGGGTGATTTTCACCTCGACGAACTGACCGATCTGCGCGTTGGCGTTGCGGCCTGGCGTAACCAGCACTTCCTGCTGGATCTTCGGATTGTCGGCAACAACGAAACCGATACCGCCCTCTTCGAAGTAGCGACCAACAATCGTTTCGTGGGCACGGGACACCACTTCGACGATCACGCCTTCACGGCGGCCACGACGGTCGAGACCGGAAACACGGGCCAGCGCACGGTCGCCATCGAACACCAGACGCATCTGCGCCGGGCTCATGAACAGGTCATCGCTGCCGTCGTCCGGCACCAGGAAGCCGAAACCGTCACGGTGACCGCTAATGCGGCCGAGGATCAGGTCGAGCTTGTCCACCGGCGCATAGGTGCCACGGCGGGTGTAGATCAATTGAGCGTCGCGCTCCATGGCGCGCAGGCGGCGGCGCAGGGCTTCGATCTGGTCTTCTGTGGTCAGACCAAACTCTTCGACCAGTTGCTCGCGGGCAGCAGGCGAACCCCGATCGGCGAGATGCGCCAGGATCAGTTCGCGGCTGGGAATAGGGTTTTCATATTTTTCCGCTTCACGAGCGGCCTCGGGATCGAGGGACTGCCAATCGGCCATTAGAGAGTTTTCACCTTGTCTATATGCGGGTTAGTTTGGCATAGGCGCCATCAAACGGGAAATTTCCGACTATATAAGGCCCTTCTGGAGCCTTGTATCGACGCCTGAAAGCCCTTTTGAACACCGCTGGTAAAAAAATTCATTTTTTTTGCTGACAGGGGTTTACAGTTAAAAAGGCGCTCCGTATAGTGCGCGCCATCGACGACGTACACACGTTGACGAGATGCCCAGGTGGTGAAATTGGTAGACACGCCAGCTTCAGGTGCTGGTGACCTTACGGTCGTGGAAGTTCGAGTCTTCTCCTGGGCACCAATTTCGAGTTTGAGACTAGATCAGTTTCAAGGCTCACACAAAACCCGCGAAAGCGGGTTTTTTGCATTCTAAGGAACGGGTTTGTTAAAACTGATTAATTAAAATTAAATCAGGGGTTTACAGATCAAAAAGCGCTCCGTATAGTGCGCCACATCAACAGCGGCAACGCTCGCGATGAATGCCCAGATGGTGAAATTGGTAGACACGCCAGCTTCAGGTGCTGGTGACCTTACGGTCGTGGAAGTTCGAGTCTTCTTCTGGGCACCAATTCAAACTCAAGGTTACGACGTTGAGTTTCCCAAAAAACCCGCGAAAGCGGGTTTTTGTGTTTCTGGCGTTTGAAAACCTGCAAGACCTTGTGGCGACCAGCCTCTAGCAAACACTCAACCGACCCGCAAGGCGCACTTGAGAAACAATATCGTTTATCATTGTTGCAAGTTTTTGCAATGCGACAGTGAGGAACCCTGCGAATGATGTTTCGAAATACCCTGCGCCGCGGCTTGACCTTCACCCTGCTCGGCCTGGCACTCGCCACTCCCCTCACCCAGGCAGCCGATGCGGTTTCCCTGACGCTCTACAACGGTCAACACAAGGAAGTCGGCGATGCGATCGCCAAGGCTTTCGAGGCCAAGACCGGCATTCACGTCAACGTACGCAAGGGCAGCAGCAACCAGCTCGCCAGCCAGGTCATCGAAGAAGGCGACCGTTCCCCCGCCGACGTGATCTACACCGAAGAATCTCCTCCGCTGAACAACCTCGGCGAGCAAGGCCTGCTGGCCAAGACTGACGACGCCACGCTGGCGGTGCTGCCCAAGCAATACGTCGCCGGCAACGGCACCTGGATCGGTGTCACCGCGCGGGTTCGCGTGGTTGCCTACAACCCGAAACTGGTCGATGAGAAAGACCTGCCGAAGTCGGTGATGGAATTCTCCGATCCGAAGTGGCAAGGCAAAGTCGGCTTCGTCCCGACCAGCGGCGCATTTCAGGAACAGGCCGTGGCGATCATCAAGATGCACGGTCGCGACGCCGCCGAAGAATGGCTGACCGGCCTGCGCGCTTTCGGCAAGACCTACAGCAACAACATGGTCGCGCTCAAAGCCGTGGAAAACGGCGAAGTCGCCACCGTGCTGGTGAACAACTACTACTGGTTCGCCCTGCAACGCGAAAAAGGCAAACTCGACTCGAAACTGCATTACTTCACCGGCGGCGACGTCGGCGGACTGATCACTGTATCTAGCGCTGCCGTGCTGAAATCCAGCAAACATCCAAAAGAAGCCCAGCAATTCCTTGCCTACATGGCCAGTGAGGAAGGCCAGCGCGTGATCACTCAGACCACCGCCGAATACCCGCTGCACAAAGGTATGGAATCGGATCGCGGGCTCAAGCCGTTCAGCGAACTGCAAGTGCCAAACGTGACCCCGGCCGATCTGGGCAACGCCGAAGAAGCCTTGGACCTGGAACGTGAAGTTGGCCTGAACTGATGGCCACATCGTTATCCGCCCCCGCCGCGCGCGGGGGTTTCGTACCACGACGCAAGCGGCCGTCAATCTGGCTGGTGCTGCCGGTGTTATTGCTGGTGGTTATGAGCCTGTTGCCACTGGCCTACGTCGGCCTGAAAGCCTGGCAAGCCGGCTGGGCTGAGGCGCTGCACTTGTTGTGGCGCCCGTACGTTTTCGGTCTGCTGCGCAACACCTTGGCATTGATGGTTGGCGTGACGCTGGCTTGCGGTGTGATCGGCCTGTCACTGGCGTGGTTGCTGGAGCGCAGCAATCTGCCGGGCCGACGCCCGTGGGGAGTGATTCTGTGCCTGCCATTTGCGGTGCCGGCGTTTGTCAGCAGCTTCACCTGGGTGTCGTTGAGCGCGCAGTTCGAAGGCCTCGGCGGGGCGATTCTGGTGATGAGCCTGTCGAAGTATCCGCTGATCTTTCTGCCGGTCGCGGCGACCCTGCGCAACCTCGATCCGTCCCTTGAAGAATCCGCCCGCACCTTGGGACAGAATCGCTGGGGCGTGTTTTTCCGCGTCACCCTGCCGCTGCTCTGGCCGTCGCTGCTGGCCGGTTCGCTGCTGATTGCCCTGCACATGCTGGTCGAGTTCGGCGCACTGTCGATCATCGGCCTGCAAACCTTCACCACCGCGATCTATCAGCAATTCGAACTGGAATTCAGCAACGCCAACGCGGCGATGCTTTCGGCGGTGCTGCTCGCGCTATGTCTGATGCTGTTGTGGCTGGAGCTGCGTGTACGCGGCAAGGGTCGCCATGTGCGCACCGGCCAGGGCGCAGCGCGTCAGGCCGAGCAAGTGCGGCTGGGGCCGTGGGCGGTTGCCGGTCAGTTGTATTGCCTGTTGCTGGCGATTGTCGGCAGCGGGATTCCGCTGGGCATGCTCGCGTACTGGCTGGCGGTGGGCTCATCGGCAGCCTTCCCGGTCGCGGCGATCACCGAAGCCCTGCTGTCTTCGCTGGCCTTGTCGCTGGGTGGCGCAGCGCTGTGCCTGCTGCTGGCGGTGCCGGTCGGGCTGCTGGTGGTGCGTTACAAGGGCCAACTAGCGATCTGGGCCGAACGCTTGCCGTATCTGCTCCACGCCTTGCCGGGCCTGGTAATCGCGCTGACGCTGGTGTATTTCGCCCTGCACTACGTGCCGGCGCTGTACCAGACCTCGGCATTGCTGCTGATCGCTTATGCGCTGCTGTTCCTGCCATTGGCACAGGCGCCGATTCGCACGGCACTGAACAAGGCTGCGCCGCAGCTGGAAGAAGCGGCACGCACGTTGGGGGCATCGTCATTCACCGCGTTTTGCCGGGTGACCCTGCCGATCATCTTCCCGGCACTGGGTGCGGCGTTTGCGCTGGTGTTTCTGGATGCGATGAAGGAATTGACGGCGACGCTGTTGCTCAGTCCGACCGGGCTGAACACGCTGGCGACCGAGGTTTGGGCGCATACGGCAAATGTCGAGTTCGCGGCGGCAGCGCCTTATGCGGCGTTGTTGATTGTGGTGTCGGGGTTGCCGGTGTATCTGCTGACGACGCGGATGTATCTGAGCCGCTGAAATCGCCTTCGCGAGCAAGCCCGCTCCCACAGTTTGACCGAGCCCCACCAGAGGAATGCGATCGAATGCGGGAGCGAGCCTGCTCGCGAAGGGGGAAACATCAGGCCCTGAACTGTCCCAGACTGGCCTTCAGCTGCGCCGCCAGCCCATCCAGTACCTTGCCACTGGCCGTGGTTTCCACCACCGCCTGCGCCGCCTTCTCGGCTTGGGCATGAATCGTTTCGACCCGCCCACGCACTGCCTGCGCGCCCTGCGCCTGATGCGCCGCTGCCTGCGTTGCCAGACCGATCGCCGCATGCACCTGCTCGACCGAGGCCTGCACCGACTGCTGCAACCGTGCGCTGTCGCGCAACACCAGCAAACCTTCGCTGGCCTGACGCCCCGCCTGACCGATCGCTTCTACCGCTTCACGCGCGCCCTGCTGCAACGCGACGATGTGCGCCTGAATGTCGCCGGTCGAGCTTTGCGTCTTGCTCGCCAAGGCGCGCACCTCGTCCGCGACCACGGCAAAACCGCGGCCGGTCTCACCGGCCCGCGCCGCTTCGATCGCCGCATTCAAGGCCAGCAAGTTGGTCTGCTCGGCTATGCCGTGAATCACCGTCAGCACCACTTCGATCTGTTCGCTCTGCTGCGCCAGCCGCTCGATGACTTTCGCCCCGGTGTCGACCTGCCCGGCCAGCGCCTCGATCAGGCTGCCGACTTTCGCCGAGGTACGAGTGTTTTCATCGGTGGCCTGGCGAATATCCACCACCTGCTTCAACGCAGCCTGCATGGCATGGCTTTCCGATTGCGCCTCGTCAGCCATTTGCGACAGCGCGCGCAGGCTTTCCGCCACTTCGTCACGCTGCATCCCGGCCGCTGCGTCGGCACCGGCATTGCGCAGGGTCATGGCACCAATCTCGACACCGGTACGCTGCGCGACATCGCCCGCCTCGCGCACGATCGGCTGCAACTTATCCACAAAGCGATTGACTGCCGAGGCCATGTCGCCGATCTCGTCCTTGCTGTTGATCTGCACGCGCTTGGTCAGGTCGCCCTCGCCTGCCGCCAGATCGTCCATCGCCGCGTTGAGCATCTTCAAGCGATTGACCACCCGGTGCCCCAGCACCACCGCCAGCAACAGCAGCACGCCGCAACCGACGAGTGCCAGGCCCATGCCGATGCGCCAGCGCAAGGTCGCGGCGGCTTCCTGCACGGTGCTGCTGGTATTGGCTTTCATCTCGGTCGCGGTGGATTGCGCCGACTGCAGACGCGCCTGCATTGCCGTCGCGCTATCGGCAGCGGCACCCTTGAGACTGTCGCCGACCAGTTGATCGCTGCTGGCGATCAGCGCCGAGAAGCGCTGGTCGAGCGCCGCCAGATCGGTGTCCACCGAAGCCGTCGATACGCCCATCAGCACCTTGCCGATTTCCACGCCGTTGGGATTGATCGAGGCCTCAAGGTAGTAGACCGACGGATCGTTTTTCGCCGCGTCCAGCACTTTATCCAGCGCGCGTTCGCCCTGGCCCTTTTCCAGCAAGGCCTTGTTGATCGGGTTTTCGCGGTTGAGATAACGCGTCAGGTGCTGTCCGGTGGCATCGTCGTAAACCACGAACAACACGTTGGGATTGCGCTGGGCGCGACGAGCAAATTCGGACAGGGTCGGCACGTCGCTGTCCCACATGGCGCGCGGCGCCACCGAGGCGAGCAACTGAGCCATGTCATTGGCCGAGTCCTTGAGATCTTTTTCCAGTGTCGTACGCAGTTGCGCCTGCTCTTCCTTCAGACGGGAAGACAGGCCGGCGGTCAGGCGCTGCCGGGTACTTGAGGAAAGGTTATCGAGGCTTGAGGTGACTTCACGCCCGGCCTGCTCCAGCTCGCCGGAGAGCTTTTGGCTGTCAGCGCCCAGACGAGCGCCGAGATCGGCTTCCAGCGCCGTGACCGTGCTTCGTGTCAGGGCGACTGCCACCAGCACTTGCACCAAAAGGGCGATACCAAGGGTAACGAACACGGGCCGCAACAAACGGCTTTGTAACAGTGAGAGAACGGCCGACACTGTGAATCCCTCTACTTCTGACGCCATTAATTTGATGGCACTCTTGTAGGAAGATTTACAGCAAAGGTCATGCCGTCCAACAGGCATAAACGACAAAGGCCCCGATTAAGGGGCCTTTGTTTTTTACATCAACGACTTATCAAGCGAACGGATGACGCAGAACGATGGTTTCGTTGCGATCCGGGCCCGTCGAAATAATGTCGATCGGCGCGCCGATCAACTCTTCAACGCGTTTGATGTAGGCACGAGCGTTAGCTGGCAGCTCTTCCAGGGTTTTGGCACCCACGGTCGATTCGGTCCAGCCCGGCACTTCTTCGTACACAGGCTGCAGGCCCACGTAGCTGTCAGCGTCGGTCGGCGCCACGGCATTGCCTTGCGCGTCCTTGTAGCCGGTGCAGATGTTGATGGTTTCCAGACCATCGAGTACGTCCAGCTTGGTCAGGCAGATGCCCGAGATGCTGTTCACATCGATAGCGCGACGCAGGATGACGGCGTCGAACCAGCCGCAACGACGGGCACGGCCGGTGGTAGCGCCGAACTCGTGACCTTGCTTGGCCAGATGCGCACCCACGTCGTCGAACAGCTCAGTCGGGAATGGACCCGAACCGACGCGAGTGGTGTAAGCCTTGGTGATGCCCAGGATGTAGTCGAGGAACATCGGGCCAACGCCCGAACCGGTCGCCACGCCACCTGCGGTGGTGTTGGAACTGGTCACGTACGGGTAGGTACCGTGGTCGATGTCGAGCAACGAACCCTGAGCGCCTTCGAACATGATGTCTTTGCCGGCGCGACGCAGGTCGTGCAGCTCGGCAGTCACGTCGAGCATCAGCGGCTTGAGCAGCTCGGCGTATTCCTTGCACTCGGCCAGAGTCTTTTCGAACTCAATGGCCGGCTCTTTGTAGTAACCGACCAGCATGAAGTTGTGGTAATCCACCAGTTCACGCAGCTTGTCTTCGAAGCGCGGCATGTTCAGCAGGTCACCCACGCGCAGGCCACGACGTGCAACCTTGTCTTCGTAAGCCGGGCCGATACCGCGACCGGTAGTACCGATCTTCAGCTCGCCACGGGCTTTTTCACGGGCCTGGTCCAGCGCCACGTGGAAGGACAGAATCAGCGGGCAGGACGGGCTGATACGCAGGCGCTCGCGCACCGGTACGCCTTTCTCTTCCAGCTTGGTGATCTCACGCAGCAGGGCGTCAGGTGCAACCACCACGCCGTTGCCGATCAGGCACTGCACGCCTTCGCGCAGTACGCCCGACGGGATCAGGTGCAAGACGGTTTTCTCGCCGTCGATCACCAGGGTGTGGCCAGCGTTGTGGCCACCTTGGTAGCGCACTACGGCGGCAGCATGTTCGGTCAGCAGATCAACGATCTTGCCTTTGCCCTCATCACCCCATTGGGTGCCCAGGACTACGACATTCTTACCCATAACACTTGTCCTCATTCGCGCAAACTTGGTGCCGGCGATGGCCGGCAGGAAAACTCAAGAAGCCAGTGGCGATACTTGCCAAAGCCCGTTCTGCTGAATCAATTGCCGGTCGCAGTCCGCATCACGGGCGGCGGCCAAAGGTTGTCCAGGCAATGCCTGAACGACACGCTGACCCTCACTGCGCAACTGGCAAACCTGCTGCCAGAGTGCCGCATCCGTACTGTCAGGCATCCAGATACCGCCAGACGGTAGCTCGATCTCAGCACGCCCCAGGGTCACCAGGGTTTTCAAATCGGTAGAGAAGCCGGTCGCCGGACGGGCACGACCGAAGTCGGCGCCGATGTCGTCGTAACGACCGCCCTGAGCGATGGACTGGCCCACGCCCGGGACAAACACCGCGAACACCACACCGGTGTGGTAGTGGTAGCCGCGCAGCTCGCCCAGGTCGAAGTACAGCGGCAACTCCGGGAAACGCGTCGCCAGACGATCGGCGATCTCCAGCAAATCTTCCAGCGCCGCCAGAACCGGCGCCGGTGCATTGGCCAGACGCTCACGGGCCGCACTCAGTACTTCACGTCCGCCACACAGATCGACCAGCGCCCGCAGCATGCCGGACAGATCGGCCGGCAGGCCTTCGGTCAAGGTAATGACCTCGTCGATGGCCTTGCGTTGCAACGCATCGAACAACTGCTGCTCGACTTCACCGGACAGACCGGCGGCGCGCGCCAGACCACGGTAGATGCCGACATGGCCAAGGTCCATGTGTACATCCGGCACATCGGCCAGTTGCAGCATGGCGAGCATCAGGCTGATCACTTCAACGTCGCTGCTCGGGCTGGCATCGCCGTACAGCTCGGCACCCAGCTGAATCGGGCTGCGCGAGGACGACAGTGCACGCGGCTGGGCATGCAGCACGCTGCCGGCGTAGCACAGACGGCTCGGACCTTCGCGACGCAGGGTGTGCGCATCGATGCGCGCCACTTGCGGCGTGATGTCGGCACGGAACCCCATCTGCCGACCCGACTGCGGGTCGATGACCTTGAAGGTACGCAGATCCAGGTCCTGGCCCGCACCGGTCAGCAGGGATTCCAGGTACTCGATATGGGGAGTCACGACAAACTCGTAACCCCAGCTCTGGAACAGATCCAACACCTGACGACGCGCGACTTCAATGCGCGCCGCTTCCGGTGGCAGTACTTCTTCGATGCCATCTGGCAGCAGCCAGCGGTCTACCGTTGCCATTACGCCATTCCCCTTTGATCCGGGCGGCCAGCCTGCGGGCGAGCCTTGAGTGAAGCAGAAAATGACCGATCCGTTCAAAACGCACGCGCATGAACGACGCGGCGAAAGGCCTGTTACCGGCTTCGCCCATCACTTTCCTCGAAAAACGCTCGGGCCATTCAACCCGATGCCTGCAACAAAAAACAGCAATCAAATGTGCAGACGCAAAAAAGCCGGGAATTTCCCGGCTGCCGCATCATACACACGTTTTCCCAAAGGATCACCCCGCCCGAGGTTTTAGCCGCCGGGCGGAATGATTCAGGTCAACGTCGTATCAAGGCTTGGACTTTTCCAGGTAACGGAAGAAGTCGCTGCTTGGGTCGAGAACCATGACGTCGGATTTGTTCGCGAAGCTTTCACGGTAGGCACGCAGGCTACGGTAGAAACCGTAGAACTCCTGATCCTGGCCGTAGGCCTTGGAGTAGATCGCAGCGGCCTGGGCATCGCCATCACCGCGAATCTCTTCGGACTCACGATAGGCTTCAGCCAGCAGCACGCGGCGTTGACGATCGGCGTCGGCACGGATGCCTTCGGCCAGCTCGTTACCCTTGGCGCGGTGCTCGCGAGCTTCACGCTCACGCTCGGTGCTCATACGTTCGAACACGCTGCGGTTCACTTCCTTCGGCAGATCGATGGCCTTGACCCGGACATCGACGACTTCGATACCCAGCTCTTTTTCCGCCATCTTGTTCAGCGACGCGGTGATGTCAGCCATCAGCGCATCACGCTCACCCGACACCACTTCGTGCAGAGTGCGCTTGCCGAACTGGTCACGCAGACCGGATTCCAGACGACGGGACAGACGCTCATCGGCGATCTGCTTGAGGCCGGAAGTCGCGGTGTAGAAGCGCTCGGCATCTTTCACCCGCCACTTGGCGTAGGCATCAACCATCACGGCTTTCTTTTCCAGGGTCAGGAAGCGCTGTGTCGGTGCATCCAGCGTCATCAGACGTGCGTCGAATTTACGCACCTGGTTAACGTAAGGCACTTTCACATGCAGGCCCGGCTGGACATCGGCCTGAACCACACGACCGAATTGCAGCAGCACCGCGCGCTCGGTCTGAGCCACGATATAGAAGCAGTTCCAGCCCACCAGCACCACGACAACGCCAACGATCAGGGCGATCAGCGATTTATTGCTCATCAGCGGGTCTCCCTTGTACGTGTCTGCGGCAGGTCAGTGACATGCGGCGCGACGTCCGTGTTGTTGCTGGCGGCAGCCGAACCGGTAACCGGTGCATTGCTGCCCGAACTGTTCTGGATCATTTTGTCCAACGGCAGGTAAAGCAGGTTGCTCTGGCCGTTCTTGTTGCCGGTCACGAGTACCTTGCTGGTATTGCTGAAGACTTCCTGCATGGTGTCCAGGTACAGACGCTGGCGGGTGACTTCAGGGGCCTTGCGATACTCGGCGACCAGTTTGGTAAAGCGATCCGCCTCACCCTTGGCGCGCGAAACCGTTTCGTCGCGGTAACCGTTGGCATCCTCGAGGATACGCTGGGCCTGACCACGGGCTTCCGGCACGACGCCGTTGGCGTAGGTTTCCGCCTGGTTGCGCGAACGCTGCTCGTCTTCACGGGCGCGGATCACGTCGTCGAAGGCTTCCTGCACTTCACGCGGTGCCGCTGCGCTCTGTACGTTGACCTGGGTGACGGTGATACCGGTGCGATAGGTATCGAGGAAACGTTGCAGACGCTCCTTGATTTCGCTGGCCATCAATTCACGACCTTCGGTCAGCACCTGATCCATGGCGGTCGAACCCACCACGTGGCGCAGGGCGCTGTCGGTCGCATGCTGCAGACTGATTTCCGGCTGATCGACGTTCAGCACGAAGTCCTGCAGATTGCTGATCTTGTACTGCACGGTCAGCGGCACTTCGACGATGTTCTCGTCTTCGGTCAGCATCTGGCCCTGCTTGGTGTAGGCACGCTCACGCGTGACGTTCTCCATGTACTTCTTGTCGATCGGCGGGAAGTAGATGTTCAGGCCGGGGCCGACAGTCTCGTAGTACTTGCCGAAGCGCAGCACCACGGCTTGCTCCTGCTCGTCGACCACATAGACCGCGCTGTACAGCCAGACAGCCGCCAGCA
Source organism: Pseudomonas sp. IT-93MI4 (assembly GCF_949767635.1). NCBI lineage: Bacteria > Pseudomonadati > Pseudomonadota > Gammaproteobacteria > Pseudomonadales > Pseudomonadaceae > Pseudomonas > Pseudomonas sp. IT-93MI4. Next base: position 197,497 of record NZ_CATKPP010000044.1, read on the forward strand.
CCACGAGGCCGATGCCGAGCAGACCGCCGAAGCCGCCACCACTCCTGCCCGAACCACCGCCGTCATCACCACCGCGTTTCTTACCACCACCGAACAACCCGTTCAGGCTTTCCTGCAGCTTTCGGAAGGCCTCGTCGAGATCCGGTGGCCCCTTGCGGTCGCCGTTATTGCGGCGCTTGCCACCCCAAGGATCCTGATTATTCGAGTTGCCACCCGGCTCATTCCAAGCCATAGCGCTCTCCATCTGATAAAGCAAAGACGCACCCACGGCGCGCCGACCAATGCTACAGAATGCCTGCCGTTGCGGCACAACCGCTTTGCCAGGCTTTTATTGCAAAGTGTGTTGCTCGATGAATTCCATCGGCTGCAATCCTTCGCGGCTTACCAGTCGATTCAACTCGACACGGGGCAAACGAACGGCCAGCAGGCAGATGCCTTCTTCGTCATGCTCTTCTTTCTGTACCGCACCGAGTTCGAAGAACTGCGCACGCAGTCGAGCGAACCGTTGCGGCAAGCGCAATGTCCCCACAAACAAATCACTGCCCAGCAACTCGGCAATGGCTTGTTCAAGCAATTCCAGACCCGTGCCATCGCGCGCCGACAGCCAGACCCGCTGCGGTTTGCCATCGGCATCGCGCTGGATCTGTGGCTCAACGCCTTCAAGCAAATCGAGTTTGTTGTATACCTCGAGGATCGGCAAGTCCTGGGCTCCGATCTCGCCCAGTACCACCATCACCTGCTCGATCTGCAACATGCGATCCGGTTCGGCCGCATCGATCACGTGCAACAGCAGGTCGGAATTGCTCGACTCTTCGAGCGTAGACCGAAATGCCTCGACCAGCTTGTGCGGCAAGTGCCGAATGAACCCTACCGTGTCCGCCAGAACGATCGGCCCCAGGTCGTCCAGTTCCAGACGGCGCAGGGTCGGGTCGAGCGTGGCGAACAACTGGTCGGCCGCGTATACCTCGGACTTGGTCACGTTATTGAACAGCGTGGATTTGCCGGCGTTGGTATAGCCCACCAGAGACACGGTAGGGATATCCGCACGGGAGCGGCCGCGTCGCGATTGCTCGCGCTGGCTGCGCACTTTTTCCAGACGACCCTTGATCTGACGCAGACGAACCCGCAGCAGACGCCGGTCGGTTTCGAGCTGGGTTTCACCCGGGCCACGCATGCCGATACCGCCACCCTGACGCTCAAGGTGAGTCCAGCCGCGAACCAGGCGGGTGCTCATGTGATCAAGCTGGGCCAGTTCTACCTGGAGCTTGCCTTCATGGGTACGGGCGCGCTGGGCGAAGATATCGAGAATCAGGCCGGTACGGTCGATCACGCGACACTCGAAAACACGTTCGAGGTTACGTTCCTGACTGGGCGTGAGAATGTGATTGAAAATCACCAGATCGGCCTTTTCGGCATGGACCAGGTCGCGTAATTCCTCGACCTTGCCGCTGCCAATCAGGAATTTGGCGGTTGGCCGATGACGCGGTACGTTAAAAAACGCAACGGTCTCGGCGCCCGCCGAATTAGCCAATTCCTGAAACTCCTGCGGATCTTCGCGCGCCTCAGGGTCCTGACCTTCCAAGTGAACGAGTATGACTCGCTCACCACCACCGTGGCGCTCAAAGAACAAAGGAGACTCCTATCAGGCGTTACCTGGCTCAGCGTCACCTGCATCGGATTCGGTTGCGCTAGGCAGACGAATTGGACGTACTGGCACGACTGTCGAGATAGCGTGTTTGTAAACCATCTGGCTGACGGTGTTTTTCAGCAGGATAACGAACTGGTCGAACGACTCGATCGTGCCTTGCAGTTTGATACCGTTGACCAGGTAGATGGAAACCCCAACTTTCTCTTTACGTAAAGTATTCAAGTAAGGGTCTTGTAGCGAATGCCCTTTTGACATGTGCCGCACTCCTTTAAGGATTCAATAATAAAAATAGGTAATTCAGATGGCTTTGGCCGCCACACCCCCAAGGATAGACGGCAATTGCAAGGACTCAGCTCAATATGGAGATGGTCCCAAGGTATTTCAAGGCGCGTGGCAGATTGTCGCAATCAAGACTGTCCAGCCAGTGCAGTTCTTCCCAGCTGCGCAGCCAGGTGAACTGGCGCTTGGCCAATTGACGCGTGGCAATGATGCCGCGTTCCTGCATTTCAGCTAACGACAGCTTGCCATCCAGGTAGTCCCAGACTTGGCGGTAGCCTACCGCACGTATAGACGGCAACCCGGAATGCAGGTCACTTCTTTTACGCAGGGCTACGACCTCGTCGATGAACCCCTGTTCCAGCATATTTGTGAATCTTTGTTTAATGCGCTCATGCAGTACCTGACGATTTGCCGGAGCAATGGCCAAGTTCGCGACAGTATAGGGCAATTGTTGCCGTCCCGAAGCGGCTGCTTCAGTACTTTGCGCAGATTGTTGCTGACGCAGGGCAGTCATGCTCTGACCGCTGACCCGATAAACCTCCAGCGCCCGACTCAGGCGCTGCGGATCGTTCGGATGAATGCGTGCCGCCGACACCGGATCGATGATCGCCAGGTGATCGTGCAGGGCTTGCCAGCCAAGGCGTGCAGCCTCTTCTTCGATCTGCGCACGAACCTCGGGATCGGCCGCCGGCATGTCCGCCAGGCCATCAACCAACGCCTTGTAATAGAGCATGGTGCCGCCAACCAGCAGCGGAATTTTTCCGCGCGCGGTGATCTCGGCCATGGCTTGCAGGGCATCACGACGGAAATCTGCTGCCGAATAGGCCTCGGCCGGATCGAGAATGTCGATCAACCGGTGCGGAAACTCGGCCAGTAGTTCTTTGGAAGGTTTGGCGGTGCCGATGTCCATGCCGCGATAGACCAGCGCCGAGTCGACGCTGATCAGCTCGCACGGCAGCACCTTGGTCAGCTCGATGGCCAGGTCGGTCTTGCCCGCAGCGGTCGGGCCCATCAGGAAAATCGCTGGAGGGAGCTGGCTCATCAACGACCGCGCAGGAACAGTTTGTCCAGATCGTCCAGGCCCAGTTGGGTCCAGGTCGGTCGGCCATGGTTGCATTGACCGCTGCGCTCGGTATTTTCCATGTCGCGCAGCAGGCCGTTCATTTCCGGCAAAGCCAGGCGCCGGTTGGCACGGATCGCGCCGTGGCAGGCCATGGTCCCGAGCAGTTCGTTCAGGTGTGCCTGAATCCGGTCGCTGGTGCCGTATTCCATCAGGTCCGACAGCACGTCACCCACCAGCCGATTGGCCTCGGCCTGCTTGAGCAGCGCCGGAATCTGCCGGATCGCCAATGTTTCCGGGCCCAGACGCTGCAGCTCGAAGCCCAGTTTCTGGAACCATGCAGCGTGTTCTTCAGCGCAATCGGCTTCACGCTGACTGACCGCCAGCGACTCCGGCACCAACAGCGGCTGACCGCTGAGGCCTTCGCTGGCCATGGCGATTTTCAGGCGTTCGTACATGATCCGCTCGTGCGCGGCATGCATGTCCACCAGCACCAAACCCTGAGCATTCTCGGAGAGAATGTAGATGCCCTTGAGCTGCGCCAGCGCGTAACCGAGCGGTGGAATGTCTTCCTGGCCGGCTGGCAGCGCGTTGGCATTCGCTTCCGGCAACGGTGCGAAGAACTCGCGGTAAGCAGCTTGTGCCTCGGCGGCCGGCACAGCCGACTGCGGACGCGGCGTGTACTGATACTGATAAGCGCCGCCAGCGCTGGCGCCCGACGAAGTATTGAACACCGGTTGCGCCTGCGGCTGTTCCAGCAGCGCGTTGGCCGCCAGACGCATTTCGCCCTGCGGGCCGAATTCACCGGCCTCGATACCGGTTGGACGCACCACGGCTGTGGTGACAGAGCCGGCCAGTTGATCTTCCGGACGCACATCGCCCAACGCGCGGTGCAATGTGCCGTAAAGGAAGTCATGCACCATGCGTCCGTCACGGAAGCGCACTTCGTGCTTGGTCGGGTGCACGTTGACGTCCACCACCGCCGGATCGACTTCGAAAAACAGCGCGAAGGTCGGATGACGACCGTTGAACAGCACATCGCGATAAGCCTGACGCACCGCGTGGGCCACCAGTTTGTCGCGTACCGCACGGCCGTTTACGAAGAAATACTGCAAGTCCGCCTGGCTGCGGTTGAAGGTCGGCAACCCGACCCAGCCCCACAAGTGCAGGCCATTGCGCTCGATCTCGATCGGCAGCGCCTGTTCGAGGAAGCCCGAACCACAGATCGCCGCCACACGCCGAGCGCGGGCTGCATCATCGTGGGCCTCGTGCAGGCTGAGGATGGTCTTGCCGTTGTGGCGCAGATGGAAGGCCACGTCGAAACGCGCCAGCGCCAGACGCTTGATCACTTCTTGCAGGTGATCGAATTCGGTTTTTTCGGTCTTGAGAAACTTGCGCCGCGCCGGCGTATTGAAAAACAGGTCGCGCACTTCCACCGAGGTACCGACCGGATGCGCCGCCGGCTGAACGCGAGGCGCCATGTCGCGACCTTCGGTTTCGACCTGCCAGGCCTGATCGGCATCGCGTGTGCGCGAGGTCAGGGTCAGGCGCGCCACGGAGCTGATCGACGCCAGTGCTTCACCACGGAAGCCCAGGCTCATCACCTGCTCCAGATCTTCGAGATTGCGAATCTTGCTGGTGGCGTGACGCGCCAGCGCCAGCGGCAGGTCGTCGGCGGAAATGCCGCTGCCATCGTCACGCACCCGCAGCAGCTTGACGCCTCCTTGCTCGACATCGACATCGATGCGTTTGGCACCGGAGTCGAGACTGTTTTCCAGCAACTCCTTGATCACCGAAGCCGGGCGCTCGACCACCTCGCCGGCGGCGATCTGGTTCGCCAGCCGCGGGCTGAGCAGTTCGATGCGTGCGGCGTTCAACACCTGATTCATTCTTTGGACGCCAGTTCGGTGCCGGGAATGGTCAGGTGCTGGCCGATCTTCAGCTCATCGCTACTGAGGTTGTTGGCACTGCGCAGCGTCGCGGGGGACACCTGATAACGCACGGCGATCATCGCCAGCGTCTCGCCCGGGCTCACGCGGTGATCGCGCGGGCCTTGGGCGATCTTGCCGGAGTCGCGCAGCCAGGCGATGTAGGTGCCCGGTGGCGGATTCTGCTGGAAGAACTGGCGCACGCCGCTGCTGATCGAACGCGCCAGCGCCTGCTGGTGGCTTGAAGCCGAGAGCTTGTTCGCTTCGTTGGCGTTGGAGATGAATCCGGTTTCGACGAGGATCGACGGGATGTCCGGCGACTTCAACACCATGAACCCGGCCTGCTCCACGCGCTGCTTGTGCAACGGAGTCACGCGACCGATGTTGGTCAGGACTTTCTGGCCGACGTTGAGGCTGGAGGTCAGCGAAGCGGTCATCGACAGGTCAAGCAGCACGCCGGCGAGCATGCGGTCCTTGTCGTCGAGGCTGACGTTGCCGGCACCACCAATCAGGTCAGAACGGTTTTCGCTGTCGGCCAGCCAACGGGCAGTTTCCGACGTCGCGCCGCGATCAGACAGGGCAAACACCGAGGCACCGAAGGCTGCCGCAGACGGCGCAGCGTCGGCGTGGATCGAAACGAACAGGTCGGCGCCCTTCTTGCGGGCAATTTCGGTACGGCCGCGCAACGGGATGAAGTAGTCGCCGGTACGGGTCAGTTCGGCGCGGAAACCTTTCATGCCGTTGACCTGACGCTGCAGCTCGCGGGCGATCTGCAGCACCACGTCTTTCTCACGCTGGCCGCGCGAGCCGGACGCACCCGGGTCTTCGCCGCCGTGACCGGCGTCGATCACCACAATGATGTCGCGCTTGCCAGCCGGGGCCGGTGGCAACTTGATCGCCGGTTCAGACGGTGTCACCGGCACTGCCGGCACGGTGGCGACCGATGGCGTCGGGGCTGGCGGCGGCGCGGCATCGGCCGGGTTGTCGAACAGGTCGACCACCAGACGATTACCGTATTGCGCGTTCGGCGCCAGCGAGAAACTTTTCGGGGTGACGGCTTTTTTCAGGTCGATGACCACTCGCAGATCGGTCGGCGTGCGCTGGGCCGAGCGCATCGCGGTGATCGGCGTGTTAGCAGTCGAGACCTTTAACGGCGCCCCCAGGGTGGCGCCATTGATGTCGATCACCAGCCGATCCGGTGCGGTCAGGGTGAAGACGCTGTGCTGCACCGGACCGCTCAGGTCGAAGACCAGTCGCGTGTTGTCCGGCGCCCGCCACAGGCGCACGCTGTTGACCTTTGTCTCGGCCACAGCGTTGACGGTTACTGCCATCAACATCAGTCCAACGGCAGCCACCAACGCGCGAAAGCGCATACCTAACCCCATCATTTAATTGGATTCCAATGCCAAAGCGGCACACCAGGCCTCGCCACGCGAGCCCTGGGATAAAATTTTCAGCGAACGCCCGCTGTCTTGCGGGCTAATGGTAATGGTCAGGTCAGGCTTTGGCAAAAAGCCTGCACCTTTATCGGGCCACTCGATCAGGCACAGTGCATCGTCTTCGAAATAGTCGCGGATGCCGAGAAACTCCAGCTCCTCCGGATCGACCAGGCGATACAGGTCGAAGTGGAAGGCACGCACGTCGCCGATCTCGTAGGGTTCGACCAGGGTGAAGGTCGGACTTTTTACCGCGCCGACATGCCCCAACCCACGAATGATGCCCCGCGACAGGGTGGTTTTGCCCATGCCCAGATTGCCTTCCAGGAAAATCAGGCCGTGGCCTTGGGTAATGCGGGCGATCCGTGCGCCAAAGTCGCTCATGGCCTGTTCATCGGCCAGGTACAGGGTTACTTCAGACACGGTGCATGCTCCTCCAACAACTGACGAATGACTGGAATCAGATCTCTGGCCGCCAGTCCACGGCCGAATTTACCTTGTTGCGCGCCGGCATTGGCGTGCAGCCAGACTGCCAGGCACGCGGCATCGAAGCCGTTCATGCCTTGGGCCAACAACGCGCCAGTCAAGCCGGCGAGTACGTCGCCCAGGCCGGCGGTGGCCATGGCCGGATGGCCTTGATGACACAGCGCCAGACGCCCATCGGGGTGGGCGATCAGGCTGCCGGCGCCTTTGAGCACGACGACGGCCGAGTATTTTTTGCTCAACGCCCGCGCGGCGGCCGGACGATCTGCCTGCACCTCGGCAGTGCTGATCCCTAACAGGCGCGCCGCCTCGCCCGGATGCGGGGTGATCACGCATTCCTTGGGCAGACTGACAAATCCGCTCGCCAGCAGATTCAATGCGTCGGCGTCCCACACCTGTGGCAGCGGCGCATTGGCGGCAGCGGACAACAGTGCCCGCCCCCAACTCGCCTGTCCGAGTCCCGGACCAACCACCAGCACCGAAACCTTTTCCAGCAGCCCCATCAACTGATTGGCCGACGACGTGCCGAGCACCATGACTTCCGGCATCCGCGTCAGCGCTGCCGGGACATGTTCCGCACGGGTTGCCAGCGACACCATGCCCGCGCCGCTGCGCAAGGCCGTTTCGCTACTGAGCAGAATCGCCCCGCCAAAACCCTGATCGCCACCGATCAGCAGCAAATGCCCGAAGCGCCCTTTGTGTGCCGCGGGCGCACGCGGGGCCAATCGTGGAAGATTAGCCGCCGAGAGACGCAGAGCGCTGACAGGAATGTCACGGTAGATGTCGGCGGCGGCTTGCAGATCGTTAAACACCAATGCCCCGACCTGATCCGCCGCATCCCCGGTGAACAGGCCGAGCTTCAAGCCGATGAAAGTCACGGTAAGGTCAGCGTGAACCGCAATGCCGAGGACATGTCCAGTATCGGCAGACAGCCCGGAAGGAATATCCACCGCCACCACCGGCAGGCCACTGGCATTGATCGCCTTGATCGCAGCGGCATACGGCTCACGGACATCGCCGGCCAGCCCGGTGCCGAGCAAGGCATCGACAATCACCCCGCGCAGCTCGCTTTGCGCAGCCCAGCTCTGCACGGCGACGCCATCGCTAATGGCCTGCGCATAAGCCTGCGCCGCGTCGCCCTGCAAGCGTTGCGGATCACCGACTGCGAGCACCCGCACCGCCCACCCGGCCCGGTGCGCCAGCGCGGCGATCAGAAAACCATCGCCGGCGTTGTTGCCATGCCCGGCAAGCACAGTCATTTCGCTCGCCGACGGCCATTGCCGCACCAATGCGCGCCAGGTCGCGTGCGCGGCGCGCTGCATCAATTCGAAGCCCGGCGTACCCGCAGCGATCAGCCGCGCATCGAGTGCTCGCACCTGTGCGGCGCCATACAGCGCGTCGGGTAATTGATCTTTCGTGTGCGGCATGCGTCTTCGGGCTCCGATGTCTGGCAGAATTATACGCACCTCAGCTCCGGTTTCTCTCGCCTCATGTCCGCCATCACCACAGATCTGCCCGCCCTCGCCCAATCGATCAAGGATTGGGGCCGCGAGCTGGGCTTCCAGCAAGTCGGCATCAGCGGTCTGGACCTGGCCGAGCATGAGCAGCACCTGGAGCGCTGGCTCGCCGCCGGCTACCACGGCGAAATGGATTACATGGGCGCCCACGGCAGTAAACGCTCGCATCCGGAGCAACTGGTTCCGGGTACGTTACGCGTGGTTTCGCTGCGCATGGACTACCTGCCCGGCGACACGCAAATGGCGCAAATGCTCGCGCAACCGGAGAAAGCCTACGTTTCGCGTTATGCCTTGGGCCGCGATTACCACAAATTGATCCGTAAACGTGTGCAGCAATTGGCTGACAGGATTCAATCCGAGATCGGCCCGTTCGGTTTTCGCGCCTTCGTCGACAGCGCCCCGGTGCTGGAAAAAGCCATCGCCGAGCAGGCCGGGCTGGGCTGGATCGGCAAAAATACCCTGGTGCTGAACCGCAAGGCCGGCAGCTATTTCTTCTTGAGCGAACTGTTTGTCGATCTGCCGCTGCCGGTGGACGAACCGCACAGCAGCGAACATTGCGGGCGCTGCACGGCGTGCCTGGACATCTGCCCGACCAACGCCTTCGTCGGCCCCTATGTGCTGGACGCCCGGCGCTGCATCTCGTACCTGACCATCGAGCTGAAAAACGCCATCCCCGAAGACCTGCGCCCACTGATCGGCAACCGCGTATTCGGCTGCGACGACTGCCAGATCGTCTGCCCGTGGAACCGCTTCGCCAAGCCATCCGGGGAAAGCGATTTCAAGCCACGGCACAACCTGGACAACGCCGAACTGGCGGAGCTGTTCATGTGGGACGAGGACAAATTCCTCAGCAGCACCGAGGGTTCGCCGCTGCGCCGTGCCGGTTACGAGCGCTGGTTGCGCAATCTGGCGGTCGGGCTGGGCAACGCGCCATCGAGCATTCCGGTGCTGGAAGCCTTGAAGGCGCGCCGTGACTACCCATCAGAGCTGGTGCGTGAACATGTTGAGTGGGCGCTGAAACAGCACGCTGAACGCCGTAATTGAGGCTATGCCGGCTTTCTCCACTTGGCTGTGCGCCCCTTACCTGTCGGCTCAATCAGCCCTTCTGCTTTCAGTGATCGTAAAACCAGGCGCACTGTATCGCGACTGACTCCCGGACAGGACTCTTCAATTTCCGAGATGGAAAAAGGGAGGACTCGCTTCAAGGCTTCGTCTCTGATTCGGTCGCTTTTACCCCCTCGGCGCTTCTCAATCGTACCCACTCGCTCTTCGAACTCTTTGTACGCTCTAAGCAATGCCCCCCAAAAATAATCCATCCATGGCCGAACATCATGCGTGCCCTCGTGCCATCCCTGAGAACTCAGTTCGAGTGTTGCGTAATAGCCCTCCTTTGACTCCTCGAATATCCGTTCAAGACTGATAAATCGCCCGACTCGGTAATCAAATTGATAGAGCAGCAGCAATGGCAGCAGACGAGCGACGCGACCATTTCCGTCAGAGAAGGGGTGTATGCAAAGGAAGTCGAGGACCGTAAGCGGCACTAAAACCAAAGGGTCAGCCAGATTCAATGCCAGCGCCCGGTGGTAATGCCCCAGGGTTTCAGTCACCGCAATAGGGGTCATATGAGCAGGAACAGGTTGGAAGCGAATCCGCGATGAACCATCGGCATGACGCTCGATGATGTCGTTGTTCATCGCCTTCCATTCACCACCATCCTGAGGTAGATAGCGGTAAAGAAGACTGTGTAATTGTCTAAGTACACCTTCGGAAAATGGCATCCCATCGGCAGATTCATGGATGAGTGACAGTGCGTCCCGATAGCCAGCAATTTCCTGTTCGGATCGGCTCTTGGGATCAGTGTTTTTGCTCATCAGTGACTTCAGCCGCGCTGGCGCGACAGTTACACCCTCCAGTCGGTTAGATGACTCCGTGGATTCGATTACGGCTATCTGCGTAAGCCCTTGGAGGACCTGCGGCGATTGAGCAACGAACAGTTGTTGCTTACCCCGAAACTCTCCCAATGCACGAAGCGTCGCAATCTGAAGACCGTCGAAGCGCAAGGCGTCAAGAAATTCCGGGGTGAGTGAGTGCATGATTCAGGCAGCCGTCTAAATGAGGTAAAAAGACTTAAATAGGGTATTTCATGACAAAATACCCCTTTTAGGCTTTATTTTTTACCCTTTTTAAAGGCGCAGCATCTATTCAACATTCCCGACAGAATATTTCCACGCGCCCGCCAGCGTGACGTCAAGGTGCGTCGTTATAAACGAACTTGGGCATTTCCCAGTGGAAACGAATGGCCAGCAACCGCAACAGAAAACCGCCGAACAAGGTAATCAGAATCGCCTGTTCGCTCGGCACATTCAGGTACAGGCAGAGCATGTAGCACCACGCGGCGGCGAACGAGACGCTGGCGTACAGTTCGCGGCGGAAGATCAGCGGGATGTCGTTGCAGAAGATGTCGCGCAGGATGCCGCCGAAGACGCCGGTGATCACACCGCTGACCGAAGCCACCAGCATGCCGTGGCCCATTTCCAGCGCGGTCATGCAGCCGATCAGGGTAAACGCCACCAGACCGACCGCATCGAGCACCAGAAACAATGAGCGCAGGTGACGCATCCAGCGTGCGGTGAATACAGTGAGCATCGCGGCGGCCGAGGTCAGCACCAGGTATTCCGGGTGCTTGACCCACGTCAGCGGATAATGCCCGAGTAACACATCGCGCACCGAACCGCCGCCCAATGCCGTGACGCAGGCGATCAACACCACCCCGAACCAGTCCATGCCGCGCCGCCCGGCAGACAGCGCGCCGGTCATGGCTTCAGCGGTAATGGCGATCAGATAGAGCATCAGCAACATGGCGGCGGTCCTGGCAGGAAGGCGCGCAGTCTAGCCATTTCAGCGCCGCACCAGAAGGGGGCGCGCTCCGGGATGCATTTCTGACTTGAATCTTACGGGACTCTGACGCCCTCTTCGCGAGCAAGCCCGCTCCCACAGGGGGAACGCATTCCAAATGGTGGGAGCGGGCTTGCTCGCGAAGACGTCAGGGCAGACACCCCTCAATCAGAACTTGATGAAATGCTTGCGGTAGTGCTGCAGCTCGGCGATCGACTCGCGGATGTCGTCCAGCGCCAGGTGGGTGCTGCCCTTCTTGAAGCTGTCGCGCACGTCCGGTGCCCAGCGTGCGGCCAGCTCTTTGAGTGTCGACACGTCGAGGTTGCGGTAGTGAAAGTAGCTTTCCAGTGCCTTCATGTGGGTATAAAGGAAGCGACGATCCTGGCAGATGCTGTTGCCGCAGATCGGCGACTTGCCCTTCGGTACCCATTTCTCGAGGAAAGCGATGGTTTCGGCCTCGGCCTCGGCCATGCTGATACGGCTGTCACGCACGCGCTGGGTCAGGCCCGAGTTGCCGTGGGTGCGGGTGTTCCACTCGTCCATGCGGGCGAGCACTTCGTCACTGTGGTGAATGGCGATCACCGGGCCTTCGGCCAGGGTGTTCAGGTCACTGTCGGTGACGATGGTCGCCATTTCGATGATGACGTCGTTTTCCGGATCCAGACCGGTCATTTCCAGGTCGATCCAGATCAGGTTCTGCGGGTTTTGCATATTCGGGCTCCTAGGCAATGCTGCGCAGTTTAGCCTAGGCCGGTGCCCGGGCGTGCTAAACTCGCGGCCGTTTTACCTAATCGCTGCATTCTTCAGACGGAACACCCATGGCCAAACGCCAACTCAATCGTCGTCAAAACTGGCGCATCGAAAAGATTCAGGGCGAGCGCGCCGCCCGCGCCGCCAAACGCGAGTCCTCGGCGGTCGAAGCCCTCGAGGGCGGCGACCTCGGCCCCGAGCAACACGGCCTGGTGATCGCCCACTTCGGTGTGCAGGTCGAAGTCGAGGCTGTGGACGGCGAACAGGCCGGCCAGGTTTTCCGTTGCCACTTGCGCGCCAACCTGCCGGCGCTGGTGACTGGTGATCGGGTGGTCTGGCGCGCCGGCAACCAGGGCATCGGGGTGATCGTCGCGCAACTGCCGCGCACCACCGAACTCTGCCGCCCCGACAGCCGAGGCCAGCTCAAGCCAGTGGCCGCCAACGTCGACATGATCGTCATCGTCTTCGCACCGCTGCCCGAGCCGCATGCCAACCTGATCGACCGCTACCTGGTCGCTGCCGAACACGCCGGCATCCGCCCGTTGCTGTTGCTGAACAAGTTCGACCTGATCGACGAGCAGAACGCCCCGGCGCTCAATGCCCTGCTGGCGGTGTACCGCACGCTGGGTTATCCGGTGCTGGAAGTCTCGGCGCATCACGGCAATGGCATGGAACAGTTGCAGAAGCAGCTCGACGGGCGCATCAGCGTGTTCGTCGGCCAGTCCGGCGTCGGCAAGTCGTCGCTGGTCAACAGCCTGCTGCCGGAAGTCGAGACCCGCGTCGGCCCGTTGTCGGAGCTGTCCGGTCAGGGCACGCACACCACGACCACCGCACGCCTGTTCCACTTCCCGGGCGGCGGCGAGTTGATCGACTCCCCGGGTATCCGTGAGTTCGGTCTGGGCCACGTCAGCCGCGCCGACGTCGAAGCCGGTTTCATCGAGTTCAACGACCTGCTCGGCACCTGCCGCTTCCGCGACTGCAAGCACGATCGCGAACCCGGTTGCGCACTGCTCAAGGCCCTGGAAGACGGCCGCGTGCAGCAGCAGCGGATGAACAGCTACCGCTCGATCATCGCCAGCCTGCCGGAAAACGGTTACTAAACATCTGCACCGGCAGCCTCTCGCCCGAGGGCTGCCGGATGTCGGACCGCGCCTGACAAATCCTCGATTCCGTTAAACGTCAGACTCTTCTGACAGACTCGTTCGCACCTGTTTGCAGGACATTTCTCTTTCACCGCCCAGCCCTTGTAGGCTCGCGTCAGATGCCTAGATTGGGGTCCTCCTTCGCACCTTCGCGACCTTCGAGGAACCCCATGCAGACCTACCATTTGTTCATCAGCCATTCGTGGAACTACGCCCACGCTCACGACAATCTGGTACGCCTGCTCGGCGCCAGACCGGATTTCAGTTTCAAGAATTTTTCCGTGCCGCCGCACAACCCGATCATGGGCGCACAGACCGACAAGCAGCTCGAAGAAGCCATCGAGAACAAGATTCGCCCGTGCTCGGCGGTGCTGATCATGGCCGGGATGTATTCGACTTACAGCAAGTGGATCAACAAGGAAATCGAGATCGCCAAGCGCATGGGCAAAGTGATCATCGCGATCAAGCCGTTCGGCGCCGAGCGTATTTCCAGCGTCGTGCGTGACGCGGCGCACGCCGAGTGCGCGTGGAACACCAACAGCATCATCGGTGCGATCCGTCAGCACACGGCGGTGTAACCATGCGCAAGGGACTGTTTATCGGCATCAACCACTACGACCACGTCTCGCCCTTGAGCGGCTGTAACAACGACGCCATGGCCATGGCGTCGGTGCTGGAGCGTCATGCCAACGGGCGACCGAACTTCAGCAGCAAAGTGCTGACTTCAGCCGAAGAAAAACTCACGCTCAGCCACATGAAACAGCAGATCCAGAGCCTGTTCTCAGGCGATTGTGACGTGGCACTGCTGTACTTCGCCGGCCATGGTCAGTTTGACACCAGCATCGACGAAGGACTCCTGATTCCCCAGGACTATCAGCCTGGCGGAGACGGGATCCGCATCAGCGACATTCTGGAGTGGGCGGACAAGGCCCCGCACATCAAGAACAAAATCATCATTCTCGATTGCTGCCAGGCCGGCGCAGCAGGCGCCATGCGCAATCTGCGTGGCGGCAGCAGTGTGATCGGCGAAGGCGTGACCATTCTCACGGCCTGCAAAAAAGAGCAGTACGCCCTGGAAAGTCGCGGTCATGGCGTATTCACGGATCTGTTGCTGCAAGCGCTGCACGGTGGCGCTGCCAACGTACTCGGCAAGGTCACCCCCGGTAGCGTTTACTCGTTTGTCGACAATGCGCTGGGCGCCTGGGAACAGCGTCCGGTATTCAAGACCAATGTCTCGCAGTTCGTACCGCTGCGCGAAGTCGCGCCGCTGATTGCCGAGGAAACCCTGCGCAAACTCAAGGACTGGTTCCCCGAGCCAAGTTTCGTCTTCCGGCTTGATCCCAGCTACGAGCCCACCGAAGCACTGTTCGACCCCGAACACGGCGACATCTTCAAGCAACTGCAAATGTGCAACCGCCACAGCCTGATCGAACCGGTGGATGCCGAGCACATGTACTACGCCGCGCTCCACTCCACGGGCTGCCGCCTCACGGCGCTCGGCGCCTATTACCGTGAACTCGCCCTCAAAGGACACTTCTGATGCCCGTATTCATCAGCTACCGCCACATGGATCGCCCGCAGGCCATGGCGATCAATGCGCAATTGATGCAGGCCAATATCAAAACCTACCTCGACGTGCTCGACCCAGAATCGCAGACCACCGATGACATCACCGGCGTGATCACCCGCAACATCACCGAATGCACACACCTGCTCGCGGTGGTTTCAGAGAAAACCGCTCTGTCGTGGTGGGTGCCGTTCGAAATCGGCGAAGCGACGATCAGCAACCGCCGGATCTGCTCGTTCCGCACCGGGCCGGCAAAGCTGCCGGAGTATCTGGACAAGTGGCCGAAGCTGAGCACGGCCAGTGATCTGAATTTCTTCATCGATGCCTATCGTGAAGAAGTATCGAGCAAGCGCTCGATGACGCTGGATTCGAGCAACGAATCCTTCAGCGGCACCTATAAGCGCAACGCCGATCTTTTCCATGAACAACTGAAGAATCGGATTCGGCGCGGTTTCTGAGGCCAATCGACAGCCACAAAAAAGCCGACATCACTGTCGGCTTTTTTGTCGCTCACTGCTTCGGCGCAGGGGCCGGTGCAGCGGCTGGCGGAGCTGTTGGCGCTGGCGCCGCAGTCCCCGGCACTGCCGGTTTTGGTGCAGCGTCGTCGAACAGGTTCAAGCGTTCGCGCAACTCGTGCGCCGGCACAGGTTGCTGATCCGCCGGCAGCGCGTTCGGATCGACCGGCGTCGCCGGAGCGGCGCCGTTCTGACCTTCGGCGGCAGGCTTGGCCGCGTCGGCACCTTGCGAACCTTCGATGGCCGCCTGGGCCTTTTTGGTCAGGACCACAATGTCGATGCGGCGGTTGACCGGGTTGAACGGGTTTTCCTTGTCGAACAGCGCCGACGAGGCGTAACCGACGACCCGCGCCACCTGCGAATCCGGATAGCTGCCTGCCACCAGCGCACGCCGCGCGGCGTTGGCACGGTTGGCCGAGAGTTCCCAGTTACCGAAATCGCCGGTGCCGGTGTACGGCTTGGCGTCGGTGTGGCCGCTGATGCTGATCTTGTTCGGCACCGCTTTGATGGTGTCGGCCATGGCCAGCAGGATGTCTTCGAAGTACGGCTTCAGACGTGCCGAGCCCGAGTCGAACATCGGCCGGTTTTCCGCGTCCATGATCTGAATGCGCAAGCCGTTCGGGGTGATCTCGAACAGGATCTGATCCTTGAACTTCTGCAGCTGCGGGTTCTCGTCGACCTTGTTCTGCAGTTCTTGCAGCAACAGCTCCAGGCGCTCTTTCTCGACCTGCTCGGCCATGCCTTCGACCTGTTCGGTGTCGACCGTGACCTTGTCCGGTTGCGGCTGCGACTTCACCTCAGGGTTGAGGGTGTTTTCTGGGGCCAGGGTCGGCGTGCCGCCCAGATCAATGATGTACGGCGTGCCACTTTCGGAGAAGCCGACCGGGTCCTTGAAGTAACCGGCGATGGCGATCTTTTGCTCAGGCGTTGCGGTGGACAGCAGCCACAACACCAGGAAGAACGCCATCATCGCCGTGGCGAAGTCGGCGAAGGCGATTTTCCACGCCCCGCCGTGGTGCCCACCGGCTATGCGCTTGACGCGCTTGATGATTATCGGCTGATTATTTTCCATGGCTTAGCGACCGCGAACGGCTTGTTCCAGCTCGGCAAAGCTTGGACGGTGCGCCGGGTACAGAACCTTGCGCCCGAACTCCACAGCCAGCGATGGCGGCATGCCGGAAGCCGACGCTACCAGCGAGGCCTTGATGGCTTCGTAGACGTTCAGTTCTTCCTTGGCATCGTGCGCCAGGGAATGCGCCAACGGCCCGAAGAAGCCGTAGGCCGCGAGAATACCGAAGAAGGTACCGACCAGTGCCGCACCCACGTGCAGACCGATGGATTTCTGATCGCCTTCACCCAGGGACGCCATGGTCACCACGATACCCAGTACCGCCGCAACGATACCGAAACCAGGCATGGCGTCGGCGATGCCGTTCACCGCATGGGACGGGTGCTCGAGATCTTCCTTGAGGCTGTAGAGTTCCATGTCGAACAGGCCTTCCAGCTCATGCGGAGCCATGTTGCCGGAGGACATGATGCGCAGGTAATCGCAGATGAACGCGGTCATGCGTTCGTCTTTGAGCACGGCCGGATACTTGGCGAAGATCGGGCTCGCGGCAGCGTCTTCGATGTCGCCTTCGATGGCCATCATGCCTTCGCGGCGGCTCTTGTTGAGGATCTCGTAGATCAGGCCGAGCACTTCCAGATAGAACGTGTGGCTGAAGCGCGAACTGAACATGCTCAGGGATTTCTTGAGCACGTGCATCGTCATGTAACCGGGGTTGGCCTGGAGGAATGCACCGAGGGCCGCACCACCGATGATCATCACCTCGAAGGGCTGGATCAGGGCGGCAATTTTGCCGTGGGAGAGCACGTATCCGCCGAGCACGCTCGCGAATACGACGATGATGCCGATAATTTTAGCCATAGGTAGAAAGTACTTATTTAAGTCGGGTTCAAGGTCATATTCGGAAGTTAAAAAATCTCTTCTTCTACTTATCGGCAAAACTGCGCCAGACTATAGCCAGTTCAGGCGAAAAGCCAATTTAGCCCATGCCGGGCGCGTCTACAGTCAGTGAAGATCTCGTCCAGACATGGCTAATGAAACGAACGTCCCACACGCAAAACCGACCACGCTCGAGGGCTGGGTCAAACTGCTCGATGGCGTGCGCCTGCCCGTGCCGCAAGAGGCGCACGACAAGGTTTGCCGGGCGATCCGCGATAACCGCAGCTCGTTGCGCGATATCGCCGACCTGATGCAGGACAGTCCGGCGCTGGCCTTGAGCATCATCCGTGAGGCAAATCGTCACACCCACGGAACCATGGCCGCTGCGGCGGAAAATCTCGAGGTGGCGATCAACCGTCTGGGCCTGGCGCGTACCGAAGAATTGCTCGCACGTCTGCCCGTCGAACCGCAGATGCAGATCCCCAAGGCCTTGCGCCAACTGCAGATGATCAGCCAGCACGCGACACAACAGGCCAACGGTTTTTTTGCCAGTCGCCTGGCGCGCCTGTGGCAGGACATTCACTGGGGCAGCCTGTTGTTTCTGTCGCCGTTATGGCCGCTGGCGCTGACGTTTCCCGAATTGCTCGAAGAGTGGGAGCTGCGGGTTATCCACAAGGGCGAATCGGCGCGCACGGTCGAGAAGCAACTGTTTGGCGTGCGCCTGCTGAAGATCGCCGAAGCGCTGGTGCAAGTCTGGCACCTGCCGATCTGGGTGCAGCAGGGTTATAAACTGCTGCTCAGCGAACAGCGCGAACTGGTGAAAGTTCTGCGCATCGCCCGCGATAGCGAACATCCGTTGCGCCAGCAGAATCGCCTCGACGACGATCCGACCCTGCGCCGCTGGCTCAACCAGCCGGCCAACACCGTGTTGCTGGCCAACGGCCTGGCGCTGTCGGCACAACAGGCCTGGGACAGTCCGCACAGCGAGCGCTGGCAGTACCTGACCAGCCTTTATCTGCAAATCTCGATGGACGAAGTGCAGCAGCAGTTGCACCAGCAAGCCGCCAACAGTGCGCGCCAGCATGCCATGCCCGATCTGTGGCACCCGGCCGTTTCATTATTATGGCCATGGGGCACCCATCGCTTGCCGGCCGGGATGCTGCCGGCGGCGGCGCCGAATGCCGAGGATCTGACTCAATGGCGCCGGCAATGCGCCGAACTGCTGGCCGAGCCGAGCCGCTTCACCAATGCCATGAGCCTGACCGTCGCCGCCCGTGATGCGCTGGTCGCCAGCGGCATGCGCCGGGTGATGATTCTGATGGCCGACCGCACGCAATCGAATCTGCGGGTGAACCAGACCTTCGGTTTGCCGAAGGAAGCCGCCGCGCTGAATTTTGTCGTCAGTCAGAGCAAAGTCTTGCAGCGCCTGCTCGCACAGCAGGCACAGGTACGGATCACCCCCGAGAACAACGCACAGTTTTCCGCATTGTTACCGCCGGGCCTGCGTGCGCTGTTCCGTGGCGAGCATCTGTTCCTGCGCTCGCTGGTCAATAACGGCCGGGTGATCATGATCGTCGTCGCCGACCAGGGCGGTGGGCCGTTCGCCGACATCACCGTGCGGGCTTTCGGCAAAACCGCGCAGTGCATCGAAAAGGCCCT
This sequence comes from Pseudomonas sp. IT-93MI4, assembly GCF_949767635.1. Taxonomy (NCBI): domain Bacteria; kingdom Pseudomonadati; phylum Pseudomonadota; class Gammaproteobacteria; order Pseudomonadales; family Pseudomonadaceae; genus Pseudomonas; species Pseudomonas sp. IT-93MI4. Next base: position 216,321 of record NZ_CATKPP010000044.1, read on the forward strand.
GCACAGCTTTAGCAGCCGTGGTCGATGAGGCTGCGCTACAATCCCCCCCTTTGTGCTCTGGAGACCTCACATGTCTGACTTCTCTGGCTTGCCGCTCGTCATCGAACCGAGCGACCTGCTCCCTCGGCTGGATGCCAGCGAACTGATTCTGGTGGACCTGACCAGTGCCGCCCGCTATACCGAGGGCCATCTGCCCGGCGCACGCTTTGTCGACCCCAAGCGCACCCAGCTCGGCCAGCCGCCGGCGCCGGGGCTGCTGCCGGCCAAAGCCGATCTGGAGGCGTTGTTCGGTGAGTTGGGCCATCGTCCAGACGCGGTCTACGTGGTCTATGACGACGAGGGCGGTGGCTGGGCCGGGCGTTTCATCTGGCTGCTCGACGTGATCGGTCACGACAAATACCACTACCTCGACGGCGGTCTGCCGGCGTGGCTGGAAGCCGGCATGCCGATGTCGATCCAGGTTCCGCCTGCTGTGGGTGGGCCGGTGGCGCTGACCCTGCACGACGAGCCGACGGCAACCCGCGAATACCTGCAAAGCCGTCTCGGCGCCGCCGATCTGGCGATCTGGGACGCACGCGGGCCGCTGGAATATTCCGGTGAGAAAGTGCTGGCCGCCAAGGGTGGACACATCCCCGGCGCCGTGAACTTCGAGTGGACCGCCGGCATGGACAAGGCGCGTCAGTTGCGGATTCGCACGGACATGCCGCAGATCCTCGAAGACCTCGGGATCACCAAGGACAAAGAAATCATTACCCACTGCCAGACCCATCACCGGTCGGGCTTCACTTATCTGGTGGCCAAGTCCCTCGGTTATCCGCGGGTCAAGGGCTACGCCGGTTCCTGGGGCGAATGGGGCAACCACCCTGATACGCCTGTCGAGATTCAAGGTTCTAAGGACAACTAATGAAAGAGCGTCTGTTTATCCTCAGCCAGTACCTGCTGCCTCATCACCTGCTGTCGCGCCTGGCCGGCTGCGTCGCCGAGTGCCGCGTGCGCTGGTTCAAGAATGCCTTCACCCAGTGGTTCGCCAAGCGTTATCAGGTGGACATGTCGCAAGCGCTGGTCGAAGACCTGACCGCCTATGAGCACTTCAACGCGTTCTTCACCCGAGCCCTGAAAGACGGCGCGCGGCCACTGGATCAGACCCCGGGCGCGATCCTCAGCCCGGCCGACGGTGCGGTCAGCCAGCTCGGCCCGATCGAACACGGTCGGGTGTTCCAGGCCAAGGGCCACAGCTTCAGCGTGCTGGAACTGCTGGGCGGTGACACGGCGAATGCCGCGCCGTTCATGGGCGGCGACTTCGCCACCATTTACCTGTCGCCGAAGGATTATCACCGCGTGCACATGCCGCTGGCCGGCACCCTGCGCGAGATGGTCTACATCCCGGGCCGGATCTTCTCGGTCAACCAGACCACTGCGGAAAACGTTCCGGAGCTGTTCGCCCGCAACGAGCGTGTAGCATGCATTTTCGACACCGAACGCGGGCCGATGGCCGTGGTGCTGGTCGGCGCGATGATCGTCGCTTCGATCGAAACCGTGTGGGCCGGTCTGGTCACCCCACCGAAGCGCGAACTGAAAACCTTCCGCTACGACGAAGCCGCCCGTGCGCCGATTCATCTGGAAAAAGGTGTGGAACTGGGGCGCTTCAAACTGGGTTCGACGGCGATCGTGCTGTTTGGCCCGGATCAAGTGAAATGGGCTGAAGAACTGGTGGCGGGTTCGCCAGTGCAAATGGGCCAGGCCCTGGCCCTGCCGACGGCCTGAGCCGGCTGATCCGCCCTTTCACATGTCTGTGAAGGGGCGGACACGACCTGGGAAGCGCCGTTACTCTATCTGCCCACGGAAGCCGATCGGCCCTTCGTTGGCGTAGGTATTGGTGCCACTGAGGTTTTTCCCTCCATCGCTGGAAGTGACGCTCAACGCGACAACGTTCTGATTGTCCCGGCCACCGATCACCCACTTGCCGCCCGGATGCCATGGGGCATCATTGCCACCCCACTGGTTCTCGACGTTGTATTGATTCTGACCGGTGCGCTGCGCCTTGAAGCCAATCGGGCCTTCGCCGGCGTAAGTCATGGTGCCGGTGAAGCTTTTGCCGCCATCGCCCGACTTGATCTCGATGGCGACGACTTGCTGGTTGTCCCGCCCGCCCAGCACCCAGGTTCCACCCGGATGCCACGGTGCCGAACTGCCGCCCCATTGATTTGCCACTGCATATTTAGACATGAACCTCATCTCCTTGAAGTTTCGGGAGACCTGCCCGAGGTTGACGGACAGGCCGTGCAACCGTGCGTTTCCGATCGCACGTCTGAGAGACTAGTAGGGCTTGTTGAATGGCATCCGGCCAGTAGACCAGCGGTCAAAAAGCCTGACACCATCCGGCGAAACAGACCACAGCTGCTAGAGTTCTTGGTGTTGCCAATTTCGCCGCTGGAGCCAGTCACGGCATGAGTGAGTCACGCCCCCAACCCTCCCTGCGCGCCTCGATCCCGACGCAAACGCGCCTGTCGTTCTGCGAAGCCACCCCGCGCGATCTCAAGCGCTGGATCGCCGGCCTGCCCAAGGCCAACATCGGCGAAACTGCCCGCCAGTTGTATCAAGGCCTGGGCGAACTCAACCAATTGCTCACCCCCAGTGACAATCGCCTGCAACTCCTCGAACTGCTGCGCCCTGAGGTTTACTTCGTCTGCCAGCATCTGGAGCGGCATTTCCTGCATCAGGCGATCATGCTCGATGACCGTTCGCGCAAGATCAGCAACCTGTGTCAGGCGCTGCAAAGTCATCTGGCTATCGGCTACAAGCAGATCGTTCTGCGCATTGTCCCCAAGTATCACAAGGATCGTGCGGCGCTGGTCAGTCAGGCCCTGCAACGGGCCGCGCATGCGCTCAAGGGGCAACTGCTGCGGGCGACGCAGCTGTACAGTCCGCCGCCGGAACATCTGTGGTTCGAGCTGCATCAGTTGTATCGCTGCGCTTGCGCCTTGCAGTTGCAACAGCGTCGGGTGCATGACGATCTGGCGAGCCTGAGCAGCGAACTGAGCCTGGAACAGACCTACATCGCCGCCCTGCTGCTGGGCAGCGCCCGTTGCAATCAATTGCGGCAGAACCAGATCGCCCGGCTGGCCGAAGTGCTGGAGCCGTGGAGTGCCCTGCTCAAGCTGCATCCCGGCAGCCCGCAGGATGGACTGTTCGCCATCAGCGCTGAACTGGACGCCGGCCCGCGCTACCGCAGCATGTTTCGCAAAGAACAACAGGGCGCATTGCTGGGCTTCGATCCACAACCGCTGGTGAACATGATCGAAGCGCATTTACTGCAGCAGGAGACGTCGACACCGCTACCGGTCCCGGCAGGACTGAGCCTCGATACCCTGCAACATTTGCACGCCAGTTGGGGCCAGGCCGCCGAGCGCAGTTTTCAGCGCACCGCCGGTCAAGGCAGCCTGACCGTGTGCGTCGGCATGAGCGCCCTGCACTTTTACCTGGGCGGCGAACGCAGCTTCAGCGAACTGCTCAAACATCCCGGTGCCCGCGCGGCCAATTTCAGTCGCGTCGTGGTCCAGGGCGAAAAGGACAGCTGGAGCCAGGCCTTCGACGCCGCACCGCAGGGCGCGACTGAAGAGTTGCTGCCGTACGAAGAAATCCAGTACGACCATCTGGGCGAAGACGAGAGCAACGCGGACAGCCCTCCACACTATCCGACCTACAGCTTGCCGGTGATCAACCACAGTCCCGGCGGCTATTGTCTGGCGTGGCCGAGTGAAGTACCCGCCGAATTGCAGGCCGGGGAAATGCTCGGGATTCAGGACAGTGCGAATCAGGGCTGGAGCATCGCGGTGGTGCGCTGGATTCGTCAGGTACGCGGCAGCGGGCCGCAAATGGGCATAGAACTGGTCGCGCCACACGCCGAACCTTGCGGTTTGCAACTGGTGCGCTCGCGAGATGATCACAGTCAGTATTTGCGCGGTCTGCTGCTACCGGAGATCAGCGCCATCGACTTGCCCGCGACCTTGCTCGCCCCGCGCCTGCCGTTTCAGGAAGGCAATAAAGTGCTGATCAACACCCACGGCGAAGAACACCGCGCCGGGCTGGATCGACGGGTGGCGAGTACGCACAGTTTCAATCAGTTTGCCTATCGCTCGCTGGAAGCCGCGCAGAATGGCGGGGGCGAGGAGGATTTCGATTCGTTGTGGAAATCGCTTTAAGTACCCGCCGATGGATCGGCGGCGCTACCTTCGCGAGCAGGCTCGCTCCCACACTGGAATGCATTTCAACTGTGGGAGCGAGCCTGCTCGCGAAGAGGCCAGTCAGACGATAGAGATGTCAGAGCTGCCCGTCGCGATCGCGGAAGCCCAGCAGATACAGCACACCATCCAGTCCAAGGGTGGAAATCGCCTGCTTCGCCGACTGTTTGACCAGCGGCTTGGCGCGGAACGCCACACCCAGCCCGGCAATCGCCAGCATTGGCAGGTCATTTGCGCCGTCGCCCACGGCGATGGTCTGCTCCAGACGCAAGCCTTCCTTGTGCGCCAGTTCCTTCAGCAGATCCGCTTTACGCTGCGCATCGACGATCGGCTCGATGGCCACGCCGGTGCACTTGCCGTCGACCACTTCCAGTTCGTTGGCGAACACGTAGTCGATGCCGAGTTTGGCCTGCAACTGCTTGGCGAAGTAAGTGAAGCCGCCGGACAGGATCGCGGTCTTGTAGCCCAGGCGCTTGAGTTCGGCGAACAAGGTTTCGGCGCCTTCGGTCAGGCGCAGCGAAGCGCCGATCGAGTCCAGCACGCTGACATCCAGGCCTTTGAGCAACGCCAGGCGCTCTTTGAAGCTGGCGCGGAAGTCCAGTTCGCCGGCCATCGCGCGCTCGGTGATGGCCGAGACTTGCTCGCCGACACCGGCGGCCTTGGCCAGTTCGTCGATGACTTCGGCTTCGATCAGCGTGGAGTCCATGTCGAACACCGCCAGACGCCGGTTGCGGCGGAACAGCGAATCTTCCTGGAAGGCGATGTCGACGTTCAGCTCCTGCGCAACGCTGAGGAATTCGGCACGCAGCGCCTGCGGATCTGCCGCTTCGCCACGCACGGAGAACTCGATGCAGCCCTTGCCCTTGTCCGCCGGAGTGTCCAGCGGCATGCGACCCGACAGACGGTCGATATGGTCGATGTTCAGGCCATATTTGGCGGTGATTGAGCTGACCGCCTGCAATTGGCCGGCGGTCACTTTGCGGGTCAACAGGGTGACGATGTGGCGTTTCTTGCCCTGATTGCCCACCCATTGCTGGTAATCCTCTTCGGACACCGGGGTGAAGCGCACCTGCTGGTCGAGCTCGTAGCCCTTGAACAGGATGTCCTTGAGCACGGCTTTGCCTTGCTCGGAGTCGGGAATCTCGACCAGGATGCCGAACGACAGGGTGTCGTGGATCACCGCCTGACCAATGTCGAGAATGTTCACACCACCTTGTGCCAGAACGCCGGTAATGGCCGCAGTCAGACCCGGACGGTCGACTCCCGTGATGTTAATCAGGACGATTTCGCGCAACGCGCACCCCCGCAACTGGAAAAAAACCGCATTCTACCCACTTTCAGTGACCATCGGGCACCGCGAGCGCTTTGCCGGTCTAGGGCCTGTCGCTATACTGCGCGTCAACTTCACGGACAAAAGAGCCGAGCTCAGTGAACCGGCCCACGCCAGTTAAAACCGATAACTTCTTCCTGCTGATCTTCCGTGCACTGCGCCACCGCCGTGTGCCGATTGCATTGCGCATTGCCAGCCATAACGTGATCCTGGTCGCTCTGGCCCTGGTGATCTATGCCGGGGTGATGGGCTTGCAGTTCAAGCAGGCCATGCACGAGCAGGCCGATGCGCTGGGCGAAAGCCTGACCACGCAGACTGCCACCTCCGCCACTGAACTGTTGGTGTCCAACGACATCCTCAGCCTCAACGTGCTGCTCAACAACCTGACCAAGAACAAGCTGGTGGCACACGCCGCTATCTATAGCGTGGACAACCGCATCCTCGCCGAATCCGGTCAGCGCCCCAAGCACAGCCTGCTGGGCGAAGCCGAGGGCATGTACGAGAGCAAGATCACCTTCCAGGACGTGACTGCCGGGCAACTGCGCATCAGCCTGGACATGGATCAGTTCCAGCAGCCGATGACCATCAGCCTGCAGAGCATGGGCATTCTCAGTGCAATCCTGCTGGCCTTGTCGCTGGCCCTGAGCCTGCGCATGGGGCGCTATCTGTCGACGCCGTTGCTGCAATTGCGCGTCTGGCTGCGGCGCATCGACGAACACACGCCGGGCATAGATCGTCAGGACGAAATCGGCGATCTGGCGCGTCAGCTGCACGCCAACTACGCTCCGGAGCCTGCGCCTGAACCTGAGCCAGAGCCGGAACCCGAGTTCGAGGAAGAGGATGAGCCAGAGTTCGAAGTGCGCAACCTGCGTGACCCGAGCTTTGACGAAACCCGCCCGATGGCCGCGCAAAAACCGGCGCCGCGCCACGTGGTCAGCACCGTTGAAGACGATGATGACGACGAAGACCCGTTTGCCGATCTGCGCGACGAGTCGCTGACCGAAGCTGTTCCGGCGCCGCGTAAAGCGACACCAAGCGTGCCGCAGCACAGCGCGGTGCTGGCGATCCAGCTGGGTTCGCAAGAGCAACTGCGGCGCCTGCCGCGTGCCCGTCTGGAAGAGTTGCTGGAGCGCTATCGCGATTGTCTCGATCAGGCCGCTTCGCTGTATCAGGGCGAAATCGAAACCCTGAACGATGGCAGCACACTGATGCTGTTCCACACCGAAGACAGCGGTGACGACTACCTGACCAACGCCATCTGCTGCGGCGAGTTGCTGCGGGCGCTGGGCCATCAGTTGCAGATCGAAGTCGCCGACAGCGGCATCACCCTGCAATTGCAACTGGGCCTGACCCTGGGCGACGAGTTGTTCGGCCTGAGCCAGATCGACCTGCTGCTGACCGATTCGGCTCAGGATGCACTGGCCCTGTCGCAACACAGCCGCAACCTGCTGCTGGTCGAGCGCAAGATCGGTGACGACGCGCTGATTCGCCAGCGTGCGCGGATCCGTCCGATCGCCAGCCCGGAAGGCGCTTGCTGTGTCGAGCGCTTGATGGAGCCGTATCCGTCGATGCTTGAGCGACAACTGGCGCGGATGCATGAGCGCCGGGCGTAAGCCTTAGGCCTGAAACACAGAAGCCCGCAGACGAGCGATCGTCTGCGGGCTTTTTTGTTGCCTGCGATCTTTTATGGCGCCTGTTCCGGCCCCTTCGCGAGCGAGCCCGCTCCCACAGGGTGTGTGCCCGCCGCTGATCAAATGTGGGAGCGGGCTTGCTCGCGAAGGCGTCAGCACTGACGACAACTGTCCTCCAGCCCCCAGACACAACAAAGCCCGCACAAGGCGGGCTTTGTTTTGACTCAAACCACACTCAGAAGCGGAACACTTCCATATCCGTGCGAATCGGCGAAGCCATCGGAATCTTCGGCTGCTTCTCTGCATCCGCCGCCGGCGCTGCCGGTTTAGGCGCTGCCTTACGCGGTGCTTCGGCCACCGGAGGCTGGTTGGCCAATGGCTTGAGCGCCACCGACAACTGCTCGGCCAGACGCTGCAGCAGAATCCCCTGCGCCTGCACCTGCGAAGCCGTGGTACCGGCATGCAGCTCCTGCAGATGAACGATGCGGTTATCGCGCACCTGACCACGACGGTCGATCAGACGCCATTGTGCATCGAGGATCGCCGGTTGCTTCTCACCGGAGTCCAGACGCGTGATGGTCAGCAATACCTGCACATCCGGGGCAAATCCCAGAGTGGCGGGTGCCAATACCACACGCTGGCTGTCCAGATGACCGGCCACCTGACGCATCAGCAATTGATCGATATCCGACGAAAGGCTGCCCGCCCAGCGACCGTCGGTCGAGGCCTGCAGGCTGCCGTCTGGTTGACGTTGCAGCAAAGTTTCACGTTGCAGGTAATCAGCAATGACTACCGGACCCAACAAAACCGCCATGCCTGTGCTTTGCGCAGGCTGAGCCGGACTTCCGCTGTCCAGCTGATACAGCGACACCGGCTGGTGAACGCTGCAACCCGCCAGGCCCAAAACGCCGGCGAGCAGGAAAATAAGGGGGCGCAGAGCAGTCATCATCCCGTCCAGGTGGCCGCCACAAGGCTGACCACAGTGAAAATACTCAATAAATATGAAGAACGCTCGGCCACGCCGGCGCTTGGAAAGGCCATATCATCCGTGAATATGCGTTCCGACTCCAGCGCCAAAGCGTCGATCTACGCGTTAAATCGTAGATCGACGCCTCTAGATGGGCGTTTTCGCCTAATTGAGGTTTTCGACGAGCAGTGCATCGACCCGCTGGAAGCCACGTGGAAGCTTGTTGCCACGCCGTCCACGCTCACCTTTGTAGTGTTCGAGGTCTTCAGCTTTCAGTTTATACGGACGTTTGCCTGCTTGCAGGATCAACGTTGCACCCGCGGGAATCACAGCAATGTCCGTGACAAACTCTTCACGGCTGGCGACACGGTCACCCGGTACACCGATGATCTTGTTGCCCTTGCCCTTCGCCAACTGCGGCAAATCGCTGATATTGAAGACCAGCATCCGCCCCTCGCTTGTCACGGCGGCAAGCAAGTCATTCTCGCGATCAGTCACCGGACGCGGCGCGATCACCTTGGCGTTGTTCGGCAAGCTCAACAGGGCTTTACCGGCCTTGTTCTTGGCTTGCAGGTCTTCGCCCTTGACCACGAAACCGTAACCGGCGTCGGAGGCGATCACGTACAGCGCATCGTCTTCCGGCATCAGCACGCACTCGAAGGTCGCGCCCGGTGGCGGGGTTAGACGCCCGGTCAACGGTTCGCCCTGGCCACGCGCTGACGGCAACGTATGCGCGGCGACCGAATAGCTGCGGCCAGTGGAGTCAATTACCACGGCAGACTGGTTGGAACGTCCCGCCGCCGAGGTTTTGAAGCCGTCACCCGCCTTGTACGACAGGCCGGTGGCATCGATGTCATGGCCTTTGGCCGAACGGATCCAGCCTTTTTCCGACAGCACGACGGTAACTTTCTCGTTCGGCAGCAGATCGTGTTCGGTCAGCGCCTTCGCTTCAGCACGTTCGACGATCGGCGAACGACGGTCATCGCCATAGGTTTCAGCGTCTTTCAGCAGCTCGGTGCGCACCAGCTTCTTCAGCTTGGCTTCGCTGCCCAGCAGGGCTTGCAGCTTGGCTTGTTCCTTGAGCAGTTCGTCCTGCTCGTCGCGCAGCTTCATCTCTTCCAGACGCGCCAACTGCCGCAGGCGGGTGTCGAGGATGTAGTCGGCCTGGATCTCGCTGAGGGCAAATCGCTCGATCAGCTTGGCTTTCGGGTGCTCCTCGGTGCGGATGATGTGGATCACTTCATCCAGGTTGAGGTAGGCGATCAGCAAACCGTCCAACAGGTGCAGGCGACGCTCGACCTTGTCGAGGCGGAATTGCAGACGGCGGCGCACGGTCAGCACGCGGAATTCCAGCCATTCAACCAGCAATGCACGCAGGTTCTTCAGTTGCGGCTTGCCATCCAGACCGATGATGTTGACGTTGACCCGGTAGGTCGATTCCAGCTCGGTGCTGGCGAACAGGTGCTGCATCAGCGCTTCGTGATCGACGCGGCTGTTGACCGGAATGATCACGATTCGGCACGGGTTTTCATGATCGGATTCATCACGCAGGTCAGCGATCTGCGGTGCTTTCGACGGCTTGGCCTGCATCAGCGCGGCGATCTGCTCCAGCACTTTGGCCCCGGAGACCTGGTGCGGCAGCGCGGTGACGATGATGTCGCCGTCCTCGACGTGGTACACGGCGCGCATGCGTACCGAGCCCTTGCCGGTTTCGTACATTTTCAGCAGGTCGGCACGCGGCGTGATGATTTCCGCTTCGGTCGGATAGTCCGGGCCTTGAATGTGTTCGCAGAGCTGTTCGACCGTGGCTTTCGGCTCATCGAGCAAGCGCACGCAGGCAGTGGCGACTTCACGCAGATTGTGCGGCGGCACGTCGGTGGCCATACCGACAGCGATGCCGGTGGTGCCGTTGAGCAGGATGTTCGGCAAACGTGCCGGCAACACCAGCGGTTCCTGCAGGGTGCCGTCGAAATTCGGGCCCCAGTCAGCGGTGCCTTGGCCCAGTTCGCTGAGCAGCACTTCGGAATAGCGCGACAGGCGTGCTTCGGTGTAACGCATGGCGGCGAAGGATTTCGGATCGTCCGGCGCACCCCAGTTACCCTGGCCGTCGACCAGCGTGTAGCGATAGCTGAACGGCTGGGCCATCAACACCATCGCTTCGTAACACGCCGAATCGCCGTGCGGATGGAACTTGCCGAGCACGTCACCGACGGTACGCGCCGATTTCTTGTGCTTGGAATCGGCGTCCAGCCCCAACTCGCTCATCGCATAAATGATGCGCCGCTGTACCGGTTTCAGGCCGTCGCCGATATGCGGCAGGGCACGGTCCATGATCACGTACATGGAGTAGTTGAGGTAGGCATTTTCGGTGAAGTCAGCCAGCGAGCGGCGTTCTACACCGTCCAGGCTGAGATCAAGGGAGTCGCTCATGCGGGCCTCATCGGTTCGTTGTCTGGCGCAGCAGCATGGTGCCACCGCGCTGGGTAAATTCAAGTTTGTTCAGGGCGCTCATGCCGAGCAGCACCTGATCGCCATGCAGCCCCGGCGCCACCAGCGCGCGGACATCCCGCAGCACAATGTCGCCCAGTTGCAGACGGTCGATCTTTGTCCGGTAGCCCTGGCTCAGGCCGTTGGCCGTGCTCAGGGTCACACCGAAACCCTCTTCCAGTTTCAAGCGCTTGGCCAGATCCGCCGGGATCGCCACATCGGTCGCGCCGGTGTCGAGCATGAACTCCACCGGCTCACCGTTGATCTGACCGCTGGCGACAAAATGCCCTTGGGCGTTGCCGGCCAGCTTCACTTCGATTACGCCGCCATGCTGCTCGGACGTGACCACCACGTTCGGATTCTGCTGACGTTCTTCCCACTGGCCGAAAAACCGCGTGGCCAGAAACAACCCCGCGCACCAGGCCAGAATCATCAACACCCGGCCGGCGCGTTTGCCCGGCGGTTGCTGACTCACGGCTTGGCGCTCCAGCCACCTTCAGGCGCGGCGAAGCGCCAGACGATCGGTCGAACCTCTCCGTCGGCGCGGGGGCCGAAATTATTGTCGACGCCGACCCACGCACCCTCAGCGTCAACGATCAATGCTTCTTCCAACCCGAAGTTCTGCGCGTAACGGCGGTTGGCCTGCAACAATTCAGCGGCGTACGACCAGCAACGCTCGACCTTGGCGGTCTGCGCATCGCGCCGACAAATCTGGAAGGCGTTGCGCTCAAGGGTAAACAATTTGCCGTTGAACAACGAAAGGTCGGAAAAGTCGCGGTCGACCGCTTTGGCGTGCGGGAACTGCGGCGGCTGCATCTCCTTGCCGCCCTCGCTGAGCAGCACGCAACGACCGTCGCAATCCCACACCGTCTGCTGACGCTTGATCAGCAGCAGGCCGCGGTTTTGCCGTTCGCCGGCCAGCCACATCTGATCGCCCGCCGGGTTGATCGCCAAACCTTCGAAGATCGCATTGAAATGCAGGAGCATGCCACTGGCCCGCGCTTCGCGAACCATCATCGGCGAAATCTTCAGCCAGTTGACCGGGCCGCTGACGGGCACCTGCAAGACCGCCGCGTGGCCCTCGCTGACAATGTAGCGATTGCCGGCGCTGTCGCAACTGATGCCTTCGAAATCGAGGTCGCCACCGCGCACGAACGACGCGGCCCAATTGCGCGAGCGCAATCCCCACGGCAAACCGGTCTCCGGCACCAGCGGCACGTCGATGTGCAAGGCCTCGGCCTGCCAGACCTGATCGGCGGTATTCAGCCGATAGATCTGATCGTCATCGCGGTCCGACACCGTCCACAACTCGCTGCCACACATGGCCAGTCCCGACAGGTTACCGCCACGCATGCCTTCGACCGGGTGTTCGGAGAGCACGCGCAATTCCTGCAGCGGCTCCGCCGACACGCTCATCGCACTCAGCAGCAACGCACCCGCCAAGGCCCAGCCAAACCGCATCAGGCCAGCACCTCGGCCAGGTTGCCCTTGGATTCGAGCCAGGTCTTGCGGTCACCGGCGCGTTTCTTCGCCAGCAACATGTCCATCATTTCCGAGGTTTCGGCAAAATCATCGCCCAGCGTCAACTGCACCAGGCGCCGGGTGTTCGGGTCCATGGTGGTTTCACGCAGTTGCGGCGGGTTCATTTCACCCAGACCTTTGAATCGGGTGACCTGCGGTTTGCCGCGTTTCTTCTCGGCAACCAGACGATCGAGAATCCCGTCGCGCTCGGCTTCGTCGAGGGCGTAGTAGATCTCTTTGCCGAGGTCGATGCGGTACAGCGGCGGCATCGCTACGTAGACGTGACCGGCATCCACCAGCGGGCGGAAATGCTGGACGAACAACGCGCACAGCAGCGTGGCGATGTGCAGACCGTCGGAGTCGGCGTCGGCGAGGATGCAGATCTTGCCGTAGCGCAGCTGACTCATGTCTGCCGCACCCGGATCGACCCCGATGGCCACGGCGATGTTGTGCACTTCCTGGCTGGCCAGCACTTCGCTGCCATCGACTTCCCAGGTGTTGAGGATCTTGCCGCGCAACGGCAGGATCGCCTGGAATTCCTTGTCCCGCGCTTGCTTGGCGGAACCGCCGGCGGAATCACCTTCGACCAGGAACAGCTCGGAACGCATCGGATCCTGTCCGGCGCAGTCAGCCAGTTTGCCCGGCAACGCAGGGCCTTGGGTGACGCGCTTGCGCTCGACCTTTTTGCTTGCCTTGAGGCGGCGACCGGCGTTGTTGATCGCCAGTTCGGCCAGCGCCAGACCGGTTTCCGGGTTGGCGTTGAGCCACAGGCTGAATGCATCTTTCACGACGCCGGAAACGAATGCCGCCGCTTCACGGGACGACAGACGCTCTTTGGTCTGGCCGGAGAATTGCGGTTCCTGCATCTTCATCGACAGCACGAAAGCGATGCGTTCCCAGACGTCTTCCGGCGCCAGCTTCACGCCGCGCGGCAGCAGGCTGCGGAATTCGCAGAACTCGCGCATCGCATCGAGCAGGCCCTGACGCAAACCGTTGACGTGGGTCCCGCCCTGCGCCGTCGGGATCAGGTTGACGTAGCTTTCCTGCACCGCGTCGCCACCTTCCGGCAGCCACAGCAGCGCCCAGTCCACCGCTTCTTTATTACCGGCGAGGCTGCCGCAGAATGGCTCGTCCGGCAGGCGTTCGAACTCGCTGACCGCGTCCACCAGATAGGAGCGCAGGCCGTCTTCGTAATGCCACTCGACTTTCTCGCCGGTGCCTTTGTCTTCGAAACTGACCAGCAGCCCCGGACACAGCACAGCCTTGGCCTTGAGCACGTGCTTGAGGCGGCTGATGGAGAATTTCGGTGAATCGAAATATTTCGGATCCGGCGCGAAGTACACGCTGGTGCCGGTGTTGCGCTTGCCGACGGTGCCGACGATTTCCAGCTCGGTGGCCTTGAAGCCATCCTTGAAGGTCATCTGGTATTCGTTGCCGTCACGCTTCACGCGCACCCGGACTTCGGTCGACAAGGCGTTGACCACGGAAATACCCACCCCGTGCAGACCGCCGGAGAACTGGTAGTTCTTGTTGGAAAACTTGCCGCCCGCATGCAGCTTGGTGAGGATCAGCTCGACACCCGACACACCCTCTTCCGGGTGAATGTCGACCGGCATGCCGCGACCGTCGTCGCTGACTTCCAGCGAGTGATCGGCGTGCAGAATGACCTGCACCGATTTGGCGTGGCCGGCCAGGGCTTCGTCGACACTGTTGTCGATGACTTCCTGGGCGAGGTGGTTCGGCCGACTGGTGTCGGTGTACATGCCGGGGCGTTTGCGCACCGGGTCGAGGCCCGAGAGGACTTCGATGGCGTCGGCGTTATAAGAGCTAGCGCTGGGAGTGGCCATAGGGTCTCGTCGTCAGTGATTCAATGAAAAAGGGGCAAGACTTCACAGTGCGGTGAAATCGATTGCCTGATACAAATCGGCGCCAATGCCGGCAAAACTCAACAACGCCGGTAATTGTTCGGCAAAACCCTGGTAACCATGGTCGCCGCCGGCCTGAATGCGCAAGGCGCAGGCCCGGTAATACTGCTGGGCGAGGCGATAATCCAGTGTTTCATCGCCGGTCTGCAACCACACCTGATAACGCTGTGCATCCACGGGTGCCGGCACTTCCAGCTCGGCCAGGGCCGTCACATGGTCGTGGGTCAATTCCCAGGTTTCATCGGTATACAGGTTTTTCTGTGTGCCCAGGTAGCCGTCGAACATCCGGTGCGGGCTGACCGCCGGGTTGACCAGCAGGGCTTTCAAGCCGTGGCGCTCAGCCAGGTGAGTCGCATAGTAGCCGCCGAGTGAGCTTCCCACCAGCAACGGCCGGCCCAGCTCGGCAATCGCCTGCTGCAACTGACCGATGGCTTCACGCGGGTGGTGATGCAGCGCCGGGACACGCAATTGGTCGCTCAAACCCAGCCGTTCCATCACCTCGACCAGCTGACAGGCCTTTTTCGAGGCCGGCGCGCTGTTGAAACCGTGGATATAGAGGATCGAACCGGACATTTGAGCTCCCTGGGTGTCGGCAAAAGATAGCGGAGTTTACAGGGAGTCAGGGGGATCGTGGGTGTTTGTAGGGACGCCTTCGCGAGCAAGCCCGCTCCCACAAGGGATTTGCGAACGGCACAGATCCTTTGTGGGAGCGGGCTTGCTCGCGAAGGGCGCGACTCGGTTTTCAGTAACCGTTGGAGCCGTAATCGACGGTGAATTCGAAGTCGGTAACGCGCTCGACACCGGTTTCCAGCCGCCCGTCCGGCAACAGCCGCAACCAGCGATAGCCCGGCGCCTGTTCGCCGACCTTGAAGTCGTGACTGCCGGGCTCGAACTGAATGCAGGTCGATGGTGAGGCCATCAGCCGTACGCCGTTGCGTTCGCGGTCGATCTCCTGATGCACATGCCCCCACAGCACCGCGCGAGCCTGAGGAAAACGATCAAGCACGTCGAAAAAAGCTTCGGGATTGCGCAAACCGATCGGCTCCGCCCAGGCACAACCCACCGGCACCGGATGATGGTGGAAACACACCAGATGATGGCGCTCCGGCGCTTCGCTCAGCGAGCGCGCCAGCAGTTGCAACTGATCATCCTGCAGATACCCCGGCACAGAGCCCGGCACCGCCGAGTCGAGCAAGGTCACGCGCCAGTTGCCGACATCGACCACTGACTCCAGCAATGCACTTTGCACCGCGGCCTGAGCCATGATTTGCGGTTCATCGTGATTGCCGGGAATCCAGCGCGCCGGCGCATCGATCTGCGCCGTCATCTCACGAAACTGTTGATACGACTCCAGAGTGCCATCCTGGGAAAGGTCCCCCGTGGCCAGAATCAAGTCGATCCGAGGTTGCTGCCTGAGCACCAGTTCGATGACCTTTTGCAGGCTCTCGCGGGTGTTCATGCCCAGCAGTGTGCCGTCCGCCTCGGCGAACAGATGACTGTCGGATAACTGCACCAGCAGCGCCGGATCGGCGGTGGTCAATGTGGATACGCTCGGCAAGGCGTTCTCCCAGGGCAAAAGCACGGAATCGGTTGAGTGCCGCAATTATGCTGGGGGATGACGCAAAGGGGAAACCGGCGAACCGGACGCAGTTCACAACTAGCGTACGACTTCGTACTCGTGCCCCAGGGCCAGACAATGGCTCAGCCATTCCCCCAGGAACAGATTGAGCTGGGCCTTTTCATCCGGCTGATGCATCGCGGCGTTCGGGTAAGGATAGATGCCGCGAAAGCGTCGTGCATGTTCGGCGCTGATCACCTCGGCCATGCGCGCGTCGTGATAGACCTGCACTTCCAGTTGCGGCACCGGCAGCCACGGCAAACTGTGTTCCTGACGCACCTGCAAAGTGGTGGTGTACGGGCAAGTCTGCAGCACTTCGAGGGCCAGCACGCCGAGCATCTGCTCGCCCTGGGTCACGGCGATCCGCCGCGCCTCGGGGTCGTTGCGCATGTCCGGCACCAGTCGCATCAGGCGCGCGTAGTTGGCCTCGCAGGCGGCTTGCAGCCCGGCGAGGTCGACTCGATAGCGATCGCGCAGCTTGTTTACGACCATAACCCCCTCACTTCGGCGCGGTTCAGCGCCAGCCATTGCAAGGCGATGATGCTCGCCGCGTTGGCAATGCGTCCGTCACGGACGGCCTGCAAGGCATCTTCAAAGGCCCAGACCGTGACGCGGATGTCTTCTGCTTCTTCCTCCAGCCCATGCAGGCCGCCTACGCCTTCGGTGCTGCAGTGCCCCAGGTACAAATGCACGAATTCGTTGCTGCCGCCCGGCGACGGAAAATATTTGGTCATCGGCCACAGGGCCTTGATGTCCAGCCCAGCTTCCTCCTGCGCCTCGCGGTGAGCAACTTCTTCCGGCACTTCGGCCTTGTCGATCAGACCGGCGACCAGCTCAACCAGCCACGGGTTGTCGGTCTTGCCCATGGCACCGACGCGAAACTGCTCGAGCAGCACCACTTCATCGCGCTTTGGGTCGTAAGGCAGCAGGCACACGGCATCGTGACGCACGAAGACTTCGCGGTTGATCTCGC
Organism: Pseudomonas sp. IT-93MI4; assembly: GCF_949767635.1. Classification (NCBI taxonomy): domain Bacteria; kingdom Pseudomonadati; phylum Pseudomonadota; class Gammaproteobacteria; order Pseudomonadales; family Pseudomonadaceae; genus Pseudomonas; species Pseudomonas sp. IT-93MI4. Next base: position 233,014 of record NZ_CATKPP010000044.1, read on the forward strand.
GGCTCATGCCCCCGGCGAACAGCTCATGGCGCAGGTGCAAACGGTCGAGCTTGTAGAAGCCCTCGTAGCAGCGCTCGCGCTTTACGACATCGACGGTGGCCGGAGTGGCGTTGGCAAAATCTGTCATGAGCATCCTCTCTTGCTGCAAATCCAATACGAGGCTGCTTTTGGTTACTGGCGGCCTCGACTTCGCGCCATCCTAACGCGCCCGCGATGATTGATGCAGCCCCTTTACCGTCAGCGGGATGGACGGTGGAGGCGAAACCCACTCTAATTAGCTTAGTGGCGAACTGACTGCTTCGGCGAGAGTCGAAGCGGATAACTTTTTGCCTTCCCCTGTTTCAGAAAGGACGCCCATGTCGCTTTTCAAAATTGCCTCCGTGGCCGCCATCGCCCTGACCCTGGGCGCCTGCGCCAACCTGTTCCAGCCCAACTACCGCACGCCGCTGGAAACCACCCGCGATGCGTCGGAAACCCTGAAACCCGGCTGTTCCAACCCGGACTGCCCGCTGGTGAATATCGATACCGTGCACTTCGCGGCCGAGCCTGCGCTGGACGGCATTATCGAAAAACGCCTGCTGCAAATGACCCGCACCGAGCAAAACGCAGCGGTAGCGCCAACCCTGGCCGCCTATCGTGATCAATTCCTGCGCAACGCCGGCCCGCGCAACAGCAGCTATTTGCAGGCCAAGGTACGCGAGCAGCATGACGGCTTGGTGATCATCGAACTGTCGAGCTACCTCGACACCGGCGGCGCCCATGGCACGCCGGGTCGCGGCTTCATCAACTACTCGCGCCAGCAGCATAAAGTGCTGAACCTGTCGGACATGTTGCTGCCGGGTCAGGAAGAGGCGTTCTGGAAAGCGGCGCAAGTGGCGCACAACAGCTGGCTGATCAGCACCAAGCTCGATCAGGAAGCGGATTTCGTGAAGAGCTGGCCGTTCGTCAAAACCCCGAACGTGGCGCTGACCTACGGTGGCGTGATCCTCAAGTACGACGTGAGCACCATCGCGCCTTACGCGTTGGGCCACGTCGAACTGAAGATCCCTTACCCGCGTCTGAACGGCATTCTCAAACCCGAGCTGTTTCCGGGCCGTAACTGAACGCCCGACCGAGCACCAGTTGCAACAGCCCTGCCAGCACCAGTGCCGGCAGGGTCGCGCCGACATCCGGATACAGATTCGCCAGCAAGTGGTAGGTGCTGATCCCGCCCAGCCACGCCAACAGCGCCGGCCAGCGCAATGCGGCTGACGCCACCTGAGCACTGCGCTTGCGCAGGATGAAGTGATCGACCAGCACCACGCCGAACAGCGGCGCGAACACCGAACCGATCAACAGCAGGAAGTTCTGGTACTGCGCCAATGGCGCCAGCAGTGCAATCAGGGTGCAGATCACGCCGATGGCCAAGGCCAGATGCTCGACTTTCAAGCGCAACAGAATCCCGCTCGACACCGCTGCCGAATGAATGTCGGCGAAAGCGTTTTCCGACTCATCCAGCAGAATCAGCAACAGCGGAATGCCCAGACCGGCCCCGGCCAGTGCCAGCAGTAACGCATTGACTTCACCGCTCGGCGCAAAGGCCAGGGTGTAAGCCACGCCGAGGCTCATCAGCCAGAAATTGCCGATGAAGAAACCGATGGCGGTGCCGCCGAAGACGTTCTTCGCACGCTTGCCGAAGCGCGAGTAATCAGCGATCAGCGGCAGCCACGACAACGGCATCGCGATGGCAATGTCGAAGCCCACGGCAAACGGCATTGAGCCGTCTCCGGTACGCGCCCAGAGTGCCGCCAGATCAGCCTTGGCGAACAGATTCCAGGTCAGCCAGATGCACGCGGCGAGGATCAGCCAGATACCCCATTTACGCAGGATCTTGCGCACGAACGTCAGCGGCCCGCTGACCGCGAGCAAAGTCGCCAGTGCGCCGAAGCACAAGGTCCAGAGCATCGGGCTGGCCCACAGCGAACCTTCGCTGAACGCACGGCTGCCGAGCAGACTGGCGGCGTCGCGCATGACGATGATTTCGAACGAACCCCAACCGATCAGTTGCAGCAGGTTGAGCAGCGCCGGCAGGCTCGCGCCTTTGCTGCCGAGGCTCAGTTTCAGTGCGGCCATCGACGACAGACCGGTATCGCTGCCGATCACGCCGACCGCTGCCAGCAGCAGCACGCCAACCAGCGTGCCGAGGAAAATCGCCAGCAGCGAACCGGAAAGGCCCAGACCCGGCGCGAGCAAGGCACCGGTTTGTAATACCATCAGGCCGATGCCGAGGGAAAACCACAGGGAAAACAGATCGCGACCGCCGAATACTCGCTTGTCGGCGGGTACGGCGAGGTCGGGGGAATAAGTGCCGGGTTGAATGCTCAAGGGTGTTATCTCGGAGGAGTATTTTTGTCATTGAGATCCTTGGTGCCTGTTCTGACGTCTTCGCGAGCAAGCCCGCTCCCACACTGGATCGCCTGTGAACACAAGTTTCGTGAACAGCTGGATTCAAATGTGGGAGCGGGCTTGCTCGCGAAGGGGCCAGCACAGACACCGCAGACTTCAGGTCAGATCAAACCTTCTTGTACAGCTGACTGCCTTCCTTCTTGAACCGCTCGGCCTGTTCCGCCAGGCCTTGGGCGACGTCCACGTCGACCGCGTCGATCCGCTGGTTGGCCGCGTATTCACGGACTTCCTGAGTGATCTTCATCGAGCAGAATTTCGGCCCGCACATCGAGCAGAAGTGCGCGACCTTGGCCGAGTCCTTCGGTAAGGTTTCGTCGTGATACGAACGCGCGGTGTCCGGATCGAGACCGAGGTTGAACTGGTCTTCCCAGCGGAACTCGAAACGCGCCTTGCTCAGGGCGTTGTCACGAATCTGCGCGCCCGGATGCCCTTTGGCCAAGTCCGCCGCATGCGCCGCGATCTTGTAGGTGATGATCCCGGTCTTCACGTCATCCTTGTTCGGCAAGCCGAGGTGTTCCTTCGGCGTCACGTAGCAGAGCATGGCGCAACCGAACCAGCCGATCATCGCCGCACCGATACCCGAGGTGATGTGGTCGTAACCCGGCGCGATGTCGGTGGTCAGCGGGCCGAGGGTGTAGAACGGCGCCTCGTCACAGCACTCCAGCTGCTTGTCCATGTTCTCTTTGATCAACTGCATCGGCACGTGGCCCGGGCCTTCGATCATGCACTGCACGTCGTGTTTCCAGGCGATCTTGGTCAGCTCGCCGAGGGTTTCCAGTTCGCCGAATTGCGCTTCGTCGTTGGCGTCGGCAATCGAGCCCGGACGCAGGCCGTCGCCCAGCGAGAAGCTGACGTCGTAGGCCTTCATGATTTCGCAGATTTCGTCGAAGTGGGTGTAGAGGAAGTTCTCTTTGTGGTGCGCCAGGCACCACTTGGCCATGATCGAACCGCCACGGGAAACGATGCCGGTCACGCGCTTGGCGGTCAGCGGCACGTAGCGCAGCAGCACGCCGGCGTGGATGGTGAAGTAGTCGACGCCCTGCTCGGCCTGTTCGATCAGCGTGTCGCGGAACAGCTCCCAGGTCAGGTCTTCAGCAACGCCGTTGACCTTCTCCAGCGCTTGATAGATTGGCACGGTACCGATCGGCACCGGCGAGTTGCGGATGATCCATTCGCGGGTTTCGTGAATGTGTTTGCCGGTGGACAAGTCCATCACGGTGTCCGAACCCCAGCGAATGCCCCAGGTCAGTTTCGCCACTTCTTCTTCGATGGACGAACCCAGGGCGCTGTTGCCGATGTTGCCGTTGATCTTCACCAGGAAATTACGGCCGATGATCATCGGTTCCAGTTCGACGTGGTTGATGTTGGCCGGAATGATCGCGCGACCACGGGCGATTTCTTCGCGGACGAATTCAGCGGTGATTTCTTTCGGGATGCTCGCGCCGAAGCTGTGGCCGGCGTGTTGCTGAGTCAACAGGCCAGCGGCGCGGGCTTCTTGCAGCTTCATGTTTTCGCGGATGGCGACGTATTCCATCTCGGCGGTGATGATGCCTTTGCGCGCGTAGTGCATCTGGCTGACGTTGGCCCCGGCCTTGGCCCGGCGCGGGTTGTTGACGTGAGCGAAACGCAGTTTGGTCAGTTCAGGGTCGGCGAGGCGCTCCTGGCCGAAATTGGAACTCAGGCCAGGCAAACGTTCGGTGTCGCCACGGTCGTCGATCCACGCCGAACGCACGTCGCCCAGACCTTTGCGCACGTCGATCACCACGTTCGGATCGGTGTACGGGCCGGAGGTGTCGTAGACGGTGACCGGCGCGTTGATTTCGCCGCCGAAGTCAGTCGGCGTCACATCGAGGGTGATTTCGCGCATCGGCACGCGGATGTCCGGGCGCGAGCCCTGAACGTAGACTTTTTGCGAACGGGTGAACGGCTGAACCGACTGCTCATCGACCTTGGCCGAGTCACTCAGGTTGATCGCGTTTTTTGCTTTTGTAGTCATCACGGGCTCTCCAGACAGCATCCAGGCAATGGATTGTCGGAGCAGAACCTGAAAGGCACGGACGCACCAGGACTGGTGCTGTGCATCGTCGTCGAGCGTTCGATTGTCGAACAATATCCCGGACGAAGCACAAGAGGACTCGCCGGGTGACGAGAAATCTTGTTCCCTACGCAGGCGCTAACCTGATCAGGTTCAACGGGATCCGAAATTATTCGATCTCAGCCTCATAGCAAGGCACCCCGACAAGAACCCGGCCAGTCTAGACACAACCGGCAAAGAACGCCAACACCGCGGCAAACACCATGATGAATGGCGCAATTACCGGGACTTGCAGGATTGTTGCCGCACGATTGCGCAACTACACTCGCTGTGCCCTGCGCGCCTTGACGCTGCCGGGGCCGCGCCGTAGCCTTGGCGCGCACATTATTTTCGTAATATTTTTGCTAGGGATCGCCTCATGCTGCGCAAACTTTCACTGGCTTTTGCCGTGTCTTGTGCGTCCAACGCAATGGCCTGGGCAGCAGAAGCGCCCTTGTCGACCAAGACCGATCTGGTCAGCGTCTATCAGGAAGCCGTCGACAACAACGCCGATCTGGCCGCCGCCCGCGCCCAGTACGGAGCGCAAAAGGAAGTAGTGCCGCAGGCCCGTGCCGGCTTGCTGCCGAACTTGTCTGGCGGCGCCGAAGTGGCGAATGTGCGCACCTCGATCGACCAGCCTTCAGCCATTGCCAATCGCAGCGCGCATTCCTTTCAGGCGACCCTGGCCCAGCCGTTGTTCCGCGCCGACCGCTGGTTCCAGTACCAGGCCGCCAAGGACGTCAACGAACAAGCCGCCCTGCAACTCTCGGCCACCGAACAGAACCTGATTCTGCAATCGGCCGAAAGCTACTTCAACGTGCTGCGCAGTCAGGACAACCTGGCCTCGACCAAGGCTGAAGAAGCCGCGTTCAAGCGTCAGCTCGACCAGTCCAACGAGCGTTTCGATGTCGGCCTGTCGGACAAGACCGATGTCCTGCAATCGCAGGCCAGTTACGACACCGCGCGCGCCAACCGTATCGTTGCGCAGCGTCAGGTTGACGATGCGTTCGAAGCGCTGATCACCCTGACCAACCGTCAGTACAACTCGATTCAGGGCATCGTCCACACGCTGCCGATCCTGCCGCCGGCGCCAAACGACGCCAAGGCCTGGGTCGACACGGCGGGCAAACAGAACCTCAATCTGCTGGCGAGCAACTTTGCGGTCAGCTCCGCCGAACAGACCCTAAAACAGCGCAAGGCCGGTCACCTGCCGACCCTCGATGCCGTGGCCAAATACGAAAAGGGTGACAACGACGCCCTCGGTTTCGCCAACCCGAACGCCTTCGGTACGCCGTACAGTGGCAACGTCGAGCAAAGCACCCTGGGCCTGCAACTGAACATTCCGATCTACAGCGGCGGGCTGACCAGTTCGCAAGTGCGACAGTCCTATGCGCAACTGGATCAGAGCGAGCAACAGCGCGAATCCCTGCGTCGGCAGGTGGTGGAAAACACCCGCAACCTGCACCGCGCGGTGAACACCGATGTCGAGCAGGTGCAGGCGCGCCGCCAGTCGATCATCTCCAACCAGAGCGCGGTGGAAGCCACGGAAATCGGTTATCAGGTGGGTACGCGCAACATCGTCGACGTGCTCGACGCCCAGCGCCAGCTGTACACCTCGGTGCGCAACTACAACAACACCCGCTACGACTACATCCTCGACAACCTGCGCTTGAAGCAGGCGGCAGGAACGTTGAATCCGGGTGACTTGCAAGACCTGGCGCGCTATCTGAAGGCCGACTACAACCCGGACAAGGACTTCTTGCCACCGGATCTGGCCAAGGCAGCCGAAGCACAGCTCAAGGCCCGGCCCTAAACAATCTGGAAAATCCCCTGTGGCGAGGGGATTTATCCCCGATGGGGTGCGTAGCAGCCCCAAAACCATTCACCGCGGTGATTCAGTCAGATATGGCAAGCAGGGTTAACGACTGCTGCGCAGCCGATCGGGGATGAATCCCCTCACCACAATAAATGTTCCGGGCGACTATTTGATCAACCGGCCCAGCCCATCCAGCAACCGCTGCAACGCACCCTGATTACGCCGCATCACCGCCAGCCCCGCCTCGGCCATGCGCTGGGCATCGCGCGGCAATTCGAACAGACGCTGCACTTCCACCGCCAGCCCTTCGGCATCATCCACTTCGGCCAGCGCACCGGCCTCGCGCAACTGCGCGGCGATGTCGAGGAAGTTGAACAGATGCGGGCCGCTGAGCACCGGTTTTGCCAGTGCCGCCGGCTCCAGCAGATTGTGCCCGCCGTTGGGCACCAGGCTGCCGCCGACGAAAGCACTGTCAGCCAGCGCGTAGAGAAACAGCAGCTCGCCCATGGTGTCGCCGAGCAGCACTGAAGTGTCCGCTTCGACGTTGGCACCGGTGGAACGGCGCACCGTGGCAAAGCCTTCACGCTGGCACAACTCGAACACCGAGTTGAAGCGCTCGGGATGGCGCGGCACCAGAATCAGCAGCGCATTCGGGTAGTTCGCCAACAGCCGGCGATGGGCGTCGAGCACCACTTCGTCTTCGCCTTCGTGGGTACTCGCAGCGATCCACACCGGGCGCTCCAGCGCCTGCCATTGGCCGCGCAACTCATGGGCGCGCTGCAGCAGTTGCGGGTCGATGGTCAGGTCGAACTTGATCGAGCCAGTGACCTCGACCGTCTGCGGACGCGCGCCGAGATCGCGGAAGCGCTGGGCTTCGGCCTCGGTCTGCACCGCGAAAAAACTCATTTCAGCGAGCATCGGCGCGGTCAGCTTGCTGAAGCGGCCATAGCCTCGGGCCGAGCGCTCGGACAATCGCCCGTTGGCCAGCGCCACCGGAATCCCACGCTTGGCGCACTGATGGATGTGGTTGGGCCAGAGTTCGGTTTCCATGATCACCGCCAGTTTCGGTTTGGCGTGATCAAGAAAACGCGCCGCTGCGCACGGCAAGTCGTAGGGCAGATAACAATGCTGGATGCGCGGTTCGCCGGCGAACAACGCCTGAATCCGTTCCGATCCGGTCGGCGTCATGCAGGTCACGGTGATCGGCAGCTGTGGATAACGCTGCAGCAAGGCGCGAATCATCGGCGCGGCGGCAATGCTTTCGCCCACAGACACCGCGTGCACCCAGATCCCGCCGGGTTGCAGTCGCGGCATCCCGTAAGAGAAGCGCTCACCAATCCGCTTGGCATACGCCGGGGCCTTGCGCGAGCGCAGCCACAGCCGAATCGCCACCAATGGCAGCCCCAGGTAAAACAGCGCGGTGTAGAGAGTTCTATTCATGGCGGCGGAGTTTATCGACTTTTGTCGCCAATCGCCCGCAAGTGCACGGCAAAACGTTCGGCCAGCCAGCGCGCAGCCGGGCCGAGGGGTTCATCCCGGCGCCAGACCAGCTCCACCACCAGCGCCGGCGGGGTCCATTCGCTGTCCAGTTCAACCATCAGGCCCTGATAAGCCGAATACTGCACCACATGCCGGGGCAGCCAGGCCCACCCCAGATCCCGCACCAACCATTCGGCCATCACGTAGAAACTGTCAGCGCGCCAGACTTGCGGGCTAGCCGGTTCGTTGCCGGGGTAGACGCTGGTTTGCGTCGACATCAGCAATTGCCGATGCTGTGCCAGTTGCTGGCAGGTGACATAGGACTGCGTTGCCAGCGGATGATTGATGCCGCAGACGGTGACCATTTCTACCCGGCCCAGTACCCGTCGTTCCAACGCTTCGGGGATTTCATCGTGATAGAACAGCAGGCCCAGATCGGCGCGACGCTCGACCAGTTTGCGTGCGACTTCACCTTGAGCGGCGCTGGTCAGTTGCACTTCGAGGCTGGGAAATTGCTCGGCCAGCGCATCGAAGCTTTCCACCAGTGCCTGATACGGCATGGCTTCATCCTGAGCCACCCGAAGCTGCGCTTCCTGACCGCGCATCATCGCCATCGCCCGACCATTGAGGCGCTCGCATTGGCGCAGCACTTCCCGGGCTTCTTCGAGCAAGGCTTCGCCCGCTTCGGTGAGCCTGGGTGAGCGACCACTGCTACGCTCGAACAGGCTGACGCCCAAATCGTCCTCCAGCATGGCAATCGCACTGCTGATCGCCGACTGCGCCTTGCGTTGCTGGCGCGCCACGGCAGAAAACGAGCGCTGTTCGGCGACGCTGACGAAGGCGCGCAATTGTTCCAGATTCCACAGGGTATTCATGCTGCAGCCCATCTTAAAAACAGATAGGTAATGACTTTACCCCATCTGGCGAGCGACTAGAATGCCGCCTCAGCAAGCAACGTTTTACATGAGGATCTACACATGAACGCCTACGCCTTTCTGGCCATCGCCATTTGCGCCGAAGTGATCGCCACCGTTTCGATGAAAGCGGTCAAAGGCTTGAGCACCCCGCTGCCGCTGATTCTGGTGATCGTCGGCTACGGGATCGCCTTCTGGATGCTGACGCTGGTGGTGCGCACTGTGCCGGTGGGAGTCGCCTACGCCGTGTGGGCGGGCATGGGCATCGTCATGGTCAGCGTCGCAGCGCTGTTCATTTATGGGCAGAAGCTGGACGTGCCGGCGATGCTCGGAATGGCGCTGATCGTGCTCGGCGTGGTGGTCATCCAGCTGTTCTCCAAGACTGCCGGGCACTGATTTGCAGTAACGCAAATCCCCTGTGGGAGCGGGCTTGCTCGCGAAGGCGGTGTGGCAACAACATTTCTGTTAACTGACACACCGCATTCGCGAGCAGGCCCGCTCCCACATTTGGTTTTGCATCTGCCCTGTTGATCATCGACAAATCCCGCTCTTTCCCGAGTCTGTATACTGCGCCCTCGTCTTGAACACTGAGGTCGTTGCATGCCATCCGTTATTTCCACCGACGTTCTGATTGTCGGCGCTGGTGTCGCCGGCCTCTGGCTGAACGCGCGTCTGCGCCGTCAGGGTTTTTCGACCGTGCTGGTGGAAAGTGCCAGCCTCGGTGGCGGGCAGAGTGTGAAGTCCCAGGGCATCATTCACGGCGGCGCCAAATATGCGTTGCACGGTGCGCTGACCGGCGCCTCGGAAGCCATCGCCGACATGCCGCGCCGCTGGCGTGAAGCGCTGGCCGGCAACGGCGAGCTGGACCTGTCCGGCGTGCGCCTGTTGTCCGAAGCGCATTACCTGTGGTCGCCCGGCACCCTCGCCGGCAACCTCACCAGTTTCTTCGCCAGCAAAGCCGTGCGTGGCCGGGTCGATCAGGTCAAGGGCGATCAACTGCCGCCGGCCCTGCAAGACAAGCGCTTCAAGGGCAAGGTCTATCGCCTCGCCGAACTGGTGGTTGACGTGCCGAGCCTGATCCAGCGCCTGGCCGATCTGGCCGGTGACGGCCTGCTCGCCGGGCAAACCATCGAGCCGCTGCTGGAAGCCGGTGTGCTGGTCGGCCTGAAGGTCGACGGTCGCGAAATCCACGCCCAACGCATCGTCCTCAGTGCCGGCGCCGGCACTGCCCGATTGCTGGAAGACCTGGGCCTGACCCATCCGCAGATGCAACGCCGACCGCTGCACATGATCATCGCCAAAGGCCCAAGCCTGAAGCCGCTGTACGCTCACTGCCTGGGCGGCGGCACCAAGCCGCGCATCACCGTCACCACCCACCCGGCCGCTGACGGCAACTGGGTCTGGTACCTGGGCGGCGACATTGCCGAAAGCGATGGCGTGGCCCGCGAACCTGCCGAGCAGATCGCCACCGCGCAGAAAGAGCTCGGCCAGTTGCTGCCATGGATCGATCTGAGCCAGGTGCAATGGGCGACCTTGCGCGTGGATCGTGCCGAGCCGCTGCAAACCGGCCTGAGCCGTCCGGACAACGCCTTCCTCGCCGAGGAGGGTCGCCTGCTGGTGGGCTGGCCGACCAAACTCGCACTGGCGCCGGACTTCGCCGACCGGGTCATCGCTGCGCTGGAGCGCGACGGCATTCAGCCACAAGCCGCCGAACCTTTGCCGGCGTTGCCAAAACCACCGATGGGCGTTCCAGCCTGGGAGCAACTGCTGCCATGACTATCGCGAACCTGCACGACCTCCACCGCCCACTGGGCAGCACCGGCCTGACGGTCTCGCCGCTGGGCCTGGGCACGGTCAAACTGGGCCGCGACCAAGGGGTGAAATACCCCAACGGTTTTCAGATTCCCGATGACGATGCCGCGCGCATGCTGCTCAGGCAGGCACGCGAATTGGGCATCAACCTGATCGACACCGCCCCGGCCTACGGTCGCAGCGAAGAACGCCTCGGCCCGTTGTTGCGCGGCCAGCGGCAGGACTGGGTAATCGTCAGCAAGGTCGGTGAAGAGTTTGCCGACGGCCTGTCGCGCCATGACTTCAGTGCGGCGCATACGCGGATGTCGGTCGAGCGTAGCCTGCAACGTCTTGAAACCGATTTTATCGACCTGGTGCTGGTGCACTCCGACGGCAACGATCTGGCCATCCTCGAACACGAAGAGGTCTACGCCACCCTCGCCGCACTCAAGGCCGAGGGCAAGATTCGCGGTTTCGGCTTCTCCGGCAAAACGGTCGAGGGCGGACTCAAGGCGCTGGAGCAAGGGGACTGCGCGATGGTCACCTACAATCTGAACGAACAGAACGAGAAGGCAGTCATTGACTATGCTGCTGCCCACGGCAAAGCCATTCTGGTGAAAAAAGCCCTGGCCAGCGGCCATGTATGCCTGAGTCCGGGCGTGGATCCGGTGCGCGCCAGCTTCGAGTTGTTGTTCCAGCAGCCCGGCGTGGCCAGTGCTATTGTCGGGACGATCAATCCGCTGCACCTCGCCCATAACGTTGCGACCGTTGCCCAGGTCCTCCGTGGTCACTGACGCCGCCCCGCGGCCTTAAGCAGGAGCCGACATGCCGCGCACGCTCATCAGAAAGAACCCGAGCAACTTCAAGACGCTGCCGCTGTTCGTCGAGGCCACGCCCGAAGGCCTGACGTATCAGAGCGTCGGCATGCCGCTGAATTTCGCCCAGACCCTGCAGCGGCGCAAACCGGTGAGCGTGGCGGATGCCGAGCGTTTTGCGGTGGAACTGGCCAACCTTGGGGTCTCGGTGCGCCTGACGCTGCACTGGCAGAATCGCGATTACTGGGTGCTGGTGCGCCAGCGTCGGCAGGATCGCGGGGACGTCGTGCTCAAGCTGATTTCCGGTTACGTGCCTGCTCAAGAACTGAACATCCCGCTGCACACGGCGATTCAGGAAATTGCCGAAGAGTGCCTGCTGGAAACCCCGGAAGGCTGGCTCGGCGGACGCTTCAACGACACCTGGCTACCCGCCCCCTACGCCTCCGCCCTGCATTATCGCGAGGCCCTGCCGTTTCGCCTGACGCCGCAGTCCGGCTCGGCGCGGCCGGTGCGCTGCGCCAATCTGCAATTGCTCGAACGACCACGGGCCTACGTGCATCTGCCGACCGCATCGCTGCAACTGATCTACGACTTGCGCCTGGACGTGCCCAAGGAAGCCAAATCCCTGAGTCTGTTTCACGTCGATGAACGCCTGGAAGGTGATCAACTGGTGGCGCGACTGGACCGCAAGCGCCCGGATTTGTACCTGATGCCGTTGCAGGACGGCGAACCGCTGGCCGAACTGTATACCTTGAAGAAAGGTCAGCTGTCTCCGGCGGGCACGCGCGGTCTGTATCTGGCCGAAAGCTTTGCCAGACAGGATGGCTGGCTGGTGCGTGACGAGCGGATTCGCTGGAAGGACTGGTTACGCCAACAAGGCCTGACCCCGCCGGAGAAACCCACGGGACTGGCGCGGTTGCGCGGCAAGGCCAGGCAATTGCTGAAGAAGATCGTGCCACGCAAGAAAGTCAGTTCCTGAAAAGCAAAAGATCGCCGCCTGCGGCAGCTCCTACAGGGAAACGCATTCCAATGTAGGCGCTGTCGCAGGCGGCGATCTTTTTAGCTTGAATCAGTTACCGCGGATTTTCTCCACGATCGCAGTGGTCGAGCTGTTTTCCACCAGACCCAGCACTTTCACCGTGCCGCCGTAAGCCTTGACGATATCGGCACCAACAACCTGGTCGATACCGTAATCACCGCCCTTGACCAGCACATCCGGCTTGACCTCGCGCAGCAGGTTTTCCGGGGTGCCTTCCGGGAAACTGATCACCCAGTCCACCGCACCGAGGCCGGCGAGTACCGCCATGCGTCGGTCGACACTGTTGATCGGACGTCCCGGCCCCTTCAGGCGGCTGACGGAGGCGTCATCATTGATCGCCACGATCAGACGGTCGCCCTGGGCGCGCGCCTGCTCGAGGTAGGTCACGTGCCCGGCATGCAGAATGTCGAAGCAGCCGTTGGTGAAGACGATGCGCTCGTTATGCGCACGGGCATCGGCCACTGCCAGCACCAGCTGTTCCAGACCTAGCACCCCACGCTCCGAACCTTCTTCACGCTGAATCGCGCGGCGCAGTTCCGGGGCGCTGATCGCCGCAGTACCGAGTTTGCCGACCACGATGCCCGCCGCCAGATTGGCCAGCGCCACCGCGTGCGGCAGTTCTTCACCGGCAGCGATCGCCGCCGCCAGGGTGGAAATCACCGTGTCGCCAGCACCGGTCACGTCGAACACTTCACGGGCACGGGCCGGCAAATGCAGCGCCGGATGCTCCGGACGCAACAGGGTCATGCCGTGTTCACCACGGGTGACCAGCAGCGCGCCGAGCTCGAGATCGTGCATCAGGGTCGCGCCCTTGCTCACCAGCTCGTGTTCATCGGCGCAACCGCCAACGATGGCCTCGAACTCACTGAGGTTCGGCGTGATCAGGCTCGCACCACGGTAGATCGAAAAATCCTTGCCCTTGGGATCGGCCAGCACCGGAATGCCTTTGGCACGGGCCGCCTGAATCAGGGCCTGATGGTTTTTCAGCGCGCCTTTGCCGTAGTCCGACAGCACCAGCACCTTGATGCCTTCGAGCAGATCATCGACCTGCGAGGCCAGGGCCAGCGCATCGGTGGCAAACGGTTCTTCAAAGTCGATACGCAGCAACTGCTGGTGCCGGCTCATGACCCGCAGTTTGACGATGGTCGGCTGATGCGCAATGCGCTGGAACAGGGCACGCACGCCCGCGCCCTTGAGACTGTTGCTCAGGCTGTCGGCGGCTTCGTCGTCGCCGGTCACACCGACCAGTGACGCCGGCGCGCCCAGCGCGGCAATGTTCAAGGCAACGTTGGCAGCACCGCCCGGGCGGTCTTCGATTTGCTCGACTTTTACGACCGGTACCGGTGCCTCAGGGGAAATCCGTGAGGTTCCACCATGCCAGTAACGGTCGAGCATGACATCGCCGACCACCAAGACTGGGGCTTGATCGAATCGCGGCATGGACAACTTCATGGAGCAACCCACATACAAAATGAACAGGGGCGCGATATTAACACAGGGTTGGCGCAGGCTTGCGTGCAGCCTGCAACAGGATGAAACAGTCCGTTACTTTGCTCATTTTTTGAGCACCAGTGCCGCCAGTTGTCCACAGGCTTCGGACAATTCCAGCGCCTCGGTGTCGATTTGCCACTCGGCTGCCAATGGCGCTTCGTAAGGACTGTCCACGCCCGTAAAGTGCGTGATCCGGCCTTCCCGTACGGCTTGATACAGACCTTTCGGATCGCGACGGGCGCAGACTTCCAACGAAGTGCTGACGTGCACTTCAATGAACTCATCCTGGGCAAACAGCCTGCGCGCGGCGTCGCGTTCGGCGCGGAACGGCGAAATGGCCGCAACGATCACAATCAGCCCGGCGTCGACCATCAACCGCGCCACCTCGGCCATACGCCGGATGTTTTCCCGGCGGCAGAGATCGCTCATGCCCAGGTCGCGGCACAGGCCATTGCGCACATTGTCGCCATCGAGCAAAAAGGTGTGCAGACCCGACGCATGCAGGTGCAGTTCGAGGGCATTGGCCAGGGTTGACTTGCCGGCGCCGGAAAATCCGGTCAACCACAGGCAGAGTGGGTGTTGTGCCTTGAGCGCTGCCCGGGCCTGGTGCGAGAGCGCCAGACCGTAAGGCCGAATGGCGAGCGTCTGTAGCGGCAGTGACAGGGACTCATTCATACCCGAGCAACTCGTAATCACGCTGATAAACCCGACGTACCAGACGCCGGGTGCGCACCGAACAGAACTCGCGCGCCGGCATCGATTGCCGTTCCCGCGAGCCGTTGACGTGAGGCAACTCGCCAGTCAGCCCCAACTGTTCGCAAACCAGACGAAAATCCCGCGTCAGGTGTTCCTGATAACCGATGAAGTCCAGCGCCAGATGCCCCAGCGAGTCCGTCAGAAAGTCGGTCTGCGCGGCAAAGTGCAATTGCCGGGCAATCGTTTCCGGATGCAGCCAGCGCGCGACAAAAGCGTCGAAATCCCGGTACTGCCGCACCAGCCGTTGCGCCATATGGTCACGCGCGCTCAACTCGTTGCCACGCAAAAAGGCGTAGGCCGAATAGGCGCGTTCCAGCGGGTCGCGAACAAAAGCGAACTTGAAGGCGTTGGCGAACTGCTCGGGAAACTGCTCTTCATACCAATACAGCGGCAAGTGCCCGGGTCGCCAGCCGTCGAACAGCGCCGTGCAAACGCTGCTGCCGGCGCATTTCGGAACATGGATAAACAGGCAGGAGCGCTGCTGGAAGGCCTGAGGAAACGTCAGGTTGGCCGACATCGACTTGTTCACCACCTGCCGATCGACCACCGACAGGCGCCCGAGCAGAAAAGCCCGCTGTGGCTTGGGCAGCAGTTTCCAGAGATAGCGTTGCAGCATGAAAGCACCCGCGCGACGGGGATGGCCCCCTCGATGGAAGTCAGAGTTCGTTGAGGAACCTTAACAAGCGCGGTGCCCGGATTTATTCCGGTTTGGTCAAGAAGGGTAAAGGTCTGGATACAAACGACGGTGGGAGCGAGCAGGCTCGCTCCCACAGGACAGGGCCTGGAATCAGGCGATATCTTCGGCCGGGGCATCGAGGCCCATGGCGTTGAGGCGCGCGTAGTAACCATTTTGCGCCAACAACTGGTCGTGGGTGCCGCGCTCGACGATGCGCCCCTGATCCATGACCAGAATCAGGTCGGCCTTCTCGATGGTCGACAGACGGTGAGCGATTACCAGCGTGGTACGCCCCTTCATCACCTGATCCAGTGCCGCCTGAATGTGCCGTTCGGACTCGGTGTCGAGTGCCGAGGTGGCCTCGTCGAGAATCAGCAGCGGCGCGTTCTTCAGCAACGCACGGGCAATCGCCAGACGCTGGCGCTGGCCACCGGAAAGCAAGACGCCGTTCTCGCCGACCTGAGTGTCCAGGCCTTGCGGCAACTGCGAAATGAAGTCCATCGCGTAGGCATCACGCGCGGCTTTTTCAATGTCTTCACGCGGCGCACCGGCCAGATCGCCATAAGCGATGTTGTTGGCCACGGTGTCGCTGAACAGAGTGACGTGCTGAGTCACCTGAGCGATGTGACGACGCAGGTTGAGCAGTTTGTACTGTTCGACTTCCACATCGTCGATGAGGATTTCGCCCTTGTCGTGGTGATAGAAACGCGGAATCAGGTTGGCCAGCGTCGACTTGCCGCTGCCCGAACGCCCGACCAGTGCGACCATCTGCCCTGGCTGGACCGAGAAACTGATGTCGTCCAGCACCTGGCGTTCGGTGCCAGGGTAGGTGAAGCTGAGGTTGCGCACGTCCAGACGGCCACTCACCGCATCGCGCTCGACGGTGCCGGTATCGACTTCCGGCTCGACGTCCAGTTGCTCGAAAATGCTCTCGGCACCGGCCACGCCTTTCTGAATGGTCGAGCTGACTTCGGACAATTGACGGATCGGCTTGGGCAGCAGGCCCGCCAGCGTGATGTAGGCGACCATGTCACCGGCCGAGGCGTCACCGCGCAGGTACAGCACCAGGAACATCAGCACGGCCATGGCGGTGTAGATCACCAGTTGCAGCATCGGCGTGTAGATCGCGCCGGTACGGGTCATGCGCAGTTGCTTGTCGGTGTTGCCTTGGCTGGCATCGAGGAAGCGCTTTTCTTCATAGGCCTCGCCGCCGAAGCTGCGAACCACGCGATAACCCTGGATGGTTTCCGAGGCCACATGCGTGACATCGCCCATCGCCAGCTGGATCTTCTTGCTCTGCTTGCGGAATTTCTTGCTGGCGGTGCGCACCATTACGGCGATCAGCGGCAGGATCGCCACCATCACCAGGGTCAGCTTCCAGTTCATGAACAACAGCGAGGCAAACAGGAAGATCACCGTCATGCCTTCACGGATTACGACCTTGATCGCATCTGTTGCCGCCCCCGTGACCATCGTCACGTTGAAGGTGATACGCGAAATCAGATGACCGGAGTTATGCTTGTCGAAATAGCGGTTAGGCAGCACCAACAGGTTGTTGAACAACTGCACACGCAAGTCATGCACCAGCCCGAGAGAAACCTTGGCCAGGAAATAGTTGCCCAGATAGGAGCCCAGCCCCTGCCACGCGGCGATCAGGATGATCAACAGCGGTACGGCCTGCAGCAGCTGCAGGTCTCGCAGATAGGGCACGGAGGGAAACAGCACCGCTTCAGGGTTGGACAGGCCATCGACAAAGTACTTGAGGATGTAGCCAAGCATCGGTTGCGTCGAGGCGAAAATCAGAAAGCCGACGATGCTGATCAGGAACAGACTGATGTACGGCCGGACATAGCCGAGCAGGCGGAAGTAGATTTTCAAGCTCGATGGGCTTGCGGCGGGACTGGAATCGGTCATATCACGCGAAAGTCGATAAAAAGGACGCTGACTTTAGCACAGCTTCTTCAGGGTTCTGGCAATCGGCGAAAGGCTGTTATTGTTATGCACCTCTTCTGCACCAAATAGCCATCACTCGAATGGTCGATCAACCTCAGGAATGAATCTCACAGCATGCAACTTCGCGGCTTCAGCAGTACGTCCAATCGGATTTTCGATTTCATTAGCCTGTGGATTCTTCCCACCGGTTTTTTCCTGCTCCTGTGCGCGCTGTTCTTTTTGCCGGGTCGAAGTCTGCATCACAAGTTGTTCTATGGCCTGTTCAGCATTCCGACACTGATCGCGCTGTGCCTGCGCCCTCGCGAACTCAAGGAGCTGCTGCGCGAGCCGATTTTCATCGCGGCCCTGCTGTTCGCCGCCTGGGCGTTGCTCAGCCTCGCCTGGGGGCCGGGCGGGGAGCCGCTCGGCGGAATGTTCAAGCCGCCACTGCATACCTTGCTGCTGTTTGCCGGCTGCTACCTGCTGGTGCGCTACCGCAGCGACATCCTGCAACCCTTGCTGTTCGGCGCCGCGTTGGTCGCGCTGATTGCCACGACCATTTTCCTGTTCATGTTCGCCCGGGTTTATGAGCCGGGCATGCGCCTGATCGGCGGTGGTGCCTTCGATAACCCGTTGCTCAGCTCGCACCTGTTCGGCTTCTTCAGCGCCTACTGGCTGAGCGTGACCATGACCTGCAAACGTCGCCAGATGATGTGGCTCAGCTTGCCGGCGATGGCAATCATGTTCATGGCCGTGATCGGCACCGGTTCCCGGACGCCGTTGGTGGCACTGACCATGGCGGCGCTGTGGCTGTGTTTCATCTGCTGGAACAAGCGCTCGGTGGGGTTACTGATCGCGCTGGTCATGAGCGGCGTAGCAGTCATTACGCAGTTTTCGCAGATGATCACCGAACGTGGCGACTCCTATCGTCTGGAAATCTGGCAGAAGGTACTGCACATGATTGCCGATCATCCATGGATCGGTCATGGCTACAGCGCCAGCCTTGCCATAGACCCCGGTAACGGCATCAGCTTTCAGGAGCCGCACAGCTTTATCCTGGGTGTGCTGTATTACGTCGGCATCATCGGCTTGCTGCCCTGGCTGTTCTTCCTGCTGTGGGGCCTGCTGAGCAGTTGGCGCCAGCGTGTGCAGCCACTGCTGATCATTGCCTCGACCTGGCTGGTATTCGGTATTGGCGCCGGGCTGACCGAAGGCGGCGGAATAATCTCGCGGCCCAAGGAGCACTGGTTCCTGTTGTGGATCCCGCTGGCACTGATCGCAGCGTTGAGCATCAATCAACGCGCGCGGCGCCTGTTGACCCAGCCGGTGCAAAAGCTTGCGACCGCTGATCTGGAGCACATGAGCAGCACGGCCCAGATCATTGAAGAAGATGGCCTCGGCCCGAAAGTCCTGCGCCTGACCGACGGCAGTTTCCTCAAGCTGTTCCGCCGTCGCCGCTGGTACACCTCCGGCAGCTTCAATCCCTACTCCGAACGTTTCGCGGTCAACAGCGAACAACTGCGTCAGATGGGCATCCCGACCCCGCAAATATTGAACCTGTACCGTCTCGACGATGGCAGCAGCGCTGTGCATTACGCGCCGTTGCCGGGGCACACGCTGCGTCAGGTGCTGCAGAGCATTACCGCTCCGGCGGTGCGCCAGGCGCTGGTGGAGCGCTTTGGCAAATTCATGGCGCAACTGCACGAGAAAGGCGTTTATTTCCGCTCGCTGCACCTGGGCAACGTACTGGTACTGGAAGACGGCGAGTTCGGCTTGATCGATCTGGCCGACCTGCGCATCTACCCTACCCCGCTCAGTCTTTCCCTGCGCCAACGCAATTTACGTCATATGCAACGTTACACTGTCGACAAACGCTGGCTGTTCGAGGATCACCTCGATGCGTTGCTCCAGGGATACGCCATGACGGCGTCTAAATCCGCGGTTGAAAATCTGCACAGGCAAGTGCTGGCCGGCAACACCCCGGCTCGGGTTCATTGATGATCGAAACCAATCCGCTTATCGCGCTGGCAGCCTATCTGCTGGCCATCGTCACTTCCGCCCTGCTGGTGCGCGCGGTGCCGAAAATCGCTCGGCACCTGCAGCATTCCGGCGAAAGTCGATATGCCAGCATCGACGGCCTGCGTGGCTATCTGGCGTTTGGTGTGTTCGTGCACCACTCGATCATCACCTGGATTTTCCTGCGCACCGGGGTGATCGACTTTCCGCCGAGCAACTTCTATTCGATGCTCGGTCAGGGCAGCGTCGCGCTGTTCTTCATGATCACCGGTTTTCTGTTCTGGAGCCGCCTGCTCGCGCAGGGACGCAACCATGACTGGCTGGCGTTCGGCGTGTCACGGGTATTTCGCCTGTATCCGCTTTATCTGCCACTGATGCTGCTGGTGTTCGTCTCGATCTTCCACTTGCAGGGCTGGCAAATGAAGGAGCCTGGCCTGGAGCTGTTCAAACAGATCCTCGCCTGGCTGACGTTCGACCGCCCGGACATCAACCAGTACCGCCACTCCGGCATGCTGATATCCAACGTCACCTGGACGCTGGCCTATGAGGTGTTTTTCTACATGGCGCTGCCATTGGCCGGGCTGGTGTTCATCTACCGCGGCAGCTGGTTGCAGGTGGTGCTGTGCCTGATCGGCATCTACACGCTGTACCAGGTCATCGGCTGGGAACATTCGCTGAAGAAACACTTTCTGGCGAGCTTCCTCGGTGGCATCGCCGCCGCCTACTGGATTCGCCGACCGGCGCTCGTGGCATGGAGCCAGTCACGCCTGGCGAGCATCATCGCCGTGCTCGCGCTGGTGATTGCGTTCACCGCGTTCAGTCGGGCATTCAAGACTGCACCGCTGTTTCTGCTGGGACTGTTTTTCGTGATCGTCGCGTCCGGCAATAATCTGTTCGGCGCGCTGAAACCACGCAGCATTCGCTGGCTCGGCGAAATCAGCTACAGCACCTATCTGCTGCACGGGTTCGTTCTATGGCTGATGGTGCAACGGCTGCCGCTGCTGCTGAATATCGATGCGCGGGAAACGGCGGTGTACCTGCCCCTGGTGGCCGTCTGCACCTGCTTGCTGATTCTGATCAGCAGCGTGACGTTCCTCTATATCGAGCAGCCGGGCATGACTGCTGGCAAGAAGGTTGTGCATTGGCTGCGCCAGCGTCAGAAGGGCGAAAAGCGCCTGCCGGAGAAGGTCGCTCGCTGAGCGCGGGCGACCGCGGCCTCAGTCCTTTTCCAGCGGGGAAAAGAGTAAACGCCCCAGTCCGCGCCAGGTCTTCTTGTTCCAGGCCTTGAACGGGATCTGCGCCAGCAACTCCCTTGCCAGCTTGCGATTGCGGTTGGCGGTCTTGAGGAACATCGAGTTCAGCGCCTTGAAGCGCACTTCGTCGTACAGCGGATGATCGCTGAACAGCGCATAGGTGCGCAGGATGTTCTCGATCATGAAGCGATGATTCTTGTACGAGTTGGTGGCGTGCTTGCGGTAGCGCGCCATCACCACGTTCAAACCGTCGATGAAGTAGCCAGACCGGGTCACCTTGAGCTCAATGTACAGGTCTTCAAGACGAATCGTCGGATCGAACCCTCCCACCTTTTCCAGCGCCTCACGACGGATCATCAACGTCGGTGCTGGCGGATACGGCTTGCGTTCAAGAAACATGTCGTCGAAATCGAGGCGGCGAAACGGCACGTCGCGGCGCTGACGTTTCTCTGGATACAGGCTGCCGTCGGCGTGCATCAGCTCGATATTGCCGGCACAGATCCCGACTTCAGGCTTGCCGTCCATGTACGCCACCTGGGTGGCAATACGTTCGGGGTACATGATGTCGTCGGAGCCGAATGGCACAATCAGGCTGCCCTTCGAACGCGCGATAGCGCCGTTGAGGGTATTGGTCAGGCCCTGATTCTGCTGCACACGGAAATCGAAACCGTACTGCGCCTGCAACGCGCTGATGCGCTCGACGCTGTCGTCCTTCGAACCGTCGTCGACCACC
Organism: Pseudomonas sp. IT-93MI4; assembly: GCF_949767635.1. Taxonomy (NCBI): domain Bacteria; kingdom Pseudomonadati; phylum Pseudomonadota; class Gammaproteobacteria; order Pseudomonadales; family Pseudomonadaceae; genus Pseudomonas; species Pseudomonas sp. IT-93MI4. The sequence goes on from NZ_CATKPP010000044.1 coordinate 254,244, forward strand.
AGCAACTCGATGTTCTTGTAGCTCTGGTTGAGGACACTGAGGATGCTTTCCTCGATGTACGGGCCGTGGTTGTACGAGGCGATGATCACGGTGACGAGGGCGTTGGCTTCGTTCATGACTCTTTCTTCGCTCACGGTTTTCTCTTCGCTCACGGCTGTTCCTTGCGGGCCTGCTCCAGGCCAGAGTCGATCAGGTCCAGGTATTCCTGACGGAACACCTCGATGTCGTGCTGTTCCTGCAGATAACGGTAGGCCTGTTCGCCCTTGGCCTTGAGCTCGTCGTCCGACAGCGCCAGATAGTTATCCAGCGCGGCGACCAGACTCGGCACGTCCTTGGGCGTGATCGCCAGACCACCGGCACCTTCGATCAGCGGCAACATCGCCGGCACGTTCGAAGCGATCACCGGCAAATGGCCGCTCATGCCTTCGAGCAAGGCCAGACCCAGGCCTTCGGCCAGCGACGGCATGGTCCAGATGTCGAACGCACGCACGTATTGCAGAGCGTTTTCCTTGAAACCCAGCAGGTGCGCGCGACCGCTCAGGCCCAGTTGCTCGATCTCCGCAGCCAGCGGTGCCTGCAAGCGCCCGGCACCGATGATTGCCAGTTGGGTGTTCGGGTATTTGTCTTTCAGCGCGGCAAAGGCTTGCAGCAGATAGGTGTGGCCCTTGACCGACACCAGCCGCCCCAGTGCGCCAATCAAGCGCACATTCGGGTCGAGGCCCAACAGCTCGCGAGCTTTTTCGCGGCTGTGCTGCAGGCCCTCGGCCTGCACGATGTCTATGGCATTGGTGATGGCGTAGGTGTTCTGGTCGGTAAAGCCGCAATCGCAATCGAGCAGGTACTGTTTGACCGCGGGTGACACGCCAACGAAGCGCCAGTGCCGATCGATCAGACGCTGAGTCTGACGACGCCGGTAAAAGCGATCATACTCGCCGAAACCGTGGGAGATGCCAATGCACAGCGGCACCTTCAACCAGCGGTTGAGCGCGAGCATCATGTTCACCGGTTTGAAGCGGTTGCAGATCACCACGTCGAACTTTTCCCGGCGGCAGAACTTGTACAACTGCCACATCGCCCGCAGGCGCATGCCCTTGAGCGACTTGTCGGAAAACTCGAAGTACACCGAATGGTCGGCCCGGCTTACCGGCTCGCCCGGGCCCGGTTTGCCGCGCAGGAAAGCCGCGGTGATCTCATAGCGATCGCTCGGCAGCGCCTTGACGATCTGCTCGGCGAGGTCGGCAAAGTCATGGGCTTTGACGTTGTAGTCGGGTTGCAGCTGCAACACCTTGAACCGTTGACTCATGACTCTCCCCGCTGGACGCCTGTCTCACCGTGCTTCAGTAGCCAGAACAACTCCTGGCGCCTGACTGCTTTTCGAAAAAATTCGTTTTCGCCGTACACCGACCCAGCCCGCCCGGCGAGCACACGCTGGATAACCCGGCGCAGGCGACGCTTGAACGGTGCCGGCGGCTGCAGGTCATGCATCATGCCCAGCGCCATGGCCTTGTCCCGTTGCAGCTCGATGGACAGCGGCAGGCACAAAGGCTGCATCGGCACCGCCGAATCGAAGGCCGGCGGCAAGGCAATGCCCTGCCCGGTGTTGCCCATCGGCCAGCGGTCGTTGTCGTGCAAGTGGTTGGCGTAACCGAGCAGCGTCGGCTGCCAGTCGAGACCCTGGAGCGCCTGCAAAACAGCTTGCTGGGCGCAGATATGGTCAGGGTGCGGATCGAGAGTCGGGTGCGGCAGCACGATCACCTCAGGACGCGCGCGCAACAGCACTTCACGCAAGTCGGCCAGCAGGTTGTTCCAGGTCGGCGCACCATCGACATCGCCCGGCAGAGTGAACGGATTCAACTGGCGAAACAGTCGCGTGTCGTTCAGGTCGGCTTCGCGCGAGCCCACCGCCTGATTCGGCGCGGCCTGCATCGCCGCCAGTTGCAGGCAAAAGTAACCGAGTTGCACGCAGTGTTCCTGCGGCACACCGGCCCAACGCGGCACGGCGAGGCTGTCCCAGGCACGCAGACGGCCCTTGAGCCGCGCGGCCTCGACCTTGTTCATGCCCATCTGTTGATAGTATTCGGCTTCGATCTCACCCGCGGTCAGGGTGACGATCCAGGCTTCATCGGCCTGACTGTACAAGCCATAGGCGGCCAGCTCGGCATCGTCGGCGTGCGGGGCGATCACCATCACCCGCTGACGTCGGTAGTCTGGTTGCTCCAGCGCCCACAGCACCGGCTCGCCAAAGACCCGGCAAAAGCGCCCGCGCAAGCGCAACTGACCTTGCGCCAAGGCTTGCGCCTGACCGCTGAGGTTCAGGTAACGCAGGCCATTGACCCCGCGCTCGAAGGTTTGTGCATCAGGATGCGTCCCGCCGAGCAGTTCCACGCGCGGATCGAGAAAACGTCCCAGCCAAGTGCTTTTGACCTTTACCACGAGGATCAACGTCGCTTCGTCGACCAGCATCACACCCTCGTCCAGGCGCAATTGCTCGCCGCTCAAATGCACCTTCGGCTGCGGTGTGAACGGCGGAAAGCTGTACTGGTAATCGTCTTTCGGCGAATAGAACAGGTGATCGGCAAACCACGCTTCATGGGCGACCCAGCCAACCACCGCGAGCACCAGCGGCAACCACCACGCGACCAGCACACCGAGCGCGATCAACACGCTCAGGGCGATCAGCAAGGTAATGCGTTTATTGCGACGATGACGCTTGAGCAGTTGCTGTTTGCGGCTCATGGGCTGACTCATACGGTGAACACCGGCACAGGATTGCACCAGCGATCCTTGTATTCACGGTCGGCGCGACCGAAGGAAAACCGCAGCGGCTTGTTCAGGGCGCGCGCGTGTTCCCAGGCGCTTTGCGTATTGAGGAAGCTCAACACGCTGCCGGGGCTGAATTCGCGGGTTTCGGGATCGACGCCGCCGTTGATGTACTCGACGCTGATCCACTCCGGCGCTTCGACGCGGTACACCAGTTGAATGGCGATCGGCGCATCGTTGAGAAAAATCACCGAGCCAATCAGCAGTTCGCGCAGCAGCTCGATGACTTCGGCCATGCGCGCCGCGCCGGTGGCCGGGAAGCCCCAGCGGCGCTGGAACAGATCACAGTAGATCGCCGCCAGTTCGGCACTGGAGAACTCGGCAACCGGACGCACCACGCCACCCGCCTCCTCCAGCAGGCGCAGTTCGCGGCGCTGGTTGTAGCGGAACTTCTTCGACAGTTCTTCGGGGGTGCGGGCCATGGCCAGTTGTTCGGTCTGCAACTTGAGGCCGCTGAAGCGGTTTTCGTTGAGCGCCGACAGATAGCGTGCGCGATGGCGCAGGGGTGCCTGGGCATCGACCGCGGCCGGCAGGATCAGCTCGGCATTGCCGAGGTCGAACAGGCCTTTCTTGCCGTTGCGCTTAAGCACGTCCTTGGACAGGGCCAAGTCGCGGCCCCAGGTCGGGATTGCCGCTTTGACTTCACCGTCCTGCTCCCAGGCCAGATAGCGCACCGGGATGCCGGCCAGATCAGCCAGACGTTCGACTACCAAAGGATGCGTCGCGACGCTGCCGCCAAAACGCTGCCAGGCGCTGGCATAGGTGGAGGCGTCAACGGGCGACCAGCCACGTTCGCGCCAGCCTTGAAATCGGTTGAGCATCAGCCCCTCGGTGCCAGATCGGTAACTTGCGGCAGACGCCAGAAGGTGTCGCGCACCGCACGGTCGGAGAAACGCTCACGCAGGCGATCGAGCATCAGCTCGGCGCACTGCCGGCGCTGCTGATCATCCATACCGGCCAAATGTTGCAGGCCTTGTGCAAGGTGTTCGGCATCGCCCAGCGGGAACAGAATCCCTACACCTTCGACCACTTCCTTGGCCCCGCCACAGGCAGTGGCGAGCAAAGGCACGTCGGCCGCCATGGCCTCCAGCAGCACCATGCCGAACGGTTCGTGATCGGAGCTCAGGGCAAACACATCGAAGGCGCGGAAGTAATTGCGCGCGTCCGGCACCTGACCGAGAAACAACACCCGATCACCGATGCCCAGTTCGCGCGCCAGCTCCTTGAGGTCCTGTTCCAGACGGCCCTTGCCGAGAATCACCAGCTGACTGTTGCCCGGCAGTCCGGGTAACGCCGCGGCGAAGCCGTGCAGCAAGGTGGCCTGATCCTTGTCCGGGTGCAGCCGTCCGACGTTGCCGACAATGAACGCATCCGCCGCCAGACCGAGGGTCTCGCGGGCCTCGCGGGCCGACACCTGACTGGCCTGCAAGGCCGGCACATCGATGCGGTTGTACAAGGTCTGGATGCGGGTCGACGGCCATTTCGGCAGGCAGCGCCGCATGTCGTCGCGTACCGCGTCGGACACACCGAGCAGGCTCAGACGCTTGCGGAAAATATGCGCGAACAGCTTGCGCGTGCCACGTTTGTAATCGTCAAACGCATGGTGCACGCCAATCACCGGCAGCGACGTGCCGAGCAAGGCGATGTAGATCGGCTTGAAGCGATGGGCGATGCAGAAACTGAAATTGCGTGAAGCGGCGATCTTGCGCAGATCACCGATGGCGCCCAGCTTCAGGCCACGAATGGCCTTGGAGCTGTATTCCATGAACAACACTTCATCGGAAGCACACGCTGCGGCCACCTCGCTATCGGCGGCCCCGGTCAGAAAGACCGTGGTCACCCGATAACCGGTGCCCGCGAACAGGCTGGCGTACTGCCGTGCGCAGTCGAGGAACGGCCCGTCATAGCCGTGACAGAACTGCAGCACATGGCGTTCAGCCGAGCGAGTCATAAGCGTTTGCACCCTCTTTGACCACCAGAATGTCTTCCATGATCAGGTACTGCAGATCGGAGCCGAAGAACATGTTCAGGGCGTCGGTCGGCGAGCAGATCATCGGTTCACCACGACGGTTCAGCGAGGTGTTCAGCGACACGCCGTTGCCGGTGAGGTTTTCCAGCGCCTTCATCATGTCGTAGTAACGCGGGTTGTATTCGCGCTTCAGCACCTGGGCACGGGAAGTGCCGTCTTCGTGGACGACTTCCGGCACGCGGGTCTTCCACTCTTCCGCCACTTCGAAGGTGAAGGTCATGAACGGCGCCGGGTGATCGATCTTGATCATCTGCGGTGCAACGGTATCGAGCATCGACGGGCAGAAAGGCCTCCAACGCTCGCGGAACTTGATCTGGTGGTTGATGCGGTCAGCCACACCGGCCACGCTCGGGCAACCGATGATCGAACGACCACCGAGTGCACGCGGACCGAACTCCATGCGGCCCTGGAACCAGGCCACCGGGTTGCCATCGACCATGATTTTGGCGATCTGCTCCGGCATGTTGTCGAGCTTGCGCCAGGTCGGCTTGTTCTCGTGACGGGCGCACGCGGCAATCACGTCTTCGTTGCTGTACGACGGGCCGAGGTAGACGTGTTCCATCTTCTCGACCGGCACGCCACGGGCGTGGGACACATAGGCTGCTGCGCCGACCGCGGTACCAGCATCGCCGGACGCAGGCTGGACGAACAGTTCCTTGATGTCATCGCGGGCGATGATTTTCTGGTTCAGCTTGACGTTCAACGCGCAGCCACCGGCGAAGGCCAGCTTGCCGGTTTCCTTGAGCACGTCGCCCAGGTAGTAGTCGATCATCTGCAGCGCCAGTTTCTCGAACAGCGCTTGCATGCTGGCGGCGTAGTGGATGTACGGCTCGTCGGCGATGTCGCCTTCACGCTTCGGACCCAGCCACTCGATCAGCTTCGGCGAGAAGTAGAAGCCTTTGCCCTTCTCTTTGTAACGACGCAAGCCGATCACGTTGGCGTAGTCGGTGTTGATCACCAGCTCGCCGTTCTCGAACGAGGCCAGACGCGAGAAATCATATTTGCTGGCATCGCCGTACGGCGCCATGCCCATGACCTTGAACTCACCGTCGAGCATCTCGAAACCGAGGAACTCGGTGATCGCGCCGTACAGGCCGCCGAGGGAGTCCGGATCGAAGAATTCCTTGATCTTGTGGATCTTGCCGTTTTCGCCATAACCGAAGAAGGTCGTGGCGTACTCGCCCTTGCCGTCGATGCCGAGGATCGCGGTTTTCTCTTTGAAACCCGAGCAGTGGTAGGCGCTGGAGGCGTGAGCGAGGTGGTGCTCGACCGGCTCGATCTTGATCTTCTTCGGATCAAAACCCAGTTGCTCCAGGCACCAGACGATCTTGTTGCGATAGCGCTTGTAGCGACGGTTGCCCATCAGGATCGCATCGAGGGCGCGATCTGGTGCGTACCAGTAACGCTTGGCATAGTGCCAGCGGGCCTTGCCGAACAGGCTGATCGGGGCGAACGGAATCGCCACCACGTCAACGTCGGACGGCTTGATACCGGCCTGTTCCAGGCAGAACTTCGCCGATTCGTAGGGCATGCGGTTCTTTGCATGCTTATCGCGGACGAAGCGCTCTTCTTCAGCCGCCGCCACCAGCTTGCCGTCGATGTACAAGGCGGCTGAAGGGTCATGGCTAAGGGCGCCGGACAGGCCAAGAATCGTCAATGCCACAGGGTCTAGCCTCTTTAGTCTGCATTCAGGCGCGATGCGCCTTGAAAATTGATGTGCCCTCGCACCGGGCGAGAGACAGCTAAAGGGCGGGATTATAGCGTAAAAGCGCCGACAAGCCTCTAGCGGAACTGGCCGGCCTTTGCGTTGACACTCCCGAGCCTCTCAACATAGACTTCCGTGCAAATGGGCTGGGGGATCCCGGTCGGCGCTAATGCCTCGGTGAGATCACCGGGGCTTTTCGCTTTCTGGGGGAGGGAAAACCTTCAACCCCCAATTCTCGAAACCTTTCCCAACTTTATTCCGCCCACCGCTGCAATAGAACTTGCGCCTGAGCACATCAAACGCGCGATTTTCCTGACCCGCCCTCAAAACACTCATGCCGATCGGCCTTGCAACAAGATCAGCCAGCTGCAATCCGGTGGAATTGACTTGTTTTGTGGCGAAGACGATGTCAAACGGCAGTTGAACCCCCAATCGGTTAGACCCGCCACAAACCCTGCGAAACTCCAGCTCAAGCTCGTTATCCTCCCGCTTGCCTCGCCGCTCGAAAATCACATGCGTTAACACTTTATGTTGATGCTTTTCCTGCAAAAACTCATGCAGCGTTTCCAGACAGAAGCCGAGAGCCAAGTGGTAGGGGTTGTCCGCAGATGCCTGCTTTTCGCGCAGCAAGGCCTTGTCGATAACGCAACTGATCAGGACAAAATTGATGGCCTCGATAATGCCGGTCAATTCGTCGAGAAAGGCATGCTTGTGCACTCTCGAAGTGAACAGGCTGGAGAACGCTCCTTTTTCTTTTCGAATCTCCAGCTCATGCAGCACGATCAGATCGTGCCCCATATGGTTGAACTTGAATTTCTGGACAGCCGGAATGACCTTTTCGCAGTAATGCCTTTTTTGAAAGACGCAAAAAGCAAGCACGAATATAGGGTAATAGGGATCCAGCTTCTGCATCCCTTGATCACCGCTTTCATCAACATAGACGATGTAGTCGCTGTATCTCCCGGACGGATACAAGAGCGCTGCCGCTTCAACAATCGCTTGCGACTCGCTCTGGTTTTCAAACAGAGAAAATTGCAAAAAAAGTTACCCGCGATCTGTTCGCCAATAGATGCCGATATTGCCATCCACGACCTGTTGATAAATCGTATACGGCAACACCACCGTATCCAGCACCCCGGACAATGGCAGGTCCAGCAACACGAATGGCACCAGGACGCCGGAGGGGTCAGGGGGCGCGTGGAGCACACAGAAGTCGAACGCCAGACCGCTGTAGATCCGTGGAATCGATTGGCAGTAGGTTTTCTGTTTGCGCATGTCGCGGGCGACGTCAGCGTCCATTTGCAGGACCGAGGCGGCGGTGCCGCAGCCGGATAAAAGCCATGCGCAGGTGCTGAGTGTTAAAGCGTTTTTGATGGTCAAGTCTTGCCCTCCGAAGTGGTCAGGGCAAGCTAGCATCGGGGCTGGAGCGGGCACAGTTCATGGCTTCTGGAGAAGCTGTAGGACAAGTCAGTGCAGTTTGTCCGCTATTGCTCAACGGGAGTTTTTTGGGGCTTTAAAGCCCTGTTGCGAGCAGGCTCGCTCCTACAGGGGAATGCTATCCCATGTGGGAGCCAGCCTGCTGGCGAAGGCGGTTCAGGCCGCGCTGGAGATGTCCTTGGGCAACCGCTGATCGATCACCTGATACAGCGCGCTGCTCTCGGGCCAGTTGCGCATGAACCGTGCCCGATCCCGCGCATAGGCCGCTGCGAAACTTCCGACAGAGCTGTGCTGACACATCGAATCCAGGTCGATCAGTGCCCAGCGATCTTCCTGCCAGAACAGATTATGCCCCTTGAAGTCGCCATGACTGATGCGCTCGGCAATCAACCGTGCGAACAGTTGATCCAGCGCCTGCAACTCGGACTCCGGCGCCGCACCGCTTTCCACATATGGCGCAAAGCGCTCGATGATGTCCGGCCCTGGCAGGAACTCGGTCACCAGATAGGCGCGGCTGCGCAGCCACAAAAAGCGCTTTTCCAGCACTGCCAGCGGTTTCGGCGTAGCGATGCCAAGGAATGCCAGACGATTACCTTCACGCCAAGAGTGCCACGCGCGGCTCGGACGCCAGAAACGCTTGAGCCAGTGCGCGAAGCCTTTGATGTTGTAGCGCTTGATCACCAGTGTACGCCCGGCCACTTCGACCTTGCCGACGCTCGCCGCGCCGCCGGTCTTGTACAGATGGCCCTGATCGAGCAGTGCATCGGCCTGATCCAGCACCGGGAGCATCGCCGCTTCTTCCTCGCGACGGATCGCCCGCAGACCGAACGCACCGCGCTGCACACTGAACAACGTGCACTCGCGGCCCACCTTGATCAGGTAATCCTTCAGGCGCCAGGCGCGCACCTTGGCGATCTGCTTCTGCAAGGCTTCCAGCGGCAACGCGTGTTCGCTGTTGCTCAGCAGGTAATACACCAGCAATTCTTCGGTGAACGGCTCAAGAGACTTGGGCAACTGGGCGAAAAACACCCCGAGGTTTTCCAGCACTTTCTGCCGTGACAACGGCTGGCCAGCGGTCTCGGCACAAATCCCGGCACCGTCGATCAGGTACAGCTGACCGCCCTGGCGCAGCAGGTTGTCCAGGTGCAGATCTTCCTGCCACAGGCCTTTGCCATGCAGTTGACCGATCGCGCCCAGCGCCTCGGCGAGTACCGCCGATTGCTCGTCCGCCAGCACTGGCAGCGATTCGACTTTCTGCCAGGCCTCACCGAGGCTTTCAGCACCTTCGAGGAACTCGAACAGCAGCCAGCCGCCCTCGCCATCCGTCAGGCCATCAGCCAACAACAGCGGCGTGGTCAGACCTTGTTCGGCGAGCAACTTGACGCCCGCCAGTTCGCGCTGAAAATGCCGCGCAGCTTTGCTGCCCACCAGTAATTTGGCCAGCACCGGCCGGCCGCGCCACACCCCTGCACCGACATAGCGCTGCCCCGGCAACACCCGCAGCAGACTCAGCAGTTGCAGATCCGCTGGGCCTGCCGCATCGGCAAGCGAAATCGTCAGCGGCAGACTCGGCGCACGTCCGGCGTTTTTCAGTTCTGACAAGCGCATCAACGGGTCTCCTTGCGACTGCGCCGTGCAGTCAGGCGCGTCACCCAGGTGTCGACCAGCGAACTGTTGACTGGCTGATCGAGATAGGCCGCGAGCAACTCGCGCAATTGCGCTTCGCTCCATTCCGGCGCACGACGCAGCAGCGGCTCCAGATCCTTGACCCGGTCGCGCATGCCGAACAGCAGGGGTCGGGTCTTTTCCAGGTCGATCAACTGCGCCTTATACGCGTCGCCATCAGCCTGCAAAAAGATGTGTTTCGGATAAAAGCAGCCGTGTACCTGACGCACGCCGTGCAGCTGGCGCGCCAGTTGTCCACAGGCCTGGAGAATGGCCGATTGCTGCGCGGCGGTCAGGTCGGACCAGCGTTGCAACAGCGAATCAAGATCGTCCCAGCCGTCGAGGGCACGGGTCAGCAGGATCGCCTGGACATCGCCCTTGACCTTGCGCTCACCGAAGAACGCCGCTTGCAGCGCCGGGATCCCTAACTTGTTGTAGCGGCTGATATTGCGAAACTCGCGGGCGAAACTCGGCTCGCCGAACGGCGCATGCAGGGTGCGGGTCAGGTAGTTGCTCTGGCGCTTGAGGTAGTAGGCCTGCCCTTCCAGCTCCAGGCGAAACACGCTGCTCCAGCCACCGCCATCGGTGTTCGGTTCGTCCACGGCTTCGAGCTGTTTGGCCCAGAGCGCGTCGAAAGTGCCGAGGCCATGACGCTCAAGCAGCGCCCGGTCTTCAGCGGCCAGGAAATCAGTCATTCGCGTCCCTCGAAAAATCTCACCACGTGGCGAATCCGTTTCTTGTCGGCGGCATTCAGCCGATCACGTCCGCGGTATTGCAGGTAGAAGCGCAGGCGCTGGGTGTTCGACAGGTGATACTTGGCCACCTTGTCGAGACAGGCCAGATCCTTGGTGATCCGGTATTTGAGCCAGAAGCCGCGCCAGAAATCGCCGTTCGGGCAGTCGATCAGAAACAGCTGCGCCTGATCGTCGATCAGCAGGTTGCGCCATTTCAGATCGTTATGGGTAAAGCGGTGGTCGTGCATGGTTCGGGTGTAGCCGGCCAGTTGGCGGCTGATGCCATCGACCCACAGACGATCCTTGAGTTTCGGATCGTTGCGTTCAGCCAGCGCCGAGAGGTCTTCGGTGCGCGGCAGCTCGCGGGTGATCATGGCGCCACGGGCATAGGCCGCGCCACGTCGCTCCAGACCCCAGGCCACCACTTCGGCGGTGGGAATACCCCACTTGGCGAAGCGCTTGAGGTTCTGCCACTCCATCTTCACCCGTGGCTTACCCAGGTAACGGCGCAAGCCTTTACCGGCGCCGACGTAGCGTTTGACGTAGTAATTCACGCCGTTGCGCTGCACGCGGATGACTTCGGACAGCGGATCACGGGTCAGACGTTCGCCCTGCAGGGCAAACACCGCTTCGAGGCTGCCGAAATCTTCGGCCAGTTCGCTGTATTGCGGTTCAAGCGTCCAACCCGCCATCAGAGCGCATCCCCGTAACGCTGCTTGCGCGCATAAAGCTTGTTGGCCTTGCCTTCGAGCCAGCTCAGCAACGGCGCTTCTTCGGCGAGGATCTGCCGTAGCGGCTGCTGAAAGTAGCCCTTGAGGAAACGCAGCTTGTCGCGTCGGGTCAGGCCGATGTCCAGCGCCGAGAAATACAGCGCGGCCAGATCCTTGTTGCGCCAGCGTTGAGTAATTCTTGGGCGAGTCTGGGCGCGGTGCAGGTCGATCACCGAGAGTTTGAAATCGTCCGGGGTGATCGGCTTGTCGGTGTGCAGCAGAAAGTGGCAGATGTAGCAGTCGCGGTGGTTGACCCCGGCGCGGTGCATCATGCCGGTCATGCGCGCCACTTCAGCGATCAGCGCGCGCTTGAGTTTCGGCTGCGGCGGGTTCTTGACCCAATCGATGCTGAAATCTTCGAGGCTGATGGTCGGCGCCAGTTCTTCGGTGACGATGAACGAATGCTGATCCGCCGGGTTGCTGCCCTTCTCGCCGTAAGCCACGGCGGTCATGGTCGGCACGCCGACTTCCTGCAGACGCTGGATCGCCTTCCACTCCTGACCCGCGCCGAGCACCGGCAGCTTGGCGGTCAGCAGGTTCTTGAAAATCTCGCCCCAGCCGATGCCCCGGTGGATCTTGACGAAAAATCCGTTGCCGTCGACTTCCGTGCGCAGAGTCCGTCGAGCTTCCAGCTCGCGGTAGACCTCGCCCTGCAAGCCTTCGACTTCGGCGAACGGGTCGCGCCCGGCCCAAAGGCTCTTGAACGGTTCAGCCAGCATCAACTTCATTTAAGCGTGCTCCGCCAGAATCACATCGGCCGCGTGCTGCGGCATGCTGTAGAGGTCGGCCGTCTCGGCGAAAGCCAGACCATTGCGGCTCCAGGCCGCGCGTGCAGCGTCGTCATTCAACATGTCAGTCAGGTACTGCGTCAGTTGCGCCTGATCGAACGGCTCGTCCAGCACTCGCCCGGCGTCCGCCTCGGCAATGTAATGGGCGTAACCGCAGACCGCGCTGACCAGCACCGGCAACCCGGCGACCAGCGCTTCGAGCAATACTGTGCCGGTGTTTTCGTTGTACGCCGGGTGGATCAACAGGTCGGCGCCAAGCAGGAAGCGCGGGATATCGCTGCGGCCCTTGAGGAAGGTCACGTTGTCGCCCAGGCCCAAAGTCGTACTCTGCATCTGGAACAATTTGGGGTCATCCTGGCCGATTACAAACAGCCGGGTGCGTTTCTTCAGCTCGGCGGGCAGTGCAGCCAGCGCCTTGAGGCTGCGATCGACGCCCTTGGTCTTGAACCCGGAGCCGATCTGCACCAGCAGCAATTCATCGTCCTTGAGGCTGAATTCGGCGCGGAAACCGGCGCGAATCTGGTCGGCATCCGCCGGCCGGCGACGATCCTGGGCGATACCCGGCGGCAGCAGGTGGAAGCGCTCCAATGGCGTGTCGTAATGCTTGATGAACAGCGGCTGCTGCACTTCGGAAATCATCAGCACTTCGGTTTTCGCGTCTTTGGCGAACACCGCGCGCTCGTACTCGGCGAAGTGGCGGTAGCGGCCCCAGCGGCGGTACAGCGAATGGCGCAGGTTCTGCGCCTTGTCTTCGAAGCAGCCGTCGGCGGCGTAGTAGACGTCCAGCCCCGGCATCTTGTTGAAGCCGATCAAGCGGTCCACCGGACGCTTGGCCAGATCCGCTTCCATCCACGCCGTGAGTTTTTCGTTGCGCCGATGATTGAAGAACGCCTTGACCGGCGCCACCAGCACTTCGAAACCGGGCGGCACGTCGCCTTCCCAGATCAGCGTATAGACACGGATCTGATGGCCGCGCTTCTGGCATTCGAGGGCGATGCGCATGAAGTCGCGCTGCAAGCCACCGAACGGGAAATATTTGTACAGAACAAAAGCCAATTGCATCAGCGCAGCTCCTCAGCCATTAACAACGTGCTCAGACGGCTGGCGACACGCTCGGGATTCACACGCGTGAAGCACAGCGGCTGCTCGCGTTTCAGGTCAAACTGACGGGCATCCTGCGCGGTCGGTTGGTAAGTGCATTTCTTTTGCAGGCAAGGGGCGCAGGGGAAATCACTGGCCATGTGAATCTGCACCTTGCCGTAGGCGCCAGTCAGGCCCGGGTTGGTCGGGCCGAACAGGGAAATCGTCGGCACGTCCAGCGCGGCCGCCAGATGGCCGAGGCCGGTGTCCACCGCGACGCAAGCCTGGGCGCCGGCCAGCACTTTGCCGACCCCGGCCAGATTCAGCTTCGGCAACACTTCGGCGTGTTTGAAACCGGCGGCAATCCGTTCGGCTCGGGCCTTCTCCAGCGGGTTGCCCCACGGCAGTTTGACCCCGACGCCCAGATAGCCGACGCGCTCTGTCAGCTCGCGCCAGTAGGCTTCCGGCCAGTGCTTGGTGTCCCATGTGGTGCCGTGCAGGAACACCACGAACGCGCTCTTGCGCGGCAATTCCACCAGACGCTCGACGTTGAGGCCGTAGTCGCCCAACCCTTTGGGCAGGTCATAACCGAGGGCGATGGCGAACAGCTGACGCACCCGTTCGACCGCATGCTGCCCACGGGCCACCGCCAGTTTGCGGTCATAGAAACGTGCAGCGATCGGCTCGCGCGCCGAGCCTTTGTCGAGACCGGCTACCGGGGCTTTGACGTAGCGCGTCAGCCAGGCGCTTTTCAGCAGGCCCTGAGCGTCGATCACCAGATCGTATTGGCTGGCGCGCACGCTTTGCTTGAAGCGCTTCCACTCGCCGCTCTTGATCGTCTGCCAGAGGTTCTTGCGCCAGCGGCGGATCGCCACCGGAATCACCTTGCCGACGGCCGGGTGCCAGGTCGGGATCTCGGCGAAGCCTTCTTCCACCACCCAGTCGAACTTGATCCCGGGGATGGCCCGGGCCGCGTCGGTCAGCGCCGGCAACGCGTGAATCACGTCGCCCAGCGATGAAGTCTTGATCAGCAATACCCGCAACTTAATGAACCTCGACCACGGAGCCCTGCAGTTTCTGCAAGGCATCGTTGACCGCGTCCGGCATCAGCTGGCGCAGGCAGTTGTAATGGCCGAACCGGCAGGTACGGTCGAAGCACGGGCTGCAATCGAGACCCAACCGAACAATTTCGACGTGCTCGGCCAGCGGCGGGGTGAAGCCCGGCGACGTCGAGCCATAGACCGCCACCAGCGGACGGTTCAGGGCCGCCGCGACGTGCATCAGGCCGGAGTCGTTGGACACCACCGAGTCGGCACAGGACATAAGGTCAATGGCCTCGGCCAGCGAGGTGCCGCCGCTGAGGTTGACCGACTCTTCACGCAGGCCGGGAATCAGCCGCGCGCGAATGTCTTCGCCTACCGCGTGGTCGTTTTTCGAGCCGAACAGCCACACCTGCCAGCCTTCGCGAATCCGCGCTTCGGCAACCTTGGCGTAATGCTCGGACGGCCAGCGCTTGGATTCGCCGAACTCGGCCCCGGGGCACAGGGCCAACACCGGGCGGTCGAGGGTCAGGCCAAATTTCGCCAGCGCCGCTTCACGGGTCACGGGATCGATTTGCAGGCTCGGACGCGGATAAGGCTTCGGCAGCTCGGCGTTCGGCTCGTAAGCCAGCGCCATGAAGCGCTCGATCATCAGCGGATAACGTTCTTTATCCAGCGTGCGCACGTCATTGAGCAGGCCGTAGCGGAATTCGCCACGCCAGCCGGTACGCTGCTTGATGCCGGCGAAAAACGGCACCAGCGCCGATTTCAGCGAGTTCGGCAGCAGGATCGCCTGATCGTACTGGCCGGCCAGGGACTTGCCGATTCGTCGACGCGTCGCCAGTTCCAGAGCGCCATGGCCGAGCGGAAAGCTCAAGGCCTTGCGTACCTCGGGCATGCGCTCAAGGATCGGCCGGCTCCACTCGGGGGCCAGCACGTCGATTTCGCATTGCGGGTGGCGCTGCTTGAGACACTGAAACAGTGTCTGCGCCATCACCATGTCACCGACCCAACTGGGCCCAACGATCAGAATATTCATGTGGTTTCCATAAACGAACCGGGGAGGCCAATGCCTCCCCGCCTCGAGAATCACTGAGGGAGCGGCGCTGCTTGCGATGGGTCATTACCTTCAACATGACTGTCGACTGTCACTCCGCTATCGCGAGCAGGCTCGCTCCCACATGGTTTTGCCTCTGTTCACACATCTGCGACTCACCGCAGATCACTGTGGGAGCGAGCCTGCTCGCGAAGGGGCCAGCACATTCAACATCCATGCTGGCCGACCGACCGCCTTCGCGAGCAGGCTCGCTCCCACCTTTTGAATCTCATTGCCTTCACTGGCGCGCTTCAGCTTAGCCCCATCTCTTTCCAGATCCGCAATACCTGCCGGCGCTCCTCGACAAACTGGTCGCCTGCAATCACCCCGGCGTCCTTCTGCAAGGCTTGCCGGTGGGCGGCGGAGCGGTAGGCTTTATAGGCCTCGCGCAACAGGCTGGCATCTTCGGCAGGCATCAGCCCTTCGTGTTCCAGCTCTTCCAGAATGCGAATGTTATCGGTCCAGCGCAGCAATGGCGGGTGGCTGTGCGACCACGCCAGGGCCGCGTATTGCACCATAAATTCAATATCGACGATACCTCCGGCGTCCTGCTTGAGGTCGAACGGCGCCGTGGCTTCGAAGGCATTTGCCGCGGTACCGGCCGCCGTGCTCTTGCTGCCGAGGTTATCGCGCATCTTGGCACGCATCTCGCTGACTTCCTGCTGCAGCTTGGCCAGATCCCGCGGCTTGCCCAAAACCTGCGCGCGGACTTTCTCGAAGGCCTGGCCGACATCCTGACTGCCGACCAGCACCCGCGCCCGCACCAGGGCCTGATGTTCCCAGGTCCAGGCTTCATTTTCCTGATAGCGCTCAAACGCCCCGAGCGAACTGACCAACAGCCCCGACGCGCCGGACGGGCGCAAACGCATGTCCACTTCATACAGCTGGCCGGAGTTGGTCTGCGCCGTCAGCAAGTGAATGATCCGCTGCCCCAGCCGGGTGAAGAACTGCGCGCCATCGATCGGCTTCGGCCCGTCGGTTTCCGCCTGCGGATCGCCGTCATGGATGAACACCAGGTCCAGGTCCGAACCATGCCCCAGTTCCAGCCCGCCGACTTTGCCATAACCGACAATGATGAAGCCGGGATCGCACAGGGTGCCATCAGTGCGCAGCGGCGTACCGTACTTGGCCACCGTCTGACGCCAGGCCAGCGCCAGCACTTGTTCGAGAATCGCTTCGGCGAGCCAGGTCAGGTAATCACTGACTTTCATCAACGGCAGGCTGCCGGCGATTTCCGAGGCGGCGACGCGCAAGCGGTGCGCCAGCTTGAAGTGACGCAGGGCTTCCATCTGCTGTTCGAGGTCATCTTCGGGGATCCGCGTCAGGCGTTCGCGCAATTCGGCGGCGAGTTCCGGGGCCAGTGGCGGCTTGAACAGCCGGCCTTCATTGAGCAACTCGTCGAGCAGCAGCGGGAAACGGGTGATCTGTTCGGCAATCCACGGACTGGCCGCACACAGCGTCAGCAAGCGTCGCAGGGCGCCGGGGTTTTCCGTCAGCAACACTAAATAAGCCGAACGTCGCGCCACCGCTTCGACCAGTGGCAGCACCCGCTCCAGCACCAGATCCGGGTTGTCATGTTCCACCGCCTGGGCCAGCAGGCGCGGGATAAACGCATCAAGACGCTCGCGACCCAGCCGCTGCATCGCGCGCAATTGCGGGCTGCCGCGCAAACCGGCCAGCGCTTTCAGCGCTTTGGTTGCGTCCTTGAATCCGCCTTCTTCCAGTTGCCGGCAAGCAGCCTCTTCGTCCTGCTCTTCTTCCCAGAGCGGCAACCACTCACCGCCCACCACCACTTCGCAGTCGGCGCCCTCTTCCTCATCGGGATCGGCGATCACCTGCGCAAAGTGCCAGGCCACCCGACCACGCCAGAACATCAGCTTTTCATGGAAGGCGTGCCAATCGGCGAAGCCCAGCATGAACGCGATACGCGCCTGATCCTGAGCGCCGTCCGGCAACATCTGGGTCTGGCGATCGGCAATCGCCTGGATCGCGTGTTCGGTGTAACGCAGGAATTCGTAACCTTCGCGCAGCTCGCTGATCACCGCCGGCGGCAGGTAGCCCTGTCCTTCCAGCGTGCTCAGCACCTTTAATAGAGGACGCTGTTGCAGGCTGAGGTCGCGCCCGCCGTGAATCAACTGAAAAGCCTGGGCAATGAACTCGACCTCGCGGATACCGCCGGAGCCGAGTTTGATGTTGTCGGCCATGCCCTTGCGCCGCACTTCCTGCTGGATCAGTTGCTTCATGGTGCGCAGCGCTTCGATCGCCGAGAAGTCCAGGTAACGGCGGTAAACGAACGGGCGCAGCATATCGAGCAACTGCGCGCCAGCCGCTTGATCGCCAGCCACCACCCGCGCCTTGATCATCGCGTAGCGTTCCCAGTCGCGGCCCTGATCCTGGTAATACTGTTCCAGCGCATTGAAGCTCAGCACCAGCGCGCCGGACGAACCGTACGGGCGCAGGCGCATGTCGACGCGGAACACGAAGCCGTCGACGGTCATCGGGTCGAGGGCCTTGATCAGGCGCTGACCGAGACGAATGAAGAATTCCTGATTATCCAGCGCGCGTTTCACGCCGACGGTTTCGCCGCCCTCGGGGTAGGCGAAAATCAGGTCGATGTCCGACGACAGGTTCAGCTCGACCGCGCCGAGCTTGCCCATACCAAGAATGACCATCTGCTGCGGCAGACCGCTGCGCCGACCGGTCGGCGTACCGAACTGCTGGCAATGGCGGCTGTACAGCCATTGGTAGGCCTGATCGATGGTGGCGTCGGCCATGTCCGACAGATCGCGACAGGTCTGCACCAGATCGGCCTGGCGGTTCAGGTCACGCCAGATGATCCGCACTTGATGGCGTGCGCGCTGGCGGCGCAGGACGCGCCCGAGTTCGTCTTCGCTTTGCGCGGTGTTCACGGCGGCGGCAATCTGCGCGCACAGTTCACCCGGTGCGAACGGCCGGTCGAGTTCGCCGGACTGCACCAGTGACAACAACATCAAAGGGTCACGAACGCTCTGTTCAATGACGAAATCGCTGGCGGCACTGACGCGGGCGAATTGCGCCCAGCGTTCCGGCGTCCAGTTGGAGAAGCCGTGATCGTCTTCCAGCGCGGCGACGGCCGTACGGAACGACTGCTCGGATCGAGTGACCAATGGCAGGAGAATGGCGGGGAGTTCGGCAAGCACGGGCAGGGTCATGGTCTATCCTTGATCGGCGTGTAAATGGCCGCTTGTAGTGTTTGATGAAAACCCGCTACGCGAAGGACTGTCGAACAAAAGTTAGAAATAGCTGAAATTTCTTTTTCTTTGGCATCCAGCATCAAACTTTCACCTTTTTCGGATGGTAATCGACCAACCTTAACGATTATTCTCACAACGCAGTCGGAGGCCACAAGCCTTTCCTCTGTAGTTTTACTACTCGTCTATACAGGCGAAAGGCTGAAATGCTCAAAGATTTGTAGTAAAACTACACGCCGCCGGAACAACCTGTCGGCAATCCAAGAATTTTAAATCGTCTGCCCACAAGGCCAGTCGCAAACTCAGGCAACCGATTCTGGAAGCCTTTCCGCCCTGGAGCAAGCCATGCAAGACCTCGATCCCGTCGAAACCCAGGAATGGCTGGACGCCCTGGAATCGGTTCTCGACAAAGAAGGCGAAGACCGTGCTCACTATCTGATGACCCGTATGGGTGAACTGGCGACCCGCAGCGGTTCGCAGCTCCCTTACGCCATCACCACGCCTTACCGCAACACCATCCCGGTAACCCACGAAGCACGCATGCCTGGCGACCTGTTCATGGAACGCCGCATTCGCTCGCTGGTACGCTGGAACGCGATGGCCATGGTAATGCGTACGAACCTGAAAGATTCTGACCTGGGTGGTCACATCTCCAGCTTCGCTTCCAGCGCGACCCTGTATGACATCGGCTTCAACTACTTCTTCCAGGCCCCGACCGACGAACACGGCGGCGACCTGATCTACTTCCAGGGCCACACCTCGCCAGGCGTTTACGCCCGTGCATTCATGGAAGGCCGCATCACCGAAGACCAGATGAACAACTTCCGCCAGGAAGTCGACGGTCAGGGCCTGTCGTCCTACCCGCACCCTTGGCTGATGCCTGACTTCTGGCAGTTCCCGACCGTATCCATGGGTCTGGGTCCGATCCAGGCGATCTACCAGGCACGCTTCATGAAGTACCTGGAACACCGCGGTTTCATCCAGCCGGGCAAACAGAAAGTCTGGTGCTTCCTGGGCGACGGCGAGTGCGACGAGCCGGAATCCCTGGGCGCGATCTCCCTGGCCGGCCGCGAGAAGCTGGACAACCTGATCTTCGTCATCAACTGCAACCTGCAGCGCCTCGACGGCCCGGTTCGCGGCAACGGCAAGATCATCCAGGAACTCGAAGGCGTGTTCCGCGGTGCACAGTGGAACGTGACCAAAGTCATTTGGGGCCGTTTCTGGGACCCACTGCTGGCCAAGGACGTCGACGGCATCCTGCAACGTCGCATGGACGAAGTCATCGACGGCGAGTACCAGAACTACAAAGCCAAAGACGGCGCGTTCGTTCGCGAGCACTTCTTCAACACGCCTGAACTCAAGGCGATGGTTGCCGATCTGTCCGACGACGAGATCTGGAAACTCAACCGTGGCGGCCACGACCCGTACAAGGTCTATGCGGCGTACCACGAAGCGGTCAACCACAAAGAACAACCAACCGTCATCCTCGCCAAGACCATCAAGGGTTATGGCACCGGTGCCGGCGAAGCGAAAAACACTGCGCACAACACCAAGAAAGTCGACGTCGACAGCCTGAAGTTGTTCCGCGACCGCTTCGACATCCCGGTCAAGGACGAAGAGCTGGAGAACCTGCCGTTCTTCAAGCCAGAGCCAAACAGCGCCGAAGCCCGCTACCTGAGCGAGCGCCGTGCCGCACTGGGCGGTTTCGTACCGCAGCGCCGCGCGCAGAGCTTCAGCGTACCGACCCCGGACCTGGACACCCTGAAAGCCATCCTCGATGGTTCGGGCGACCGTGAAATTTCCACCACCATGGCCTTCGTGCGGATCCTCGCGCAACTGGTCAAGGACAAGGAAATCGGCCCGCGCATCGTGCCAATCATCCCGGACGAAGCCCGTACCTTCGGTATGGAAGGCATGTTCCGTCAGCTGGGCATCTACTCCTCCGTCGGCCAGCTCTACGAGCCAGTCGATAAAGACCAGGTGATGTTCTACAAGGAAGACCAGAAAGGTCAGATCCTTGAAGAAGGCATCAACGAAGCGGGCGCCATGAGCTCCTTCATCGCTGCCGGTACTTCGTACTCCAGCCACAACCAGCCGATGCTGCCGTTCTACATCTTCTACTCGATGTTCGGCTTCCAGCGTATCGGTGACCTGGCTTGGGCCGCTGGCGACAGCCGTACCCGTGGCTTCCTGATCGGCGGCACCGCCGGCCGTACCACCCTGAACGGTGAAGGTCTGCAGCACGAAGACGGTCACAGCCACCTGCTGGCCGCGACCATCCCGAACTGCCGCACCTACGATCCGACCTACGGCTACGAGCTGGCGGTGATCATTCAGGACGGCATGAAGAAGATGACCGAAGAACAACAGGACATCTTCTACTACATCACCGTGATGAACGAGTCGTACCAGCAGCCAGCCATGCCGGCCGGTGCCGAAGAAGGCATCAAGAAAGGCATGTACCTGCTCGAAGAAGACACCCGCGATGCAGCGCATCACGTACAGCTGATGGGCTCCGGCACCATCCTGCGTGAAGTGCGTGAAGCGGCGAAGATCCTGCGTGAAGAGTTCAACATCGGCGCTGACGTATGGAGCGTTACCAGCTTCAACGAACTGCGTCGCGACGGCCTGGCCGTAGAGCGCAGCAACCGTCTCAAGCCTGGCCAGAAGCCTAAGCAGAGCTACGTTGAAGAGTGCCTGAGCGGCCGTAAAGGTCCGGTGATTGCCTCTACCGACTACATGAAGCTGTTCGCCGAGCAGATCCGTCAGTGGGTACCGTCCAAGGAATTCAAAGTCCTGGGCACCGACGGTTTCGGCCGCAGCGACAGCCGCAAGAAACTGCGTCATTTCTTCGAAGTCGACCGTCATTTCGTGGTGTTGGCAGCCCTGGAAGCACTGGCTGACCGTGGTGATATCGAACCTAAAGTGGTGGCCGAGGCCATCGTCAAGTTCGGCATCGACCCGGAAAAACGCAACCCACTGGACTGCTGAGGAGACATTTTGTGAGCGAACTCATTCGCGTACCTGACATCGGCAGCGGTGAAGGTGAAGTAATTGAACTGTTTGTGAAGGTCGGTGACCGTATCGAAGCCGACCAGAGCATCCTGACCCTGGAATCGGACAAGGCCAGCATGGAAGTGCCGGCCCCGAAAGCCGGCGTCATCAAGAGCCTGAAAGTGAAGCTGGGCGACCGCCTGAAAGAAGGCGACGAACTGCTTGAGCTGGAAGTCGAGGGCGCCGCGCAAGCGGCCCCTGCACCTGCTGCTGCACCGGCTGCAAAAGCTGAAGCCAAACCGGCTGCCGCCCCTGCTGCTGCGCCAGCCGCTGCCCCTGCTGCCGCTTCGGTGCAGCAAGTGCACGTGCCGGACATCGGTTCGTCGGGCAAGGCGCAGATCATCGAGATCCAGGTCAAGGTCGGCGACACCGTCGAGGCTGATCAATCTTTGATCACCCTGGAATCCGACAAGGCGAGCATGGAAATCCCGTCGCCTGCCGCGGGCGTGGTCAAGGCCATCAGCGTCAAGCTCAACGACGAAGTCGGCACTGGCGACCTGATTCTGGATCTGGAAGTGGCGGGTGCTGCGGCGCCTGCTGCTGCCGCTCCGGCTCAGGCTGCTGCTGCGCCGGCCGCTGCCGCTGCGCCTGCTTCTGCGGCAGCCCCGGCTGCTCCAGTGGCTGACAGCGTTCAGGACATCCATGTTCCGGACATCGGTTCGGCCGGCAAGGCCAAGATCATCGAAGTGTTGGTCAAGGCTGGCGACAGCGTTGAAGCCGACCAGTCGCTGATCACCCTGGAATCCGACAAGGCGAGCATGGAAATTCCATCGCCTGCCGCTGGCGTGGTGGAAAGCATTTCCATCAAGCTGGACGACGAAGTCGGCACCGGCGACCTGATCCTCAAGCTGAAAGTCAAAGGCGCAGCCCCTGCTGCTGCCCCGGCTCCAGCTGCCGCCGCTGCGCCAAGCGCTCCGGCACCGGCCGCTGCTGCTCCGGCTGCCGCTGCACCTGCTGCTGCCGCTCCGGTTGCTGCTCCGGCCAAGCCAGGCGCGAAAGTTCACGCCGGCCCTGCCGTGCGTCAACTGGCTCGCGAGTTCGGCGTCGAGCTGAGCGCCGTTGGCGCCAGCGGTCCGCACGGTCGCATCCTGAAAGAAGACGTGCAGGTTTACGTCAAAGCCATGATGCAGAAGGCCAAGGAAGCACCGGCCGCTGCCGCTGGCGCAACCGGTGGCGCGGGCATCCCGCCGATTCCGGTCGTGGACTTCAGCCGCTTCGGTGAAATCGAAGAAGTGCCGATGACCCGCCTGATGCAGGTCGGCGCTGCCAACCTGCACCGCAGCTGGCTGAACGTGCCGCACGTGACGCAATTCGACTCGGCGGACATCACCGAGCTGGAAGCCTTCCGTGTTGCGCAAAAAGCCGTCGCCGAGAAGGCCGGCGTCAAGCTGACCATCCTGCCACTGCTGCTCAAGACCTGTGCACACCTGCTCAAGGAGCTGCCGGACTTCAACAGTTCGCTGGCGCCAAGCGGCAAGGCGATCATTCGCAAGAAGTACGTCAACATCGGTTTCGCGGTCGATACTCCAGATGGCCTGCTGGTACCGGTCATCAAGAACGTCGACCAGAAGAGCCTGCTGCAACTGGCCGCAGAAGCTGCTTCGCTGGCTGAAAAAGCCCGCACCAAAAAGCTCTCTTCGGACGAAATGCAAGGCGCCTGCTTCACCATTTCCAGCCTTGGCCACATTGGCGGCACCGGCTTCACGCCGATCGTCAACGCGCCGGAAGTGGCGATCCTCGGTGTTTCCAAGGCAACCATCCAGCCAGTCTGGGACGGCAAAGCCTTCCAGCCGAAACTGATGCTGCCACTGTCGCTGTCCTACGATCACCGTGTGATCAACGGCGCCGCTGCTGCACGCTTCACTCAGCGTCTGGGCAGCCTGCTGGGCGACATCCGCACCATCCTGCTGTAAAGCGTTCGGCCCTCCGGCAACGGAGGGCCGATTGCGTCCCACGTTTTCGAGCGCCACACGCTCGTACCTCAACCCCGTCAGTTTGACGGGGCTTTTTTTGCCCGCAGAAAAGTTACAACGCTTTTATTCCTACAACTTCGGTCTACTTAAGCCACGAGTCCAGTCCACTTCGCGCCGATATTTTTTATCCGCCGACAACTAACCTTGGCGGCACAAGTTAAACGAATAACTTGCTAAACACTGACCGTTATTCAAGTATCAATTCGAACGGATTCGAACATGTTAAAACCAAATGTCGGCCCGATTATTGGCCATACAACAACTAATCACGCACGCATCTTCATGCGCGGCGACTCGCAAAACAACGCCACCACATTTGCCGGCGTGCGTTATCGAAAGCGCGACAGCAATCAATGGTCAAATAGCCTTTTTTCCCGTTTAAGTGCTTTGCGCGATTTTTGCCAGGTCTTTTCATTGAATGACCTGGAGAGCCATTGCGAGTATGAATACCAAGTGGGCTGGTTCAGCCCCATGAGCCCGGTGCATACCGTCGAGAGCATCGCCGAATTGCCTTTGCAATGGCCGCGCGAGATCTACCGATTTCGTACCCGCGCCAGCAACGCCGTGCAGCCACGCGCTTACATCATCGGCTCCTGTCGCTACCTGCGCATGACCGCCGGCATTGCTTCCCTGCCCCAATTTGGCGACCGTATATTCGCCTCGATCAATCAGTTGATCGAAGGCGCCGAGCCGCCGATCAGCGCCACCCTGATGACCGGAGACCAGATCTATGTCGACGACCTCAACCTGATTGCCCCGGATCGCGAGTACAAGGACATCCTCGATAAATACCGCGCGGCCTTCTCGCAACCGAATATTCAGCGGCTGATGTCCGGCACTTCGACTTACATGATCCTCGACGATCACGAAATTGAAGACAACTGGCCGGCGAACGCCAGCAAGTCCGATCATGAGTTATATCGCAATGCAATGGCGGCGTATGAGTTGTATCAAGCCAGTCATAGTCCAACACATGAACTAACAGTTGATGGCGAGATCGATCACTCGAAACTGGCGCATTACTGGTATCAGTTCAGCGATGGCGATATTGAATGGTTTGTCACTGATAGCCGCACTCGGCGCAACCTGGCTGCTGATGATCGACGCATCCTGGACAGCGAGCAGGAACAGGCCCTGGTTGCCTGGCTGAGTGCCAGCAAGGCACGGGTCAAATTCGTGGTCACCAGCGTGATGTTCTATCCGGATCGCAAACTGCACGGCGACGATGCCTGGAAAGCCTTCCCGGAGCAGCGCCTGCGCCTGCTGGAAACCATCCGCACCCGTCAGATCAGGAATGTCGTATTCGTCTCGGGCGATGTGCACGGCTCGCTGACCTCGCGCCTGACCCACAGCGAAGACCCGGATTTCGAAGTCCACACCATCGTTTCCTCGCCGCTGTGCAACAGCAAGCTGTTGCCCTATGCCAAGGCGTCGACGTTCATCCTCGATCAACCGCTGGCGCGCACTGCGGCGGGTGACTATCAACATGAGTTGACCAGCACTGTGGTCAGCGAAGACAACTTCGCCCATGTAGTGGTCGAGGCTGATCAGATTCTGGTCAATTACCATGATCGGGATGGCAAGAAGCTGCAATCGCTCAGCCTGAAATTACGTTGAATCTAAAAGATCGCAGCCTTCGGCAGCTCCTGAAGGACATCGTATATCCCTGCAGGCGCTGCCGCAGGCTGCGATCTTTTGCTCTTTTCAACCACCCACTGGAGAAATGCCCCGAGCGGCCGACACATTCTTATAGCACTTGGCCTTCATCTCTCTTGTCAGTCGGTGCCGCAATGATGCAACCTTGCCGCAGGCAACAGTAAAGAGGGCGCGAGCCCGGCGCGTTCAGCATATTTCCAAGCGAGTTCCTTCATGAAGAGCCAACCCGATGCCGCCAGCCGTATGGCGGCCGAGGTAGTGACGCAGTTGCCTGTGCCCTCGCGGCTCGGCATGCTGCGTTTCGAGCGCTTGAATGAAGCCAGTTGGGCGATGCTGTTTCTCGATCCCAACTGCGAACGCCAGTTCGGCCAGCCGGCCGTTGAGCTCTGTGCACTGGTCGGTTCACCGTATGCCAGCCTGATGGAGCCTGAAGCGCGCTATCAGTTGCACGACGCGATCCAGCAGCAACTGCGCGACAGCCCGCATTATCTGGTGCGCTACACACTGCACACCGCTGCGGGCGTGCTGAGCATCCTCGAACTGGGCGAAGCCTATAAACAGCACAATCGACACTTGCTGCGCGGTTATTTGCTGGCAGTCGATGACGTGTTCGACGAAGCGCCAACGCTGCCCTCGGTTGACCTCGAAACCCAGAACTCACGCCTGCAGATCGCCCTCGAACTCAACCAACGTGCCCAGCAGGAACAATTGCAGCACCTTGATCGGGTGCGCGCCCAGCAGGATCTGATTCTGCTGCTCGCCCGCCAGCGTTACAGCAGCCACAACTCGCTGCAGGAAGCCGCCGAACTGATCACCCGCTGCGCCTGCGATATCTATGAAATCGACTGCGCCAGCCTGTGGAACCTCGAAGGAAATCTGCTGGTGCCGATTTCGGCATATCACCGCGCGACGCAGGAATACATCCTGCCGGAGGTGATCGACATCAGCGGTTTCCCCGACTACATGGAGGCGCTGCACGGCAGCCGCGCCATCGACGCGCATAATGCGATGCGCGACCCGCGTACCCGCGAGATGGCCGAAGCCCTGCGCCCGCGCGACGTCAACGCCATGCTCGACGCCAGCATCCGGGTCGACGGCCAAGTGGTCGGCGTACTCTGCCTGGAGCAGACCGGCGTCACCCGCGCCTGGCAGTCCGACGAAATCGCCTTTGCCGGTGAGCTGGCCGACCAGTTCGCCCAGGTCATCAACAACCACAACCGCCGCACCGCCACCAGCGCCCTGCACCTGTTCCAGCGTGCGGTTGAGCAAAGTGCCAACGCCTTTCTGCTGGTCAATTGCGACGGCGTGGTCGAGTACGTCAACCCGAGCTTCACCGCGATCACCCAGTACTCCACCGAGGAAGTCCACGGCCAGCGCCTGTCGGAGCTGCCGGCGCTGGAAAACCTCAGCGAGCTGCTGTTCGACGCACCCTCGGCGCTGGCCAAGAGCAACAGCTGGCAGGGCGAATTCAAGAGCCGGCGCAAAAACCTCGAACCGTACTGGGGCCAGTTGTCGATCTCCAAGGTGTATGGCGACAACCGTGAGCTGACGCACTACATCGGCATCTACGAAGACATCACCCAGACCAAACTGGCGCAGCAGCGCATCGAACGTCTGGCCTACACCGACAACCTGACCAACCTCGGCAACCGCCCGGCGTTTATCCGCAATCTGGACGAACGCTTCGCCCGCGACAGCGATACGCCGATCAGCCTGCTGCTGGTGGACATCGACAACTTCAAACGGATCAACGACAGCCTCGGGCACCAGACCGGTGACAAGTTGTTGATCAGCCTCGCCCGGCGCCTGCGCAACAGCCTCAGCCCGAGCGGCAGCCTCGCGCGTTTCGCCAGTAACGAATTTGCAGTGCTGCTCGACGACACCGACCTCGCCACCGGCCAACAGATCGCCAACCAATTACTGGCGACCCTCGACAAACCGATGTTCGTCGACAACCAGTTGATCAGCGTCACCGGTTCCGTGGGCCTGGCCTGCGCGCCGCTGCATGGCCGCGATCCGCAAACCCTGATGCGCAACGCCGGCCTCGCTCTGCACAAGGCCAAGGCCAATGGCAAACACCAGGTGCAGGTGTTCACCGAAGCGCTGAACGCCGAGGCCAGTTACAAGCTGTTCGTCGAGAACAACCTGCGCCGCGCCCTGACCCAGAACGAGCTGGACGTGTTCTACCAGCCCAAGCTGTGCCTGCGCAGCGGGCGCCTGCTGGGCATGGAAGCGCTGCTGCGCTGGAATCACCCGGAACGCGGGATGATCCGCCCGGACCAGTTCATCAGCGTTGCCGAAGAGACCGGCCTGATCATCCCGATCGGCAAGTGGATTGCGCGTCAGGCCTGCCGCATGAGCAAGGCGCTGACCGCCGCCGGTCTGGGCAATCTGCAAGTGGCGATCAATCTTTCGCCGAAGCAGTTCTCCGACCCGGATCTGGTCGCGTCCATCGCCAACATCCTCAAGGAAGAAGCGCTGCCGGCCAATCTGCTCGAACTGGAGCTGACCGAAGGCCTGCTGCTGGAAGCCACCGAAGACACCCACTTGCAGCTCGATCAGCTCAAGCGCCTGGGTCTGACCCTGGCCATGGACGACTTCGGTACCGGCTATTCGTCGCTCAGCTACCTGAAGAAATTCCCGATCGACATCATCAAGATCGATCGCAGCTTCATCCACGAAATCCCCGACAACCAGGACGACATGGAAATCACCTCCGCGGTAATCGCCATGGCGCACAACCTGAAACTCAAAGTCGTGGCCGAAGGCATCGAGACCGCCGAACAACTGGCGTTCCTGCGTCGCCACCGCTGCGACGTCGGCCAGGGCTACCTGTTCGACCGGCCGATCCCCGGCGCCGAGCTGATCCAGGCGCTCAAGCGCTACCCGCGCGGCCCGCTCTGCCTCTAAATCCCATCTGTCGAAGCCCCCCCTGTGGGAGCGAGCCTGCTCGCGAAGGCGTTATAGCCGTCGACATCATCGTCGCCTGACACACCGCTTTCGCGAGCAGGCTCGCTCCCACATTTGAATAGTGCGAAATCCGGCATCATTCGGCACACTGATGGTCTGACTTTTTACATCCCATCCTGACTGAGAGGAACGATCATGGTTCTGCGCTCGGAAATTCTGGTGAACAAAAACGTGCTACCGACCAAAGAACAAGCGCTGCCCGGCCGCGAAACCGCGATGACCCTGCCTGAAAAGCATTTCGTCTTCGAAGAAACTCCGCTGCTCGGCCCGTTTTTCCAGGACGTCGACTTTGCGATCTTCGGTCTGGGTTGCTTCTGGGGGGCGGAGCGCCGCTTCTGGCAGCGCGAAGGCGTGGTCAGCACCGTGGTCGGCTACGCCGGCGGCTACACGCCGAACCCGACCTACGAAGAAGTCTGCTCGGGCCTGACCGGCCACGCCGAAGTAGTGCTGGTGGTGTATGACAAGGACAAAGTCAGCTACGAAGAGCTGCTGGCGATGTTCTGGGAGCTGCACAACCCGACGCAGGGCATGCGTCAGGGCAACGACATCGGCACCCAGTACCGTTCGGTGATCTACGCCACCTCGCCAGAGCAACTGGACGCTGCGCTGAAGAGCAAAGCGGTGTATCAGGCTGAACTGTCGAAGGCGGGTCTGGGCGAAATCAGCACCGAGATCGAGCAGGCGCCGACCGTGTACTTCGCCGAGGCGTATCACCAGCAATATCTGGCGAAGAACCCTGAGGGCTATTGCGGGATTGGCGGCACCGGCGTGTGCATGCCACCGAGCCTGGCGGGTAACTAAACCTCAAAGCATCGCGGGCAAGCCCGCTCCCACAGGTTTAGCGCCGACTTCAAAATGGCGCAGTACTTTGTGGGAGCGGGCTTGCCCGCGAAGGCGTCCGTTCAGACACCGCTAAAACAGTTGATCAGCTCTCAGCAATCAACCAATCCATCTGCCACCCGCCCTGAGTCTGCCCAAGCTTCTTCGACAACCACGGCAGCAGCTCACGCAATTCTTCCTCCAGCCCCCACGGCGGATTGGCAATCGCCATCCCCGAGCCGTTGAGGCTGTTCGGCGTATCCAGTGGATGCACCAGCAGTTCCACGCGCAGCAACTTCGGCGCACCGGTACCAGCCAGATCCTGATAGAAACGTCGCAGCGCACGCTGGTCCTTTACCGGGTACCAGATCGCCGCCACGGTTTGGCGCATCCGGCCAATCGCTTCTTTCAGGGACGCCGCACACTTTTGCATCTCGTCGAGCTGCTCGAACGGCGGATCGATCAACATCACCGCACGCTTCTCCTGCACCGGCAGCATCGCCCGCGCCACATGCCAGCCCTCGCCCAGATGCACCTTGACCCGACGGTCACCGGCCATGTTCTCTTTGAGCTGCACGCCGTCTTCCGGGTGTTTCTCGTTGAGCATCACCCGGTCCTGAGGCCGGGTCAGACGCCGCGCCAACTCCGGCGAACCCGGGTAGTAGCGCAACTGGCCATCCGGGTTCATCTCGTGCAGCACCTTCATGTAGTCGGCGGTCAGCGCCGGAAGATCCGGCTGATCCCACAAACGCGCAATGCCTTCCAGGTACTCGCCGGTACGGTTGGCCTGATCGCCCTGCAAGTCATACAAACCGATACCGGCGTGCGTGTCGAGATAGGCAAACGGCTGCTCCTTGCGCGACATCAGGGCGATGAGGCGGGTCAAGGTCAGGTGTTTGAACACATCGGCGTGATTGCCGGCATGGAAGGCGTGACGATAATTCATGGCTGCTCCTGCGAAGGGCGCAAAGTTTACCTTTTACCGGGCGGCAAGTCAGGGGTTGGGGGCTGAGTGGCCCTCTTACACCTTAAGATTCGGCCCAATACCTGTGGCGAGGGGATTCATCCCCGATGGGCTGCGCAGCAGCCCCCCTATTCTGTCAACATGTTGTATCTGTTGCTCCGCGATGACAGGTCTTGGGGCCGCTTCGCTGCCCATCGGGGATGAATCCCCTCGCCACAGTTCAGTTGCCTCGACAACCCATCGAAAGCTTTATCAAAACCCAGGATGCGAACATCGCTGATCCGAAGCCTTCGCCCGGAAATTTCATTCTGCTTCGTCCTGCAAATACGCCAACAGCACCGATGGCGACGATTCTTCCGACGCCGAAACCTGAAAAAACTGCCGAACCTTGCAGCGCAACACAGCCTGCGGAAACGCCTCGTACAGCGCCGGATGCTCCTCGCTCAGCCACTGCAGCGCATTACCGATCCGGACTGAATTCCCTGCTGAAGCCAGCACTGACTCAGGCACTTTCCACCAGGGAAACACCCGCCCTGAAACCTGCGCCCTGCCCCCGATATCCACGGCCTGTCCATTGATCAAGCCGCGCGAGATCACCGGTATCAACTGCGCAGATTGCACTTCATCGGACTGCAGGATCGGCAACAAAAACCGCCCATCCCAAAACCGGAAAAACACCGCTGTGCCGTCCGGCATCAGCACCTGAGTCAGGCTGCGAAAGTGCTCGACCAGCACTTCAAGGCTCGCGGAAGACACCGCCAGCCAACCCCAGTCGCGAGACTCGGTAGAGGTCACCCAATCGAGAAGCTCACTGCCTGCCGCGACAATTCCCACGAAGGGCATCACCGCGTCCCACTCGGCGTAGATCGTGTCCGCCCAGATCGGGCTCGGTGCAACCAGCGGAGGCCTGGCGTCGCTGGCATTACTGAAAATCGCGAACAGTTGCTCCGCAGGTTTCAGCGGTTCACGCGCCAACCACTCTGCAGGTGTGAGGCACTCAGGCAGCACAGACACCGTCCTTGCAGCGCTCGCATTCTTCGCAGAATGGTGCATCACCTTTAAAGCTCATGATTTGCGCAGCAGTGAGCATGGCCGCTGGTGCTGCTGCAAGTTTTGCCGGCAATCCCGGCACTCCCGGCGCTGCACTCATCGCCGCCATTGGCGCCCCACCCACGACAATCGGCACGCTACTGAAAATCCCGCCGGGACCGATGTTGATCCATTGCCCGCCGGCCTGAATCGTCGCGCTCGCGCCACCGTCGATCACCACTTGTTGCCCGGCACTGACGTGAATTTGTGCGCTCGCACTGGTTGCCTGACTACTCACCCGAATATGCCGATCACCAATAACCGTGAGGTGATCGTCCTGTTTCACTTCGGTCTGGCGCTGGCCGTGGGTGATGCGCTGCTCGTCAGCCTTGAGTTCATGGCTGGCAAGGCCAGTGACGACAATGCTGCGCTGGTTGTCGACCTGCACCTGCTGGTCGTGCAGGACATGCTGCGTCCAGTTGCGCTGGGCGCGCAGGTAGATTTCTTCGGCGCCCTTTTTGTCCTCGATGCGCAGCTCGTTGTAACCGCCACCACCGGGGCTGCTCTGGCTGCGGAAGATGCTGCGGGTCTGGTCGGTGGGCAGGTCCAGCGGCAGCGGAGTTGCGGCGTTTGGCAGGCAACCCATCACCAACGGTTTGTCGGCATCGGCATCGATGAAACCGACCAGCACTTCCATGCCGACCCGCGGGATCAGCACGCTGCCGTAATGATCATGCGCCCAGCCCGTGGCAACGCGCAGCCAGCAACTGGAATGCTCGTTGAGCTCGCCGTCACGATCCCAGGCCAGTTGCACCTTGACCCGGCCGTACTCGTCGCAATGGATTTCCGTGTCTTGCGGCCCGGTGACCACGGCAGGCTGATAACCGGGCATGCGCGGTTTTTCCGGCCCCAACGCCGGGCGAAAGAACACCTCCCACGGCGTGGCAAGAAAGGTATTACGGTAACCCTGGAATGTTTCCCCATCGCTGGTCACCGACTCCTCCAGCACTTGCGGCTGTCGGCCATGATGCTCGATGGCGGTGAGCAGCCAAAGGTCATTCCAGTCCTGGCGCGGATGCTCGCTCAGTTGCAGGAAATGTCCGCAAACCAGTGCGGATACGTCGCTGATGCCCTCAGCCTGACGGTAGTCGGCGACATGCCTTTCCAGCGTACGTTGCGCCAGTTGCCTGCCGGTTTCTCGATCGTTGAATTGGCCGGGAAAGTGATAGTCCTCGAGCACCGGGCGCTGCTCACTGTCGCTGCGGCTTTGCAGTTGCAGTCGCGGCTTTTCGAAGTTGTAGTCGCGCCGGGTGACCACGCTGGTGCGAGTCTCCACCCGGACGTTGAAGCGCTTGATGGCCGGCGCCGTCGACGCCATGCCGCTGCCCGGCAGATACAGCGTCGGCTCGGCCAGGCGCGGAAACACCGTTTGATCGTCGCCGAACACCAACAGATGGCCTTCGGGACTGTGCTGAAAGTGGTAATGAATGCCGACCTCGGCACACAGGCGCTGGATGAACGCCAGATCGCTCTCGGCGTATTGCACGCAATATTCCCGCACCGGGTAATCGCTGCCGAGGCGGAACTCGAAGGCATCGCGCAGGATTGCGTGATCCTTGAGGATCTGCGCGACGATCTGTGGAACCGTCTGATGCTGAAAAATCCGCTGGTTGATGCGGTGACCGAGGTAGGTCAGACGCGACACCAGGCTCAGGTGGTAGCGCGTCAGACGTTTCCCGGAATCGCCCTGCCCGACCTGATAAATCTGACCATGGACACCGGAACCTTCCGCATCGAAGCTCAGAAACGCCTGACGGTGCAGCAGGCTTTCGAGGTCCAGATCCGGACGCTCACTGACCAGTTCCAGCTCGAAACGAAAGGGTTGGCTAATGGCTTCCTTGCCCGTGAACTCAAGGACTTTGAGATCAACTTGGGCGCCTTCGAGGGTCAACGTGAAACGCGGTTGATTGGCAGGCGCGAACATCCGATGTCTCTCTGCAGATTGAGGGCGGGCGATTCTGCATGAGGGGCAAGAGGTGTTGGGTGGGTGACGGGAAAATCAGATTTGCCCTACTTTTCCTGTCGAAAAAGCCTTCGAAAATCGGCGCATGCGACTACAGACAACCCTCTCAAACTCACCACCGATCCCCCGTGGGAGCGAGCCTGCTCGCGAAAGCGGCATGTCAGTCGACACATTCATTCAATGATCAATCGCATTCGCGAGCAGGCTCGCTCCCACATTGGATCTCCACAGGACTCGAGAAATCACAGGCACAAAAAAACGGCCCGCCTCCTTGTAGGAAACGGGCCGTTTTTCTGTGAGCCGCAGCTCAGTGCATCACTTGTTCAGATGGAAATCTTTTTCCGCTGCCTGGAAGCGCTGCACCATGCCAGCAGTCGGCGCGCCGAGCTTGCTGACGATGTAGATCGCCAGGCTGGCGAAGATGAAGCCCGGGATGATTTCGTACAGACCCAGCAGTTCGAAATGCTTCCAGACCACTACGGTGATCGCGCCGACCAGGATGCCGGCCAGTGCGCCGTCGCGGGTCATGTCTTTCCAGATCACCGAGATCAGCACCACCGGACCGAACGCGGCACCGAAACCGGCCCAGGCGTAGGACACCAGGCCCAGTACGCGGTTTTCCGGGTTGGCGGCCATGGCGATAGCGATCAGCGCCACCAGCAACACCATCGCGCGACCGACCCACACCAGTTCCACCTGGGAAGCGGATTTGCGCAGGAAGGTTTTGTAGAAGTCCTCGGTCAGAGCGCTCGAGCAAACCAGCAGCTGGCAGCTCAGGGTGCTCATCACAGCGGCGAGAATCGCCGACAGCAGGACACCGGCCACCCACGGGTTGAAAAGAATTTTTGCCAGCTCGATGAACACCCGCTCGTGGTTCTCGGTGACTGGGCCGGCCACTTCCGGGTGCGCCGAGAAGTAGGCGATACCGAAGAAACCCACGGCGACGGTGCCGCCCAGGCACAGGATCATCCAGGTCATGGAGATGCGACGGGCGTTGGCAATCGACTTCACCGAGTCAGCAGCCATGAAGCGCGCGAGGATGTGCGGTTGACCGAAGTAACCCAGACCCCAGCCCATCAGCGAGATGATGCCGATGAAGGTGGTGCCCTTGAGCATGTCGAAGTTGCTCGGGTCCTGGGCTTCGATGGCGAGGAACGTGGTATCGACACCACCGGTGGCCAGCAGCACGATGATCGGCGTCAGCAGCAGGGCGAAGATCATCAGCGTGGCTTGTACGGTGTCAGTCCAGCTCACCGCGAGGAAACCGCCGACGAAGGTGTAGGCAATCGTCGCCGCAGCACCGGCCCACAGCGCCGTCTCGTAGGACATGCCGAAGGTGCTTTCGAACAGACGGGCGCCAGCAACGATGCCGGAAGCGCAGTAGATGGTGAAGAACACCAGAATCACCACCGCCGAGATGATGCGCAGCAGGCCGCTTTTGTCTTCGAAACGGCTGGAGAAGTAGTCCGGCAGGGTCAGGGCATCACCGTTGTGCTCGGTCTGCACGCGCAGACGGCCGGCGACGAACAGCCAGTTCAGGTAGGCGCCGACGATCAGGCCGATGGCGATCCAGCTTTCGGACAGACCGGACATGTAGATGGCACCCGGCAGGCCCATCAACAACCAGCCGCTCATGTCGGAAGCACCGGCAGACAGAGCCGTCACGACGCTGCCCAGGCTGCGGCCGCCAAGAATGTAGTCAGAGAGGTTATTGGTGGAGCGATAGGCCATGAAGCCGATCAGCACCATTGCTGCGATGTAGATCACGAACGTGATCAGTGTTGGATTGCTTACGCTCATTAAGTTACGCCCTGGCTTTGTTTTTATGTTGCAGCGGTGATTGATCGCCCACAAACGACGACGTTTGGCAGACGAAACGGGATCCCGCGCATTTAGGACTGATGTTTCCCCAGGAAAGCCACCAGCCGATGCACCGGGTATTCCCGGTTGCACCTTGGGCGCGAATGCTATGCAACAAAGTAAAAAAGGTGCAACCAGTTTCTGGCGATTAAGTTGCACCTAGTCGGATATACCGATAAATATGCCGTTTTTGCTCCTTTTTAGCGCAGTCACGGCGCTCCCCTAGAAGTAAAAGCACCAAGCAGGAGCGGCACTTCAGTACCAGAAAATAATTCCTGACGAAGCGTTTATTTTTCCGACAAAAAAAGGGTTGCACCCGGTTGCACCTCTTCCGGCGCACGGCTAATCTTGCCGCCAGCTGATGCCACGCAACTGTGGCAACCATGAGGATAAAAATATGGCTACCACCACCCTTGGGGTCAAACTCGATGACCCGACCCGCGAGCGCCTGAAGGCTGCCGCGACCTCGATTGATCGCACACCGCACTGGCTGATCAAGCAGGCAATTTTCAATTACCTGGAAAAACTCGAGGGTGGTGCAACCCTGACCGAGCTGAACGGTTTGACCGCCAAAGACACCGACGATGCCGGTGAAGTCCATACCGATCACGCCCACCAGTGCTTCCTCGAATTCGCTGAAAGCATCCTGCCGCAATCGGTGCTGCGCGCTTCGATCACTGCTGCTTACCGCCGCCCTGAGCCGGAAGTGGTGCCGATGCTGATCGAGCAGGCACGCCTGCCGGCACCGATGGCCGAAGCCACCAACAAACTCGCTGCGACCATCGCGGAAAAACTGCGTAACCAGAAAAGTGCCGGCGGTCGTGCAGGCATTGTTCAGGGTCTGCTGCAGGAATTTTCCCTGTCGTCTCAGGAAGGCGTGGCCCTGATGTGCCTGGCCGAAGCACTGCTGCGTATCCCGGACAAAGGCACTCGCGATGCGCTGATCCGCGACAAGATCAGCACCGGCAACTGGCAGCCGCACCTGGGCAACAGCCCGTCGCTGTTCGTCAACGCCGCCACCTGGGGTCTGCTGCTGACCGGCAAACTGGTGTCGACCCACAATGAAGCTGGTCTGACCTCGTCGCTGAGCCGAATCATCGGCAAGAGCGGCGAGCCGATGATCCGCAAGGGCGTCGACATGGCCATGCGTCTGATGGGCGAGCAGTTCGTCACCGGCGAAACCATCGCCGAAGCGCTGGCCAACGCGAGCAAGTTCGAAGCCAAGGGCTTCCGCTATTCCTACGACATGCTCGGTGAAGCGGCCCTCACCGAACACGATGCGCAGAAGTACCTGGCGTCGTACGAACAAGCCATTCACTCGATCGGCAAAGCCTCCCACGGCCGTGGGATTTATGAAGGCCCGGGCATTTCCATCAAGCTCTCGGCCCTGCACCCGCGTTACAGCCGTGCGCAGTACGAGCGCGTGATGGACGAGCTGTACCCGCGCCTGCTGTCGCTGACCCTGTTGGCCAAGCAATATGACATCGGCCTGAACATCGACGCCGAAGAAGCCGACCGCCTGGAGCTGTCGCTGGATCTGCTTGAGCGCCTGTGCTTCGAACCGCAACTGACCGGCTGGAACGGCATCGGCTTCGTGATTCAGGCTTACCAGAAGCGTTGCCCATACGTGATCGACTACGTGATCGATCTGGCCCGTCGCAGCCGTCATCGCCTGATGATCCGCCTGGTGAAAGGCGCGTACTGGGACAGCGAGATCAAGCGCGCCCAGGTCGAAGGCCTGGAAGGCTATCCGGTCTACACCCGCAAGGTGTACACCGACGTGTCCTACATTGCCTGCGCGCGCAAACTGCTGTCGGTGCCGGAAGTCATCTACCCGCAGTTCGCCACGCACAACGCCCACACCCTGTCGGCGATTTACCACATTGCCGGTCAGAACTATTATCCGGGCCAGTACGAATTCCAGTGCCTGCACGGCATGGGCGAACCGCTCTACGAGCAAGTTGTAGGCAAAGTTTCCGAAGGCAAGCTGAACCGTCCGTGCCGCGTGTACGCACCGGTCGGTACCCACGAAACCCTGCTGGCGTACCTCGTGCGTCGTCTGCTGGAAAACGGCGCCAACACTTCGTTCGTCAACCGCATCGCCGACCAGTCGATTTCGATTCAGGAACTGGTGGCCGATCCGGTGGCGCAGATCGAGCAGATGGCGACCGTGGAAGGTGGTTTCGGCCTGCCGCACCCACGCATTCCGCTGCCGCGTGACCTCTACGGCGCCGATCGCGCCAACTCCGCCGGCATCGACATGGCCAACGAACATCGTCTGGCCTCGCTGTCCTGCGCCCTGCTCGCCACCGCGCACAACGACTGGAAAGCCGCGCCGATGCTCGGTTGCGCTTCCAGCAACGAAGCCCCGGCACCGGTGCTGAACCCGGCGGATCACCGCGATGTGGTCGGTCACGTGCAGGAAGCCACCGTCGAAGACGTCGACAACGCGATCCAGTGCGCGCTGAATGCTGCGCCAATCTGGCAGGCTACCCCGCCAGCCGAGCGCGCGGCGATTTTGGAGCGTGCCGCCGACCTGATGGAAGGCGAGATCCAACCGTTGATGGGCCTGCTGGCCCGTGAAGCCGGCAAGACCTTCGCCAACGCCATTGCTGAGGTGCGTGAAGCGGTCGACTTCCTGCGTTACTACGCGGTGCAGGCGCGCAACGATTTCAGCAACGACGCCCACCGCCCACTGGGCCCGGTGGTGTGCATCAGCCCGTGGAACTTCCCGCTGGCCATCTTCAGTGGTCAGGTCGCTGCCGCACTGGCCGCCGGTAACCCGGTACTGGCCAAACCTGCGGAACAGACGCCGCTGGTTGCCGCGCAAGCCGTACGTTTGCTGCTGGAAGCCGGGATTCCCGAAGGCGTGCTGCAACTGCTGCCGGGTCGCGGTGAAACCGTCGGTGCCGGTCTGGTCGGTGATGAGCGCGTCAAAGGCGTGATGTTCACCGGTTCCACCGAAGTCGCGCGCCTGCTGCAACGCAACATTGCTGGCCGTCTCGACAGCCAGGGCCGTCCGATTCCGCTGATCGCCGAAACCGGCGGGCAGAACGCGATGATCGTCGACTCTTCGGCGCTGACCGAACAAGTGGTGATCGACGTGGTGTCCTCGGCCTTCGACAGTGCCGGCCAGCGTTGCTCGGCCCTGCGCGTGCTGTGCCTGCAGGAAGATTCCGCCGACCGTGTCATCGAAATGCTCAAAGGCGCGATGGCTGAAAGCCGCCTCGGCAACCCTGAGCGCCTGTCCGTGGACATTGGCCCGGTGATCGACGTTGAAGCCAAGGCCGGTATCGACAAGCACATCCAGGCCATGCGCGATAAAGGTCGCAGCGTCTATCAGGTGGCTATCGCCGACAGCGAAGAAGTCAAACGCGGCACCTTCGTCATGCCGACCCTGATCGAGCTGGAAAGCTTCGACGAGCTGCAACGCGAGATCTTCGGCCCGGTGCTGCACGTGGTGCGCTACAAGCGCAAGGACATCGACCAGTTGATCGGCCAGATCAATGCCTCCGGTTATGGCCTGACCCTCGGCGTACACACCCGCATCGACGAGACCATCGCCAAGGTGATCGACAACGTCAACGCCGGTAACGTCTACGTCAACCGCAACATCGTCGGTGCTGTGGTCGGCGTGCAGCCATTCGGCGGCGAAGGCCTGTCGGGTACTGGCCCGAAAGCCGGCGGTCCGCTGTACCTGTACCGTCTGCTGTCGACCCGCCCTACTGACGCGATCGAACAATCCTTCGCTCGCGGTGATGCAGTCGTCGCCCCGGACGTGCGTCTGCGTGATGCCATGAGCAAACCGCTGAACGCCTTCAAGGCTTGGGCCGAAAGCAACCAGTACGCCGAACTGAGCACACTGTGCGTGCAGTACGCCGCGCAATCGCAAAGCGGCATCACCCGCGTGCTGACCGGCCCGACCGGCGAGAAGAACAGCTACGCGATCCTGCCGCGTGAACACGTGCTGTGCCTG
Source organism: Pseudomonas sp. IT-93MI4 (assembly GCF_949767635.1). Taxonomy (NCBI): domain Bacteria; kingdom Pseudomonadati; phylum Pseudomonadota; class Gammaproteobacteria; order Pseudomonadales; family Pseudomonadaceae; genus Pseudomonas; species Pseudomonas sp. IT-93MI4. The sequence continues at coordinate 292,962 of NZ_CATKPP010000044.1, forward strand.
GCCGACGTCGAAGGCGATCTGCTGACCCAACTGGCGGCGGTATTGGCGGTCGGCGGTTCGGCGGTATGGCCGGAGTCCGACATCAGCAAGGCATTGTTCACACGCCTGCCGAAGGAAGTTCAGGCGCGGATCAAACGGGTTGCCGACTGGCACAAGGATGAAGTGGTGTTTGATGCCGTGCTGCATCACGGCCATTCCGACCAGTTGCGTGGTGTCTGCCAGCAGATTGCCAAGCGCGCCGGTGCGATCGTTGGCGTTCAGGGCCTGTCCCAGGGCGAGACCAACATTGCGCTGGAGCGTCTGGTGATCGAGCGTGCATTGAGCGTCAACACCGCGGCGGCGGGGGGTAATGCCAGCCTGATGACTATCGGTTAAACCCGAGAAGTCAGGCAACCGCGATGGTTGCCTGACAATCAAATCCCAATGTGGGAGCGGGCTTGCTCGCGAAGGCGTTGTGTCAGTCGACATCTCCAGTGACTGATCCACCGCATTCGCGAGCAAGCCCGCTCCCACAGTTGTTTTGGGGTGTTTGTTAAGTCGGTGCTCGGCTCCAACATCACCGTCATCAATCATCCTGTTCAGCCTTTATCAGCAAGCCTAGACTCGGCCCAACCCCAATTTTCAGGTAGGCCGCCATGTCCGAGACGCTGCTCAGTTCCCGCAATCTGGCTTTCGAGCTGTACGAAGTCCTCGATGCAGAGGGCCTGACCCGGCGTGAGCGCTTCGTCGAACACAACCGCGAGACCTTCGACGCGGCCATCGGCACCGCGCGCAGCATCGCCGAGAAATACTTCGCAACGCACAACCGCAAGGGCGACGAGAACGAGCCGCGCTACGAGAGCGGTCAGGCGATGCTGATTCCCGAAGTGAAACCGGCGGTGGACGCGTTCCTCGAGGCCGGCTTCCTCAATGCCGCGCGAAGCTTCGAAGCCGGCGGCATGCAACTGCCGACACTGTTGTCGCAAGCCTGCTTTGCGCACTTTCAAGCGGCGAACGCGGCGACTACTTCCTACCCGTTCCTGACCATGGGCGCGGCCAATCTGATCGAAAGCTTTGGCACCGACGAGCAGAAACAGCGATTCCTGCAACCAATGATCGACGGCCGTTTCTTCGGCACCATGGCCCTGACCGAACCGCACGCCGGTTCCTCGCTGTCGGATATTCGTACCCGCGCCGAGCCGGCGTCTGACGGCACCTATCGCCTGAAGGGCAACAAGATCTTCATTTCCGGCGGCGATCATCCGCTGTCGGAAAACATCGTGCACATGGTCCTGGCCAAGCTGCCGGACGCGCCGCCGGGGGTGAAGGGCATTTCGCTGTTCATCGTGCCGAAGTTTCTGGTCAACGCTGACGGCAGCCTCGGCCAGCGCAATGATGTGCTGCTGGCCGGGCTGTTCCACAAGATGGGCTGGCGCGGCACCACTTCCACCGCGCTGAACTTCGGCGATAACGGCGAGTGCGTCGGCTATCTGGTGGGCAAGCCGCACCATGGCTTGAGCTACATGTTCCAGATGATGAACGAGGCGCGGATCGGCGTCGGCATGGGCGCGGTGATGCTCGGTTACGCCGGCTACCTATATTCGCTGGAATACGCCCGCGAACGCCCGCAAGGCCGAGTGCCGGACAGCAAGGATCCGACCACGGCGCCAGTGGCGATCATTCAGCACGCCGATGTCAGACGCATGCTGCTGACGCAAAAGTCCTACGTCGAAGGGGCCTTTGACCTTGGCCTGTACGCGGCGCGGCTGTTCGATGACACCACCACGCTGGAAACCGAAGGCGAGCGCAAACAGGCCCACGAGCTGCTGGACTTGCTGACGCCGATCGTCAAATCCTGGCCGTCGGAGTTCTGCCTGAAGGCCAACGAACTGGCGATCCAGATTCTCGGCGGCCACGGTTACACCCGCGAATACCCGGTGGAACAGTACTACCGCGACAACCGCCTGAACCCGATCCACGAAGGCACCCACGGCATTCAGTCGCTGGACTTGCTCGGGCGCAAACTGGCGCAGAACGGCGGCGCCGGATTGAAGCAACTGATCCGTCTGATCGCCAACACCGCCGAGCGCGCGACAGCGTACGAATCGTTGACCGCACTGCGTGAGCCACTGGAGCAATTGGTGGCTCGCCTGCAAACAGTCACCATCGGCCTGCTGACCGATCTGGCGCAGGGCAAGGTCAACAGCAGCCTGGCGAATTCGGCGCTGTACCTGAAGGTGTTCGGGCACACGGTGATTGGCTGGCGCTGGCTGGAGCAGGCGATTCGGGCTGAGGAAGGTCTGGCCAAAGGCAATGCGGCGGATGCTGACTTCTATAAGGGCAAGTTGCAGGCGGCGCGGTATTTCCTGACGTGGGAAGTGCCGGGCTGTCACCAGGAGCTGGCGTTGCTGGAGGCGCGGGATGATACGTGCCTGGCGATGCAGGATGGGTGGTTCTGATCCGGGATTTTTGTCGCTGCTGATGCCGTCTTCGCGGGCAAGCCCGCTCCCACAGGTTTATCTGGTGTACATGAGTTTTGGGTACGACACGGACACTGTGGGAGCGGGCTTGCCCGCGAAGAGGCCAGAACTGACAAGACATCAGCTCAACTTGAACCCACCCATCTGCCTTGCCAGATCATCCGCCAACCGCTGCAACATCTGACAATCTTCGCGACACGCCCGCACCTCCCCCGCCGTCGCCCGGGCCAGATCGGAAATCCCCTGCACGTTGCGATTGATCTCCTCGGTCACCGCCGATTGTTCTTCCGTCGCGGTCGCCACCTGATGGTTCATGTCGCTGATGCGCTCGACCTGCCCGGTAATCGCAGTCAACGACGCGCCGGTACGCTGGCTCGACTCAACCCCGGTGCCGGTCGCCGCCTGCCCGGTGCGCATCGATGACACGGCATTCTCTGCGCCTTGCTTGAGGCTGCCGATCATCTGCTGAATCTCGTCGGTGGACGCCTGCGTCCTGCGCGCCAAGGTGCGCACTTCATCCGCCACCACCGCAAACCCGCGCCCCATATCTCCGGCGCGCGCCGCTTCAATCGCCGCGTTGAGCGCCAGCAAGTTGGTCTGCTCGGACACGCCGCGAATCACCGCCAGTACCGAATCGATCGACGCCACCTGATGCGCCAGCTCACCCACCGCGCCCGCCGCCACGCCAATCTCATCGGACATGCTTTCGATATGACGGATCGAGCCGCCGACCACCTCCCGCGCCTGCAGCGCTTCATCGCGAGCAGTTTGTGAAGCCAGCGCGGCGTTGCCGGCGTTCTGGGCGATTTCCTGCACGGTCAGGCCCATCTCATGCACCGCCGTGGCGACCATGTCGGTCATTTCCTGCTGGCGCCCGGAGCGTTCGGCGGTGTTTTCCACCACCTTCGCCACTTGGCCGACCGCCGTGCGCAAACGCTCGCTGGTGGTCAGCACTTCGCCGATCAGCCCGCGCTGGCTGTCGAGAAAACGGTTGAAGCCGCGCGCGAGATCGCCCAGCTCATCGGCGCGGCTGGAATCTAACCGATGGGTCAAATCTCCACCGCCGCTACCGATCGCTACCAGCGCGGCTGTTACCTGACGAATCGGTCGCACCAGCCCTTGGGCCAGCCACACCACCAGCGCCAGGCACACCAGTGCCACCGCCAGACCGATGCCGCCGCTCATCCACATCGCCTTGCGGGCTTCGGCGTAGATCTGCGATTGCGGCACTTCGGCCACCAGCGTCCAGCCCAGATCGCGCAGCGGCAGGCTGAAGGCGAGGAAGTCTTCGCCATCGCGCTGGAAGGAACTGCTGGTGGCAACTTTTTGACCCATGACCGCTTGCGCCGCCGACGCACCGATCTGCTCCGTGAGGGTGCGCTTGCCACTGAACTGCGCCTCGGGGTGAACCTGGATCAAACCGTCGGAACGCACGAGATAGACCTTACCGCGCTCGCCAAAGCTGAAGTTGTGGATCAACTCCGACAGCTCTTTCATGCTTAGGCCGAGTCCCGCGACGCCGACCACTTTGCCGGCCTGCTCGACCTTCAAGTCGATGAACAGTGCCAATTCTCCGGTGGCGCCATCGTTGTCGATGTTCAGGGTGCGCGGCTGATGGCTGTCGAGGAAGGAATAAAACCAGGCATCGGCCGGTTTGGCCCGACTGAGGGTGCGGTCGAGGCCTTTTTCGGTGATGTAGTGATTGGAATCGGTGCCGATGATCAGTGCTGTGAAGGCTTTATGTTCGGCGCGGATGCCCTCCAGATACTGCGCGAAGGCCGCTGTTTTGCTGCTGTCTTCACCCGACGCCAACCAGTCGCGCACCATGGAATTGCTGGCGATGTCTTTGGCGGCGGTCAGCGGCTGGACGAGGATGCGTTCGATGTCGTTGCGCGTCGCTTCGATGCTCGACGGCAGCGCTTGTTCGACCAGATAGCTCTGGGCGAGGCGGTTGACCACCAGGGTATAAATGCCAACCACGATAAGGATGCTGACCAGCAGGGCGGTGCCCATGCTGAGAATCAGCTGCCATTGAATACTGCGTCGCCACAACTGCATGGAGCACCCCCAAAGAATAAGTGGCCGAAACAATGCAACAGCCGTGCCGATTGTATACAACCTGATCGACAATTTATTCTTTGGTTGTGCGCAACCCCATCAGCCCTGATTGATGGTCTTGGCGATGGTGTCGACCGTGGCGCTGACTTGCTCTTGGTAACGGTCGAGTTCTGCCTGATGCTGCTTCTTCATTTCGATCTGCTGCGAGCACAGGTTCATCGCTGCCAGCACCAGCAAGCGGTCACCGATCAGCGTCGGGTATTTGCGTTTGGTGTCGGCCAGTGCGGCCTTGAGCATCAGTGCGGCGTCCAGCAGGGTCTGTTCTTCCCCGGCCGGTGCCTTGATCGAATAGTCCTCCCCGAGAATGGAGATGACTTTTACCCCTGCGGTGCCGTGGTTCATGCGCTGACAGGGCCTGCGTTGACGCGATCAACCAGAGCCTGGATGCGCGCTGCGGTGGCGCCGTGCTTCTCTTCCTGTTCCATCAGGCTCAGTTGCAGGCTTTCGTTTTCATCCTTGGCCTGGGCCAGTTCCGTGGACAGGGTCTGGTTGGTTTGCGTGAGGGTCTGGTTCTGTTGCACCAGGTCGCTGACGAGCTGTTCCAATTGGCTGAGGGATGCTTCCAACATTTTGATCTTCCAGGCGTTTTTCAAAGGGCGCGTACGATAAAGAAAAGTCACTGCGGATGCCAGGGTTATACCGGCGCAAGGCCTTGATTTTCCTGGCGGCCGACCGTTCTCGCGAGTTTAAAAGACTGTGATCTGCCGATCTGGTTCCTGCACTTCGTCGCTCAGGCCCATATGCGACAAATACGCACAGTGCCTCAAGACTTTAGTCGTATGACCGATAAGTCATCCATACAGCAGTCTCAGCCCGCATGGATGCGGCCCTTTTTGGTATCCGCGCCATGTCCCTTCGCAATATGAATATCGCCCCCCGGGCGTTCACCGGCTTCGCCCTGATCGGCGGCCTGATGCTGATTCTCGGCGTGTTCGCCCTGAACCAGATGAGCAAAATCCGCGGCGCTGCCGAGGACATCACCAACAGCAGCGTGCCGAGCATCAAGAACCTCGACGAGTTCACCCAACTGACCTTGCGCCTGCGGGTGCTGTCCTACCGCTTGCTGGTCAACCGCGAGCCGGACGTACAGCAGAAGACCATGGAACTGCTGGACACCCGCAACCAGCAGATCCGCGCCGCCCAAACGGCCTATGAGCCGTTGATCAGCGGCCCGCAGGAACGCGCGGCCTACGATCAATATGTGCAGTTGCTCGGCCAGTACCGCCAGATCGAAGACCGGATGAAGAGCCTGTCGCGCAACAATCAGGTGGATGAGCTGCGCAACCTGCTCAACACCGAGTTGCTGAACAACTCCGAAGCGATGAACACCGTGCTCAACCGCCTGATGCAGATCAACGGCGAGCAGATCAGCCAGACCAATCAAGAGGCGGTCGACCAGTATTCCTCGGCGTTCAATCTGGTGGTCACCCTGCTGGTCGTGGCGACCGGCCTGACCTTCCTGTTCGCCTGGCTGCTGACCATCAGCATCACCAAGCCGATTTCCAAAGCGCTGGACGCGGCGGAAACCATCGCCGAAGGCAACCTGACCCAGCCGATCCACGTCGACGGCACCGACGAAGCCGGGCGTCTGCTGGCGGCCATGGCCAAGATGCAATCGAAGCTGCGCGACACCTTGCAGCGCATCTCCGGCTCGGCCACCCAGCTGGCTTCCGCTGCCGAAGAGCTGAACAGCGTCACCGACGAAAGCGCCCGTGGCCTGACCCAGCAGAACAACGAAATCGAGCAGGCCGCCACCGCCGTCAACGAGATGACCAGCGCCGTGGAAGAAGTCGCGCGCAATGCGGTGAGCACTTCGGAAGCCTCGAAGAACGCCACCACTTCGGCGGGCGACGGCCGTGACCTGGTACAGGAAACCGTCAGCGCCATCGAACGCATGAGCGCCGACGTACAGAGCACCGCGACCCTGATCGGTGATCTGGCGAATGAATCCCGTGACATCGGCAAGGTGCTGGACGTGATTCGTGGTCTGGCGGATCAGACCAACCTGTTGGCCCTGAACGCGGCGATCGAAGCGGCGCGTGCCGGTGAAGCCGGTCGCGGTTTTGCCGTGGTGGCGGACGAAGTCCGTGCGCTGGCGCATCGCACCCAGCAGTCGACCAGCGAAATCGAACGCATGATCGGCAGCATCCAGAGTGGCACCGAACACGCCGTGGATTCGATGCGCAACAGCACCGAGCGCGCCGAATCGACGCTGAACATCGCGCGGGGTGCCGGGATGTCGCTGGACACCATCAATACCGCCATCGTCGAAATCAACGAGCGCAATCTGGTGATCGCCAGCGCCGCTGAAGAACAGGCACAAGTGGCCCGCGAAGTGGATCGCAACCTGGTGAACATCCGCGACCTGTCGGTGCAATCGGCTACCGGCGCGAATCAGACCAGTGCGGCGAGCAACGAGCTGTCGCGCCTGGCGCTGGATCTGAACAATATGGTTGGGCGGTTCAGCCTGTAAGGCCCACTTCGCCATATCGGGAGCAATCCATTGTGGCGAGGGGATTCATCCCCGATCGGCTGCGAAGCAGTCGTAAAACCATCGTGCGAGGTGTATCTGATGCACCTCGCATTCAGCGTTTAGGGCGGCTTCGCCACCCATCGGGGATAAATCCCCTCACCACAGTTTTCATTCGGTGCCCATTCAATGTGATGCCCACGTAAAAAGCTTTTTGACAGCATCACATTTCAACAGGTTAGAATCGCTGGCACGCAGACTGCATGGTCAGTTTGTGCCCGTCTTTACGCTTCTGGAGTACTGCCTTTGAATGCGACGACCATCAACAGCCTGTTCTTGATCGGCGCGTTGCTGGTAGGTGCGAGCATTCTTGTCAGCTCACTTTCCTCCCGTCTCGGCATCCCGATTCTGGTCATTATTCTTGCGGTCGGCATGGCCGCCGGGGTCGATGGCGGCGGGATCATTTTCGATAACTACCCGACGGCCTATCTGGTCGGCAACCTCGCACTGGCGGTGATCCTCCTCGACGGCGGCTTGCGCACACGGGTCTCGAGTTTCCGCGTGGCCCTGTGGCCGGCGTTGTCGCTGGCGACGGTCGGGGTGTTGATCACCACCGGGCTGACCGGTATGGCCGCGGCATGGTTGTTCGACCTGAACCTGATCCAGGGCCTGCTGATCGGCGCCATCGTCGGCTCCACGGACGCCGCCGCAGTGTTCTCGCTGCTCGGCGGCAAGGGCCTCAACGAACGGGTGACCGCCAGCCTGGAAATCGAATCCGGCAGCAACGACCCGATGGCGGTGTTTCTCACCGTGACCCTGATCGACATGCTCGCCAGCGGCCAGACCGGCCTGCACTGGAGCCTGTTGACCCACCTGATCCGCGAATTCGGCATCGGCGGCGTGATCGGCCTTGGCGGTGGCTGGCTGATGCTGCAACTGGTCAACCGGATCAACCTCGCCACCGGCCTGTACCCGATTCTGGTGATCGCCGGCGGTCTGGTGGTGTTCGCCCTGACTAACGCCCTGCACGGTAGCGGCTTCCTCGCGGTGTACCTGTGCGGTCTGGTGATCGGCAACCGCCCGGTGCGCAGCCGTCACGGCATTCTGCACATGCTCGACGGCATGGCGTGGCTGGCACAGATCGGCATGTTCCTCGTGCTGGGGTTGCTGGTTACCCCGCACGATTTGCTGCCGATCGCCCTGCCGGCGCTGGGTCTGGCGCTATGGATGATTCTGTTCGCCCGGCCGCTGTCGGTACTGGTCGGCCTGCTGCCGTTCAAGGCGTTCCACGGCCGCGAGAAAGCGTTTATTTCCTGGGTCGGGTTGCGCGGCGCGGTACCGATCATTCTCGCGGTGTTCCCGCTGATGGCCGGGTTGCCGAATGCGCAGCTGTATTTCAACCTCGCGTTCTTCATCGTGCTGGTGTCGCTGCTGGTGCAAGGCACAAGCCTGCCATGGGTGGCCAAACTGTTGAAGGTGACGGTCCCGCCGGAGCCGGCGCCCATCTCCCGTTCGGCACTTGAAGTGCACATCACCAGCGAGTGGGAGCTGTTCGTTTACAAGCTCGGTGCCGAGAAATGGTGCATCGGCTCGCCCCTGCGCGAGCTGAAAATGCCCGAAGGCACCCGCATCGCCGCCCTGTTTCGTGGCCAGCAACTGCTCCATCCGTCGGGTAGTACGGTGCTGGAGGTCGATGATTTGCTGTGTGTTATCGGCCATGAACACAACTTGCCAGCGCTCGGAAAACTGTTCAGCCAGGCGCCGCAACGCGGTCTGGATCTGCGCTTCTTCGGCGACTTCGTGCTCGAAGGAGACGCCCAGCTTAAAGCGGTTGCCGCGCTATATGGCCTACCGGCCGAAGGCATCGATCCGGACATGACCCTGGGTGCGTTCATTGCCCACAAGGTCGGGGGGGCACCGATCGTTGGCGACCAGGTGGAGTGGAACAACACTCACTGGACGGTCGCGGTCATGGACGGGAACAAGATCGGCAAAGTGGGCGTCAGATTCCCCGAAGGAAGTCGCCCGGGCCCCGGTCTCTTCCTCTAAACTGCGTCCACTCTCACTTGCTTGACCGGTCTCTATGCCTACCCTGCGCTCCTTCTTTTTCGCGGCCCTGCTGGGCCTGAGTCTTTCCGTCGGCCCGCTCTACGCCGCCGAACCGCCGTCCAGCGAAGCCGTGCAGGCCAGCCTCGACAAACTGGCCGACAGCAAACTGCCGGATGCCGACAAAAAGAGCCTGCAGACGGTCCTGCAAACCACGCTCAATCAACTCAACAGCCGGCGTGATTACGACCAGAAGCTGATCGACCTCAAGCAGCAACTGGCCTCCGCCCCGCGGCAGACCATCGAGAACACCCGCGAACTGACGCGCCTCAAGGCCACGCCAGTGGTGCCGGTGGCGCAGCGCTTCACCAAAGAGTCGATCCAGCAATTGGAGCAGATCCTCACCGATCGCTCGACCCAGCAGAGCGACCTGCAAAAGGCCTTGGCCGATGCCAACAGCCTGATCATCACTGCCCAGACCCGTCCCGAGCGGGCGCAGGCGGAAATCTCTGCCAGCCAGACGCGCATCCAGCAGATCAACAACATCCTCAAGTCCGGCAAGGACGCGGGCAAGACCGTCAGCGCCGAGCAGCGCGACCAGTTGAACGCCGAGCTCGCCGCGTTGAACTCACTGATTCCGCTGCGCCGCCAGGAACTGGCGGGCAACAGCCAGCTGCAGGATCTGGGCAACAGTCAGCACGACCTGCTCTCGGAGAAATCCGACCGTCTCGATCGCGAGATCCAGGAACTGCAGACTCTGATCAACCAGAAGCGTCTGGCGCAATCTCAGGAAACCGTGACCCAGCAGTCAATCGAGGCGCAAAAGGCCGGCGGCAGCAGCCTGCTCGCCACCGAAAGTGCGGCCAACCTCAAGCTCTCCGATTACCTGCTCAAAAGCACCGACCGCCTCAACGAAGTCACTCAACAGAATCTGCAGACCAAACAGCAACTCGACAGCCTGACCCAAAGCGACTCGGCCCTCGACGAGCAGATCAACGTGCTCAAGGGCAGCCTGCTGCTGTCGAAGATTCTCTATAAGCAGAAGCAGGCGTTGCCGCGGCTCAAGGTCGACCGCGATCTGGCGGACCAGATCGCCGACATTCGCCTGTATCAGTTCGAAGTCAGTCAGCAGCGCGAACTGCTGAGCAACCCGGCGACCTATGTCGACAACCTGCTCTCCACCCAGCCGCCGGAACAAGTCACCCCGCAACTGCGCAAGAGCCTGATGGAACTGGCCAACACCCGCGCCGACCTGCTGGAGCGCCTGAACCGCGAACTGAGCGCGGTGCTCAACGAATCGATCACCCTGCAACTCAACCAGAAACAATTGCTGAGCACCGCGCAGAGCCTGCGCGCGACCCTTGACGAGCAGATGTTCTGGATCCCCAGCAACAAGCCGCTGGACGCGGAATGGATTCGCGGCGTGCCAGAGCGGCTCAAGCGTCAGATCGACACCCTGCCGCTGGCCTCAAGCCTGAGCGAGCTGACCGACGGCCTGACCCAGCGCCCGCTGTTGTTCCTGCCGCTGGCCTTGCTGATCGGCGCTCTGCTGTGGCGGCGCAAGGCGCTGTACGCACGACTGAACAAGGTTCACCAGGACATCGGGCACTTCAAGCGTGACAGCCAGTGGCATACGCCGCAGGCGATTCTGATCAATATTTTGCTGGCGATGCCGGTAGCGCTGGGCCTGGGCCTGTGCGGCCTGGCCTTGCAGATCGACGCCCGCGGGCAAAACGCCAACATGGGCGCGGCGTTGCTGCAGATGGGCCAGGCGTGGCTGGTGTTCTACACCGCTTACCGGATTCTCTCGCCGGGCGGCGTGGCGGAGTTGCACTTCCGCTGGGACAAACCGCAGGTCGAATTCCTTCAGGGCTGGATCCGCCGTCTCGGGCTGGTGGTGATGGCGCTGGTGACCGTGGTGGCGGTGGCCGAATTGCAACCGGCAGCGCTGGCTGACGACGTGCTCGGCATGCCGGTGGTATTGACCTGCTACGCCCTGATGGCGTGGCTGCTCAGCCGTCTGCTGATCAGCAGTCCGGCCCACGAAAACACCTCATTGTTCCGCAGGGCCGTGGGCGTGATGTTCACCCTGCTGCCAATCGCCCTGTTCGTCGCGGTGTGCTTCGGCTACTACTACACCGCGCTGAAACTCAGCGACCGGTTGATCAACACCCTGTACCTGCTGATGTTCTGGCTGGTGATCGAGGCTACCTTCGTGCGTGGTCTGGCGGTCGCCGCACGCCGCCTGGCCTACCAGCGCGCTCTGGCCAAACGTCAAGCGGCGAAAGAGGCCGGCGACGGCGAAGCAGTCATCGAAGAGCCGACCCTGGACATCGAGAAGGTCAACGAACAGTCGCTGCGCCTGATCCGTCTGGCGCTGCTCGGTGGCTTTATCGCCGCGCTGTACTGGGTCTGGGCAGACCTGATCTCGGTGTTTTCGTACCTCGACAACATCACCCTTTACGAATACACCAGCGGCACCGGCGCCAACATGAGCATGGTGCCGATCAGCATCGGCGACATGCTCGGCGCGCTGATCATCATCGGCATCACCTTCGCCCTGGCGCGCAACTTGCCGGGCCTGCTCGAAGTGTTTGTGCTGTCGAAACTCAATCTGGCGCAGGGCAGCGCCTATGCGACCACGACGCTGCTGTCTTACGTGATCGCCGGTGTCGGTTTTGTCTCGACCCTGTCGACCCTCGGCGTCAGCTGGGACAAGTTGCAATGGCTGGTGGCGGCGCTGTCGGTCGGCCTCGGTTTCGGTATGCAGGAGATCTTCGCCAACTTCATCTCCGGCATCATGATCCTGTTCGAGCGTCCGGTGCGGATCGGCGACACCATCACCATTGGCAACCTGTCGGGCACGGTGAGCAAGATCCGCATCCGCGCCACGACCATCACCGATTTCGACCGCAAGGACATCATTGTCCCGAACAAGACGTTCATCACCGGGCAACTGATCAACTGGTCGCTGACCGATACCATCACCCGCGTCACCCTGAAACTCGGCGTGGATTACGGCTCCGACCTGGATCTGGTCAAGGAACTGCTGCTCAAGGCTGCCCGGGAAAACCCGCGCGTGCTCAAAGAGCCCGAGCCGCACGTGTACTTCCTCAACTTCGGCGAAAGCACCCTCGACCACGAATTGCGCATGCATGTGCGCGACCTCGGTGACCGCAACCCGGTGATCGACGAAGTGAACCGCTTCATCAACCGCGAGTTCAAGAAGCAGCACATCAACATCTCGTTCCGCCAGATGGAGGTGTACCTGAAGAACCTCCACGGTCAGGAATACAAGTTGGTGCCCATCGAGGACGAGAACAAAACCATCGTTCCGATCGGCGCCGAGCAAAAGCCCCTGCAAGAGCCGCCGCCGGCCAAACTCGACTAACCGGTCTGATCCCAGCAGAATGTTCGGACATTCTGCTGGAGCCGGCCCTTGAAAGCCCTCGACGAACTGACCTTCGACAATCGCTTCGCCCGCCTGGGCGATGCGTTCTCCGCTCACGTGCTGCCCGAGCCGATCGACAACCCGCGTTTGGTCGTCGCCAGCCCGGCGGCCCTGGCCTTGCTCGATCTTGATCCGGCAACCGCTGAGACTCAGGAATTTGCTGAACTGTTCGGCGGCCACAAGTTGTGGGCCGATGCCGAACCACGAGCGATGGTCTATTCCGGGCATCAGTTCGGCGGCTACACGCCGCAACTGGGCGATGGTCGCGGGTTGTTGCTCGGCGAGGTCTACAACAACGCCGGTGAACACTGGGACCTGCATCTGAAGGGCGCCGGGCAGACGCCGTTTTCGCGCATGGGCGATGGCCGCGCGGTGCTGCGTTCGTCGATTCGTGAGTTTCTCGCCTCCGAGGCGCTGCACGCGCTGAACATCCCGTCTTCACGTGCCGCCTGCGTGATTGGCTCCGACACTCCGGTGTGGCGCGAAAAGCAGGAACGCGCGGCGATGGTGCTGCGTCTGGCGCCAAGCCATGTGCGCTTCGGCCACTTCGAATACTTCTACTACACCAAGCGTCCCGAGCAGCAGAAATTGCTCGGCGAATACGTATTGGCGATGCACTATCCCGAGTGCCTGGAGCAACCGGAACCGTATCTGGCGATGTTCCGCGAGATCGTCGAGCGCAACGCCGAACTGATCGCCAAGTGGCAGGCCTATGGCTTCTGCCACGGGGTAATGAACACCGACAACATGTCGATCCTCGGCATCACCTTCGACTTCGGCCCGTTCGCCTTCCTCGACGATTTCGACGCCAACTTCATCTGCAACCACTCGGATGATCAGGGCCGCTACTCGTTCAGCAACCAGGTGCCGATCGGCCAGTGGAACCTCAGCGCTCTGGCCCAGGCCCTGACGCCGTTCATCAGCGTCGAAGCCCTGCGCGAAACCCTCGGCCTGTACCTGCCGCTGTTCCAGGCGCACTACCTCGACCTGATGCGCCGCCGCCTCGGTTTCACCAGCGCCGAGGATGACGACCAGAAACTGCTCGAAGACCTGTTGCAACTGATGCAGAACAGCGGCGTCGACTACACCTTGTTCTTCCGCCATCTCGGTGAGGAGTCCGCAGAACAGGCTGTCGCCCGCTTGCGCGATGACTTCGTCGACATCAAAGGCTTCGATGCCTGGGGCGAGCGCTACGTGGCACGGGTTGCCCGCGATGGCGACAGCGATCAGGAACAGCGCCGTGCACGGATGCACGCGGTCAATCCGCTATACATCCTGCGCAACTATCTGGCGCAAAAAGCCATCGACGCCGCCGAACAAGGCGACTACTCCGAAGTACGCCGCCTGCATGCGGTGCTGAGCAAACCGTTCGACGAGCAGCCGGGGATGGAAGGTTATGCCGAGCGGCCGCCGGAGTGGGGCAAGCATCTGGAGATCAGTTGTTCGTCTTGAGGCTCCGGATTCAACCTTGATAAACGCCTCGTACGACTCCAGATCAGTCGTACGAGATATCAACTTAAACCGAGCCCGTCATGACCACTCCACTCCTCATCCCCTGCCCCGCCTGCAACGGCCTCAACCGCATCCCCGCCGAACGTTTGGGCGATCAACCGAAATGCGGGCGCTGCAAGTCCGCGGTGCTGTTGAGCAAGCCGTTCGAACTCAAGCAAGGCGATTACGCCAGCCAGATCAAAGGGGATCTGCCGTTGTTGGTGGATGTGTGGGCGGACTGGTGTGGGCCGTGCAAGTCCTTTGCGCCGGTATTCGAGCAGGCGGCGGCGCAGTTGGCGGGCAAGTGCCGGTTGGCCAAGCTCGACAGCGAAGCCAATCAGCAGTTGTCGGCGCAGCTGGGGATTCGCTCGATTCCGAGTTTGATTCTGTTCAAGAACGGTCGGGAAGTGGCGCGCCAGAGCGGGGCGTTTCCGTTGCCGCAGTTGATGGCGTGGCTGCGCAGCCAAGGGATCTGACCCTCCAGAGACCCCAATGTGGGAGCGAGCCTGCTCGCGAACGCGCCCGTTCAGTCAACAGAGATGTTGAACGTGCTGGCCTCTTCGCGAGCAGGCTCGCTCCCACAGGAGAGTGGAGTGAAATCCGGAAATCAGTGGTCTTCGAGCAGGTTGTGCAGTTCGACAAATTGCTGCGTCAGTTTATGCCTCGGGTCGAGGTGGATCAGCGGGGTGCTGGCCTGGTGCGACTCGCGCATGCGCACCGAGCTGCTCAAGTACACCGGCAGCACCGGCAAACCTTCAGCGATCAACTCATCAAGCATCTGCTGCGGCAGGCTGGCCCGGGCCTGGAACTGGTTGACCACGATGCCTTCGACTTCCAGACCTTCGTTGTGGTCCTCCTTCAACTCTCCGATCTCCGCCAGCAGGCCGTACAGCGCCTGCCGCGAGAAGCTGTCGCAATCGAAGGGAATCAGCACACGATCGGCGGCAATCAATGCCGACACTGCATAAAAATTCAGCGCCGGCGGCGTGTCGAGGTAGATCCGGTCGTAATCTTCCGACAACTCGTCCAGCAACTTACGCAGCTTGTTGATCTTGTGTTTGGCCTCAAGCTTGGGCTGCAGGTCGGCCAGCTCAGCGGTAGCGGTGATGATGTGCAGGTTGTCGAACGGGGTTTCGTAGATGTCGGCCTGGTTTTTCTTCGAGAACGGCCCAGATGACAAGGTTTGCTTGAAGAAATCGGCAATGCCCATCGGTATGTCATCGCCGGTGAGCCCCGTCAGGTACTGAGTGGAGTTGGCCTGGGCATCGAGGTCGACCAACAGCGTGCGATAGCCCTCGCTGGCACTCACCGCTGCCAGATTGCAGGCAATGCTGGATTTGCCCACGCCACCTTTCTGATTGAACACCACGCGCCGCATGACAAAACCTCCGTGTATCAAAGAATGACCGAGTGTAGTTGCCTGTGCGTGCGCTTCGCTACCTTCAACGAAGCGGACTACAGAGTCAGGCGCAAAAATCAGCGGGCACCGCGGGTAAAAACCTCCCGAGTGCGCTGATATGCCCGACAGACAAATCCCGCACGATCCGGATAATGGCCAAATGACATTTTTTCCACGAACCACTCGGTACATTTCGTTGCGTAAAACGTAACCAACATTTGCTACACACTCGTCGCACCGGGATAATGCGCGCCACCCGGCGCCATGCGCCACCTCAGGTCAGCCGCGGCCCTGGCGACTCAAAGCGTCATAAAAGCCCGCAGGGGCGGGATGAACATCCGTGATCAACTTCAACATCGCCCAATGGCGCGCGTGGGCCCCGGGGCTCGACAGCGTGGACGCGTGGCAGGCCTGGAGCCGACAACCGGTCGTACTCCCGAGCAGCGATGCCGCGCCCGATGTGTCGTTTCTGCCAGCCATGCAGCGCCGACGCCTCAGCCGTCTGGCGCGGATGGCGTTCAGTGTCGGCTGGCCGCTGGCCGACGGACGGGAAAACCTGCCGCTGGTGTTTGTTTCACGACACGGCGAAACCCCGCGCACCTTCGAGATCCTCAGTGACCTGGCCAAGGAAGAGCCGTTGTCGCCGACCCAGTTCAGCCTGTCGGTGCACAACGCGATCATTGGTCTGTGGTCGATCATGCGCGGTGAAAGCAGCGAAATGACTGCACTGGCGGCCGCAGGCGATGGCCTGGAACACGGCATCATCGAAGCCTCCGCCCTGCTCGCTGAAGGCGCTCCCGCGGTGCTGCTGATCATCACCGAAGAACAGCCGCCCGAGGCCTATTCGCAGTGGGTCGACGACGTGCCGTTCCCTTATGCGCTGGGTCTGCTGCTCACCCCCGGTACCGACTGGCGGCTGACCCTGAACAGCGGCCAGGAAACAGTGTCCAAAGCGCACTGGCCCCACGCGCTGAATCTGTTGCGCGCCCTGCTCGGTCAGCAAACCCATTGCCAACATGCCTGGAAAAATCGTGTATGGACCTGGCAACGCAACCCGTGACCGAGAAGAACCGCGACGCCTATTACTGGCGCTTGCTGGCCACCGCCGCCAGTTTCACCCTGTTCGGGCTCGGCGGGTTGTGCCTGCGCTTGCTGGTATTTCCGCTGCTCGGCTGTCTGCCGGGTGACGCGCTCAGGCATCGTCAACGCGCGCGGCAAACCGTCAGTCGGCTGTTCTGGTTTTTCGTGCGGTTCATGGCCCGCACCGGTGTGCTGACTTATGACATTCAAGGGGCCGAACGCCTCGGGCGTCCAGGGCAGATGATCATCGCCAACCACCCGTCGCTGATCGACGTGGTGTTCCTGATCGGCTTGGTGCGCCAGGCCAATTGCGTGGTGAAGAAAAGCCTGTGGGAAAACCCCTTCACCCGCGGCCCGCTGCGCAGTACCGAATACATCAGCAACGACGGCAGCATGGACATGCTCGACGCTGCCGCCGAGTCCCTGCAAAACGGCCAGACCCTGATCATTTTCCCCGAGGGCACGCGCACTCAACCGGGTCAGGCGCCAGCCTTTCATCGGGGGGCTGCAGCGATTGCCCTGCGCGGTGCGAAAATCCTTACGCCAGTGGTCATCAAGGTCAATCCGACCACCCTGACCAAGGCCGAACCCTGGTATCGCATCCCCCACCGCCGCGTGCACTTCAGTTTTCGTGTCGGGGCCGATATAGATCCACAGACTTTCGCCACGCAAGGCCCGGCACCGCAGGCCTCGCGCAAGCTCAATGATTATTTGCACTCTTACTACATTAAGGAGCTCGCCGAAGATGAGCGATCTGCACCGTGAAATAAAACTGCTGATCATCGACGCCCTGGGCCTCGAAGACATCAGCGTCGACGACATCGGCGACGAGCAGACGCTGTTCGGCGAAGGCCTGGGCCTGGATTCGGTCGACGCACTGGAACTGGGTCTGGCGATCCAGAAAAAGTACGGCATCAAGATCGACGCCGACGCCAAAGACACCCGTAACCACTTCACCAATGTGGCGAGCCTTGCGGCGTTCGTCACGGCAAAACAGGCAGCTTGAGACCGGACCATGCAAACTCGTGACGACATTTTCAACACCCTGCGCGATGCCTTGGTCGAGCTGTTCGAACTGGATCCGGCGCGGATCAGCCTGGAGTCCAACCTGTATCAGGATCTGGAGATCGACAGCATCGACGCGGTCGACCTGATCGATCACATCAAACGCCAGACCGGCAAGAAAATCGCCGCCGAAGAATTCAAATCGGTGCGCACCGTCGGTGACGTGGTCGAGGCGGTCTACCGTCTGGTTCAACCGGCCGCATGAGCCGATTGATCGGCCTCGGCCTGCTGCTGGCGGGGCTGCTGTACCCCTTTGCGGTGTATTTCGGCATGGAGCATTTCGCCCCGTGGCAGTTCGGACTGCTGCTGGGCGGGCTGTGGCTGGCGCGCGCGCTGACCGGCGAGCGCAAACCCGGCAGCCGCTGGATGGCCTGCGTAGCGATCGTGTTCTGCCTGCTGCTGGCGCTGTTCGACAGTCCGCTGTTGCTGCGCTGGTATCCGGTGCTGATCAGCGGCTTCATGCTGGTGCTGTTCAGCCTGAGCCTGAAATACGGGCCGCCGATGGTCGAGCGTCTGGCGCGATTGCGCGAGCCGCAATTGCCGCCCGAAGCGATCCGCTACACCCGCCAGGTCACGGTGGCCTGGAGCGTGTTTTTCTTCTGCAACGGTTTGTGCGCCGCGCTCCTGACCCTGTGGGCGCCGCTGCATTGGTGGATGTTGTACACCGGCCTGATCTCCTACGGATTGATCGGCCTGATGTTTGCCATTGAATGGCTGATACGACAACGGGTAAGAGGCCGTAAATGAACTGGATAAAACTTGAGCAACTGTTGCTCAAGGCCCTGCCGGAGCGCGCGATCAGCGCCGCCCCGGCGCTCGACCACACGCAACTGCGCGAGCAGGCGCTGAGCGTTGCCGCCGGCCTGCAGGCACGCGGCGTGCAGCGCATGGCGGTGCATCTGGAAGATGCCGCCGACCTCGCCATCGCCCTGCTCGGGGCCTGGCGTGCGGGTGTCAGTGTATTGCTGCCCGCTGACCTGCAAGCGCAGACCCGCCAGCGCTGGTCGAATGAAGTCGATCTATGGCTGACCGATCACAGCGCGGATGTTCACTTGAGCGATCTGCTGCAGCCGGCCCTGCCCGGTGCTGAACTCGACCTCGAGCAGTGCCGCCTGAGCCTGTGCACCTCCGGCTCCAGCGGCGAGCCCAAGCGTATCGACAAGACCCTGCGCCAACTGGCCAACGAGGTCGAAGCACTGGAGCAACTGTGGGGCGCGGATCTGGGAGAAGCCTGGATCATCGGCAGCGTCGCCACCCAGCACATCTACGGTTTGTTGTTCCGGGTGCTGTGGCCGCTGTGCGCCGGACGCCCGTTCGTGCGCAGGCAACTGGCGTTTCCGGAAGACCTGCAGCGCGCCAGCCGCGAACACCCGGCCTTCGCCTGGGTCGGCAGCCCGGCATTGCTCAAGCGCATGGGCGATAACCTCGACTGGCCGGCCCTGAGCTCCGTGCGCCAAGTGTTTTCCTCCGGCGGCGCTTTACCCGCAGACGCGGCGCAGAGCCTGCAGCAACGCCTGCAACAGTGGCCGACCGAAATCCTCGGCAGCTCGGAAACCGGCGGCATCGCCTGGCGTCAGGGCGCCAGCCTGTGGCAGCCCTTCGCCGGGGTTGAACTGAGTCAGGACAGCGACGGCGCCCTGCTGATCGCCTCGCCCTACCTGCCAGCCGGGCATGTCGAGCACACCGCCGATGCCGCGCGCATTGCCGCCGACGGGCGTTTCGAACTGCTCGGGCGGCTGGACCGGATCGTCAAACTCGAAGAGAAGCGCATCTCCCTGCCGATGCTCGAACAGGCACTGGTCGCCCACGAGTGGGTCGCCGAAGCACGGCTGGGCGTGGTTCAGGAAAACCGCGCGGTACTTGGCGCCTTGCTGGTGCTCAGCGACGCCGGCCTGTTTGTCTTGTGCGAACACGGTCGTCGCAGCCTGACCGAAGCCCTGCGCAAACACCTGAGCCAGCATTGCGAAGCCCTGGCCTTGCCCCGGCGCTGGCGTCTGGTGCGACAACTGCCGCTGAACAGCCAGGGCAAGCTGCCGCAGGCCGACATCGAAGCGCTGCTGCTGGCGCCACGGCCGAAAGCCCCGGAAGTGCTGGAGCAGGTCGAAACCGACGGCGAGTGGAGCCTGCAATTGAGTGTTCCGCCGGACCTGGCCTACTTCAGCGGCCACTTCCCCAAGGCCCCGGTGCTGCCCGGTGTGGTACAGGTCGAATGGGCGCTGAACCTTGGCCGACAACTGCTGAACCTGGCCGGCAAATTTGCCGGCATGGAAGTGCTGAAATTCCAGCAACTGGTGCGCCCGGGCGATGAAATCCAGCTGCACCTGCGTTTCGATCCCGAGCGCGGCAAACTGTATTTCGCCTACCGTAACGACACCGCGACCTGCTCCAGCGGACGAATCCTGCTAGGAGCCGCCGATGCATAACCCTTGCGCCGTAATTCCGGTCTACAACCATGAAACCGCGATCGGCACCGTGGTCGACGCGCTGCTCGCCCAAGGCCTGCCGTGCATTCTGGTGGACGACGCCAGCACCCCGTCCTGCGCGCGAGTGCTGGATGCGCTGGCCGAACGCGAAAGCGTGCATCTGGTGCGCCTGACCCTCAATCAGGGCAAGGGCGGCGCGGTGATGACCGGCCTGCGCGAAGCTGCGCGTCTGGGCTTCACCCATGCCCTGCAGGTTGACGCCGACGGCCAGCACGACCTGCACGATGTCGCCCGTTTCGTCGAGGAATCCCGCACCCACCCGGACGCGATGATCTGCGGTTATCCGCTGTTCGACGAGAGCGTGCCCAAGGGCCGCTTGTACGCACGTTATCTGACCCACGTGATGGTCTGGATCAATACGCTGTCGTTGCAGATCCGCGATTCGATGTGCG
Source organism: Pseudomonas sp. IT-93MI4 (assembly GCF_949767635.1). Classification (NCBI taxonomy): domain Bacteria; kingdom Pseudomonadati; phylum Pseudomonadota; class Gammaproteobacteria; order Pseudomonadales; family Pseudomonadaceae; genus Pseudomonas; species Pseudomonas sp. IT-93MI4. Next base: position 313,416 of record NZ_CATKPP010000044.1, read on the forward strand.
GCTTTCGCGTCTACCCGCTGACTCCTACGCTGGCGGTGATCGACTCGGCGCGGGTCGGCAAGCGCATGGATTTCGACTCTGACATCCTCGTGCGTCTGGCGTGGCGCAACCAGCCGATGCGCTGGCTGCAGACCAGCGTGCATTACCCGCTGGACGGCGTCTCGCACTTCCGTCTGTTCCATGACAACGCGCTGATTTCCAGCATGCATACCCGGTTGTTCTTCGGCATGCTGCTGCGCCTGCCCGTCATCCTCTGGCGCCGGTGGCGCACATGAGCGTCGAGACCGACAAGAAGCACTGGGCCGATCGCGAAGAACGCGGCAGCTTCCTGCTGATGAAATTCACCGCGTTCGCCGCCAAGGTGCTTGGCCGACGCCTGCTCAGTCCGCTGCTGTACGGCATCGTCCTGTACTTCTTCCTGTTCGGCCGCACCGCGCGCAACAGTGCCTGGCAATACCAGCAACGGCTGGCTGACTGGAGCAACCGCGCCGAATTGCGCCCGAGTTACTGGCGCGTGTTTCGCCAGTTCATGGCGTTCGCCGATTCGCTGCTCGACAAGCTCGACGTGTGGAACGGTAAGATCCGCATCGAGCAGATCGAAATCATCGACCCGGCACTGCTGCGCAATCAGTTGCGTGGCAGTCGCGGGCAACTGCTGGTCGGCGCGCACTTGGGTAACCTTGAGGTATGCCGCGCACTGGCGGAGATCGGCGAAAAGGTCACCATGAACGTGCTGGTGCACACCAAGCACGCCGAGCAGTTCAACCGCTTGCTGGGCGAGGCCGGGGCGACCAACCTGCGCCTGATCCAGGTCAGCGAACTGGACCCGGTGATCATGCTGCAACTGCACGAACGCCTGGAGCGCGGCGAATGGCTGGCGATTGCCGGCGACCGCGTGCCGTTGCACGGCGGACGCAGCGTCACCGTGGACTTTCTCGGCCACCCCGCGCCGTTCCCGCAGGGGCCGTGGCTGCTGGCCGGTTTGCTCAAATGCCCGGTCAATCTGCTGATGTGCCTGAAACAACCGGACGGCCACTATCGCCTGACCCTTGAACCGTTTGCCGAGAGCGTGACGTGGACACGCCGCGAGCGTGAACAGGTCATTCATCAGTGGGCCACCCGCTATGCGCAGCGCCTGAGTCACTATTGCCTCGAAGCCCCGCACCAATGGTTCAACTTTTACCCTTTCTGGAAGACCGATGACGACGCCAACCCATGAGCCGGTAACCTTCGGCGAACGCCCTTTGCGCATCGAAGACGTACTGGCCCTGGCCAACCGTCAGGCGCCCGTGCAGTTGCAGAGCGACGCCGCCTACCGCGAGCGTATCGCCAAGGGCGCACGGTTCCTCGATTCGCTGCTGGACAAGGAAGGCGTGATCTACGGCGTGACCACCGGTTACGGCGACTCCTGCGTGGTCGCGGTGCCGCTGCATCACGTCGAGGCATTGCCGCGTCATCTCTACACCTTCCACGGTTGCGGCCTCGGCAAACTGCTCGACCCGCAAGCCACCCGCGCCGTGCTGGCGGCGCGTTTGCAGTCGCTGTGCCACGGCGTGTCCGGGGTGCGCATCGAACTGCTGGAGCGCCTGCACGCCTTTCTCGAACACGACATCCTGCCGCTGATCCCCGAAGAGGGTTCGGTCGGCGCCAGCGGCGATCTGACGCCGCTGTCCTACGTCGCCGCGACCCTGTCCGGCGAGCGCGAAGTGCTGTTCCGTGGCGAGCGTCGCCAGGCTGCCGACGTGCATCGCGAACTCGGCTGGACGCCATTGGTGCTCCGTCCGAAAGAAGCGCTGGCCTTGATGAACGGCACGGCGGTGATGACCGGCCTCGCCTGCCTCGCCTTCGCCCGCGCCGACTATCTGCTGCAACTGGCCACGCGCATCACCGCGCTCAACGTGGTCGCGCTGCAAGGCAATCCGGAACACTTTGACGAGCGTCTGTTCGCCGCCAAGCCGCATCCGGGGCAGATGCAAGTCGCCGCATGGCTGCGCAAGGATCTGGCGATCGACGCGCCGACCGCGCCACTGCATCGTCTGCAGGATCGCTACTCGCTGCGCTGCGCCCCACACGTGCTCGGGGTGCTGGCCGACAGCCTGAACTGGTTGCGTTCGTTCATCGAGACCGAACTCAACAGCGCCAACGACAACCCGATCATCGACGCCGAAGCCGAGCGCGTGCTGCACGGCGGGCACTTCTACGGCGGGCACATCGCGTTCGCCATGGACAGCCTGAAAAATCTGGTGGCCAACGTCGCCGACCTGCTCGACCGGCAGCTCGCGCTGCTGGTCGACGAGCGCTACAACCATGGCTTGCCGAGCAACCTGTCCGGCGCCCCGGCGGATCGCGCCATGATCAACCACGGCTTCAAGGCCGTGCAGATCGGCACCAGTGCCTGGACCGCCGAAGCGCTGAAAAACACCATGCCGGCCAGCGTGTTCTCGCGCTCCACCGAGTGTCACAACCAGGACAAGGTGAGCATGGGCACCATCGCCGCCCGTGACGCGATCCGCGTGCTGGAGCTGACCGAGCAGGTCGCCGCCGCCACGTTGCTCGCGGCCAATCAGGGCGTCTGGCTGCGTGGTCGCGATGAAGACGCACGGGCGCTGCCACCTTCGCTGGCCGCCATGCACGAAGAGCTGGCCAAGGACTTCCCGCCGGTCATCGAAGACCGTGCACTGGAAGGCGAACTGCGCCTGTGCCTGCAACGCATCGCCGAGCAACACTGGAGGCTGCATGCGTAGCGCCGGAGTGCTGCACGCCGACACGGAAATCCTCGTACCGTTTTTCGACGTCGACACCATGCACGTGGTCTGGCACGGGCATTACGTCAAATACCTGGAAGTGGCGCGCTGCGCGCTGCTCGACCAGATCGGCCACAACTACACGCAGATGTCCGAGTCCGGTTACGCGTGGCCGATCATCGACCTGCAACTGCGTTATGTGCGTGGCGCGATGTTTGGCCAGCGCTTGAACGTACGCGCCAGTCTGGTGGAGTGGGAGAACCGCTTGAAGATCAATTATCTGATCACCGACCTGCAGACCGGCGAACGCCTGACCCGTGCCAGCTCGGTGCAGGTAGCGGTCGAGATCAGCAGCCGCGAGATGCAACTGGCCTCACCCAAAGTGTTCACCGATGCGGTGGAAAGGATGCTGCGATGAACCTGTTCTGCAAATGCCTTGGCGCGATGGCGCTGCTCGCCGTGTCGACGCTGGCCAACGCCTTCGACCTGCAACAGCTCAGCGAGCAACTGGCGAAACCGGAAGTGATCCACGGCCAGTTCATTCAGGAAAAACATCTGCGCGCGCTGCCTCAACCGTTGATCAGCAAGGGCAACTTCGTCCTGGCGAAAAATCACGGCCTGCTCTGGCTGCTCAAGACCCCGCTGCAACAGGATTACCGCATCACCGCCAACGGCATCGCCCGTCGTGACGGCAACGCTTGGCAGTTGCTGCCGAACAAGAGCGCCGGGGCCGAACAGAACCGTTTGTTCCTCGCTGTGCTGCAAGGTGACAGCAGCGGTCTGCAACGGGATTTCGAACTGGCCCTGAGCGGCGACGCACAGCAGTGGAAGCTCACCCTGACCCCGCGCTCGGTGCTGCTCAAGCAAGTGTTCAATCAGATCAATATCGACGGCGGTGAGCTGGTACAGACCATCGAACTGCTGGAAACCCAGGGCGACAGCACCGTGCTGCGCATGCAGGACAGCACCTCCGGTCAACCGTTGAGCGAAGCGGAGCAACATGACTTTGCCGAGTGAGCGCAGGCTGCCGTGGCTGTTTCTGATCCTGCTGCTGGCGGTCGTCGCGCTGGCCGGGTGGCAGTGGCGCGACGGTGCGCCGCTGTCGGCCAACCTCATGGAGCTGGTACCCGGGACCAACCCTGACGCCCTCGAACTGCGCGCCGAACAGCGCATGCAGGAGCCGCTCAATCGGGAAATGCTGGTGTTGGTCGGTCACACTGATCGCCAGCAAGCGGTGGCCATGGCCCAGACTTTGGGCGAGCAATGGCAGGCCAGCGGTCTGTTCGAAAAGGTCCAGTGGAACCTGCAGGCGGATCTGCCGGCGCTGCGTACGCAACTGCTGCAAGGGCGGCTGGCGATGCTCTCGGCGGATGACCGGCAACTGCTGAGCGAGCACCCTGACGCGTTCATTCAGCAACGGGTGCAGGCACTGTTCGACCCGTTCAACGGTTTCACCCTGGTGCCGAGCCAGGACGACTGGCTGGGCCTGACCGGACGCATTCAGAACAGCCAGCCGAAACACGGCGCGGTGCAACTGGACATCGGCAGCGGCGCACTGGTCGCCGATGCCGACGGCAAGAGCTGGGTGCTGCTGCGCGCGCGCACCACCGGCAATGCCTTCGACATGAACCTGCCGCTGAAAGTCGCTGATCTGCTGCAGCACAGTCGCGAGCAGGCGGCGAGAGCCGACGTGCAACTGTTGGCCGCCAGCGGTCTGCTGTACGCCGCCAACGGCCAGCAACAAGCCACCCGCGAAATGACCTGGGTCGGCGGCGGCGCCACTCTCGGGATTCTGTTGTTGCTGCTGTTGGCGTTTCGCCGCTGGCGGGTGCTGCTGGCGTTCGTGCCGGTGCTGGTGGGCATGCTGTTCGGCGCGGTGGCCTGCGTGGCGCTGTTCGGCCACATGCACGTGATGACCCTGGTACTCGGTTCCAGCCTGATCGGCGTGGCGGTGGATTACCCGCTGCACTATCTGTCGAAAAGCTGGAGCCTCAAGCCGTGGCGCAGCTGGCCGGCGCTGCGCCTGACACTCTCCGGACTGACGCTGAGCCTGATCACCAGCGCCATCGGTTATCTGGCGCTGGCCTGGACGCCCTTCCCGGCGCTGACACAAATCGCGGTGTTCTCTGCCGCAGGATTGCTCGGTGCCTATCTGTCGGCGGTGTGCCTGCTGCCGGCCCTGCTGAACAACGTTGAGCTGCAACCGGCGCAATGGCCGCTGCGCCTGGCCGAGCGCTTGGTGCAACTGCGCGAAACCCTGCTCGAACACGTGCGCACCCCGGTGCTGCTGGCGCTGTTGATCGCGTTCTGCGCTGGCGGTCTGGTGCAGCTGCAAAGCAAGAACGACATCCGCCAGTGGGTCGGTGCGCCACAACGCCTGACCGATGAAGCGCAGACCATCGCGCGCATCACTGGCTATCAGCCGACCAGCCAGTTCTTCCTCGTGCGCGGCGCCAATCAGCAGCAACTGCTGCAGCGTCAGGCCGCGTTAAGCGAACGCCTGCAGCAACTGGTCAACCTCGACAAACTGCAAGGTTATCTGGCCCTCGATCAACTGCTCAGCCCGCCGAGCCAGCAACAGCAAGTGCGCGAGGCACTGAGCAAACTGGCGCAATACTGGCAGCCACTGCTCGAGCTCGGCGTACCGCTCGCGGCGTTGCAAACCGAGTTGCAGCAGTTGCAGAACCTGCCTGCCGAAGACATCGACGCGGCACTGGCCGGGCCGTTAGGCGAGCCTTACCGTACGCTGTGGCTCGGCCCGACCGCTGACGGCGTGGCGGCGATGACCAGCCTGCAAGGCCTGAACAATCCGTCACTGCTGCGGGTGCAAGCCCTGGACTTGCCGGGGGTGATGCTGGTGGATCGTCTCGGCGAATTGAACAACGTGTTCGCCGCGACCCAGATCAGCGCCGCCGAACTGAAACTCGCCTCCTGCGTGTTGATCGTGCTGGTGCTGATCGTGCCGTTCGGTTTCGGTGGCGCCTTGCGCATCGTCGCCCTGCCGCTGCTGGCAGCGCTGTGCAGCCTTGCCAGCCTCGGTTGGCTCGGTCAGCCGCTGACCCTGTTCAGCCTGTTCGGCCTGCTGCTGGTAACGGCGATCAGCGTCGATTACGCAATCCTCATGCGTGAGCAGGTCGGCGGTGCGGCTGTCAGCTTGCTGGGCACCTTGCTGGCGGCGCTGACGACCTGGCTGTCGTTCGGTCTGCTGGCGGTGTCGAGCACGCCGGCGGTGAGCAACTTCGGCCTGGCGGTAAGCCTGGGGCTGGCGTTCAGTTTCATTCTGGCGCCGTGGGCCGGACGTCACGTCCACCGCGCCGCCGTCGTGGAGCCGGCAGCGTGATGGTCGTCGGTTTCTGGCTGATGGCCTTGGCGCTGTTTGCTGTGGCGACCCGTATCGGTCGGCATTTCGGCTTGATCCCGATCGTCAGCCAGTTGCTGCTGGCCAGCTTCGGTTTGCCGCTGCTGATGTATTTCTGGATCGAACCGGGCTGGCAGCTCAGCGGTGCCGAACTGATTGCGCCGGTGTGGCTGAAAGACCTCTACAGCCTGAGTTTCGCGCTGTTGCTCGGGCACATTCTCAGTGATGTGATCGACCTGCGTCTGGACCGCCAGAGCGTGAAAATCGCCGTGCCGAGCTTTGCCGTGCCGTTCGCCTGCGGTCTGGCCGCCGCCTGCTGGCTGCTGCCGGCGCAACCGTGGCTGAACTCGCTGGCTATTGGGCTGGTGTTCGCGATCACCGCGATTCCGGTTTTGTATCTGTATTTGCGTCACATCGACTACCCGCCCGCCGCCACCCGGCGTCTGGTGCAGACCGCAATCCTCATCGACCTGACCTGCTGGACGCTGTTCGGTCTCGCTCAGGGCAGTCTGCATCTGAGCAGTCTGTTGCTGCCGCTGGGACTGGCCTGCGTGCCGCTGCTGTTGCATCTGTTGCGCGTGCGTCGGCCGCTGACCTACAGCCTCGGTTTCTTTGCGCTGCTGGTGCTGGCCGAGCACTACAAACTCAACGCACTGATTTTCGGCATCGGTTATCTGCTGTGCATGGCCTTGCTGAAAGTGCCGCTGGTGCTGCCATTGCCGGCGCGGTGGATGAGCCGTTTGCAGACATGGATCGCGATCCCGCTGATCCTCACCTTCGGTATCGTGCAGATTGACGTGCACAGCGCCCTCGCCAGCCTCGGCGCGGTGCAATGGGCGGCGCTGCTGCTGTTGCCGATTGCCAGTAAACTGCTCGGCAACTGGCTGGGCCTGGGCTGGGCCGGTGCGTCGTTCAAAGGCGCCAGCCGCTGGCGTGAAAGCGTGCTGCTGAATATTCGTGGCCTGAGTGAAATCGTCTTTCTCAACCTGTTGCTGCAACAACAGCTGATCAGCCCGGCGCTGTACTTCGCGCTGATGCTGATGGGCCTGATCGCGACGCTGTTGCCGGCCCTGATCGGCCTGCACCGCGCGCCCCTGAAAACCACCGCCACTGCGCCCGGGAGTTCACGTGCCAACCGTTGAAATGCAACGTCGTCAGGTAGTGATCATTGGTGCCGGCCCGTCCGGCGCCATCGCCGCTGCGCTGCTCACGCGCAAGGGCCACGATGTGCTGGTGCTCGAGCGCCAGCACTTCCCGAGGTTTTCCATTGGTGAAAGCCTGCTCAGCCATTGCCTGGACTTCGTCGAAGAAGCCGGCATGCTCGACGCCGTCAACGCCGCCGGCTTCCAGCGCAAGACCGGTGCTGCGTTCGCTTGGGGCGAGCGCTACAGCGCCTTCGATTTCAGCGACACCTTCACCGCAGGTAAACCCACCACGTTCCAGGTGCAGCGCGCCGATTTCGACAAGCTGCTGGCCGATCAGGCTGCACTGCAAGGTGCCGAGATCCGTTACGGCGATGCCATCGTCCGCGTTGATTTCGACCGGGCCAAACCGCAGCTCGACGTGCTACGCGAAGACGGCAGCGAGTACCGCGTCGAAGCGGATTTCGTACTTGACGCCAGCGGCTACGGGCGCGTGCTGTCGCGTTTGCTCGATCTGGAAGCGCCATCGAATTTCCCGGTGCGCCAGGCGGTGTTCACCCACGTTGAAGATCACATCGACAACCCGGCCTTCGACCGCGAGAAGATCCTCGTCACCACCCACCCCGAGCACCGCGACATCTGGTTCTGGACGATCCCGTTCAGCAACGGGCGCTGCTCGGTGGGCGTGGTGGCTGCCGCCGAACACTTCAAGGGTCGCGACAGCGATCTGGACGCCTGCCTGCGCGGCTTCATCGCCGAAACCCCAAGCCTCGCCGGCGTGCTGAACAACGCGGTGTGGGACACTCCGGCGCGCACCCTCGGTGGTTATGCGGCGAATGTGAAAACCCTGCATGGCCCCGGCTTCGCCCTGCTCGGCAACGCCGCGGAATTTCTCGACCCGGTGTTCTCCTCCGGCGTGACCATCGCCATGCGTTCGGCGAGCATGGCCGCCGCCGTCCTGCACCGGCAGTTGCAGGGCGAAACCGTCGATTGGCAGCGCGAGTTCGCCGAACCGCTCAAACGTGGGGTCGACACCTTCCGCTGCTACGTCGAAGGCTGGTATGCCGGCACCTTTCAGGACGTGATTTTTTATCAAGACAGTCAGGCGGAGATTCGCCGAATGATCTGCTCGATCCTCGCCGGTTATGCCTGGGATGAACGCAACCCGTTCGTCAGCGAAGCGCGCCGCCGGTTGAAGATGATTTCCGAACTCTGTGCAAAGGACGCCCCATGAATTACTTGAGCGACAGCTACGTCGAGGAAACCCGCTTCGGTTTCTGGTTCCTGCGCAGCCACACCTGGCAGCACCACGTGTTGCGCGTGGCGATCAACGATTTGCGCGGGCTGTTCAGCGAGTCGCTGCCGGCCAATCCGGTGCTGCTGGATGCCGGTTGTGGTCAGGGCAAGTCGTTCCGCCATCTGCGCCAGACCTTCGCCCCGCAGCGCTTGATCGGTGTCGATGCCGATCCGCATAGCCTTGAATTGAGCGCCGAAGAAGCGGCGCGTCAGGGTTTCGATGTCGAGCTGATCGGCAGTGACTGCGCGACGCTCAACGTGGCGGACGCTAGTGTCGACCTGCTGTTCTGCCATCAGACCTTTCATCATCTGGTCGAACAGGAAAAAGCCCTCGCCGAGTTCTACCGCGTACTGAAGCCGGGTGGTTATCTGCTGTTCGCCGAGTCCACCGAGGCTTACATTGATACCTGGGTGATTCGCTGGCTGTTCCGCCATCCGATGCATGTGCAGAAGAGCGCGGCGCAGTACCTGGAAATGATTCGCCAGCAGGGTTTCGAGTTTGGCGAACGCAATGTCTCGTACCCGTATTTGTGGTGGAGCCGGTCGCAGGATTTCGGACTGCTGGAGCGGTTTGGATTGCGCCGGCCGAAGCCGTTTGGCGAGCGTGAGGAAACGTTGGTCAACGTTGTTGCCCGAAAACCACTCGCAGAGGCTTCCTGATGCAACACTTAACCTGTGGGAGCGAGCCTGCTCGCGAAAGCGGTGGGTCAGCCAGCCTCTTTGTTGAATGTGCCGGCGTCTTCGCGAGCAGGCTCGCTCCCACAGTGTCCGAGTTGTGGCGACTTTTTGTGGTCAGCATGATGCTTCTGTTGAGTGGTTGTGCCAGCCAGGCCCCGCTGCCCGCGAGCAACCCGACGCTGCCGTTACCGCTGCAACTGCACATCGAGCGCCAACAGGCCGATCAGCGTCAGGACTGGCTGTTGGTGATCCAGCGCGAAGGCCCCGGCATCCGCTGGTCGATGATGGACCCGCTGGGCATCCCCCAGGCGCGTCAACAACTGATCGACGGTCGCTGGCAGGCCGACGGGCTATTGCCGCCCAACCCGGAAGCCCGGGAGCTTTTCGCCGCGTTGCTGTTCGCCCTGACCCCCTCCGGCGAACTGGCGCGCAATTACCCCGCCGCGCAGCAGCAGGGCGAGCAACGCACGCTGGCGCCGCGCTGGGCGGTCCGTTATGCACAACCGTTGAGCTTCGAATTGAATCTGCCCCAAGGCCCGCACTATCGGGTTTCTCCCCTCGGTGAACCGACGCCATGACTGCCTACCTCAATGCCCTCGGCGTGATCTGCGCGCTGGGTCGCGACAAGCACCAGGTCGCGCACAACCTGTTTGCCGGTGACTGCTCGGGCATGCGCCGCGAGTCCGGCTGGGTGGCCGGGCGTGAGTTGCCGGTGGCGGCGGTGCACGGTGAACTGGCGGCGATTCCGGCCGAACTGGCCGACCAGAGCAGCCGCAACAATCAACTGCTGCTGGAAGCCGCACTGCAGATTCGCGAGGACATCGATCGGGCGATCCAGACCTATGGTCGCGCGCGCATCGGCGTGGTGCTCGGCACCAGCACCTCGGGGATCGACGAAGCCAGTCGCGGGTTGGCGCACTACCTTCGTGAGCAGCAGTTCCCGGCCGAGTACGACTATCGGCAACAGGAACTCGGCGCCCCGGCGAATTTTCTCGCCGACTGGCTGCAACTCAGCGGCCCGGCCTACGTGATTTCCACCGCCTGCACGTCCAGTGCGCGGGCATTGATGAGCGCGCAGCGCTTGCTCGATCTGGGCCTGTGCGACGCGGTGCTGTGCGGCGGGGTCGACAGCCTGTGCAAACTCACGCTCAACGGTTTCAGCGCGCTGGAAGCGGTGTCCGACGAGCGCTGCAATCCGTTCTCGGCCAACCGCAACGGCATCAACATCGGCGAAGCGGCGGTGCTGTTCCTGATGAGCAAGCAACGCGGCGACGGCCCGGCCATTGCCCTGCTCGCCAGCGGTGCCAGCTCCGACGCGCACCATATTTCCGCGCCGGAACCGAGCGGCCGCGGCGCCCTGCAAGCAATGCAGAAAGCCTTGAGCCGCGCACAGCTGCAAGCGGCGCAAATCAGCTACCTGAACCTGCACGGCACCGCGACCCAGCACAACGATGCGATGGAAAGTCTGGCGGTCGCCACGCTGTTCCCGGGCGGCGTGGCCTGCTCGTCGACCAAGCCGATGACCGGCCACACCCTCGGTGCTGCCGGTGCGCTGGAAGCAGCGTTCTGCTGGCTGAGCCTGAGCGCCGACAACCCGCAGCAAGCCTTGCCGCCGCACGTCTGGGACGCTCAGCCCGACCCCGAGTTGCCGGCGCTGAAGTGGGTGACCACGAGCGAGCGCCTGTCGTCCATTGCACCCCGCTACCTGATGAGCAACTCGTTTGCTTTCGGCGGCAACAACGTCAGCCTGATTATCGGAGACGCCCCATGAACGACTGGCCGCTCGCCGAACTGCTGCCCCACGCTGGCGACATGATTCTGCTCGACCGCATCCTCAGCTTCGACGAGGAACAGATCCACACCCGCCTCACCGTCAAGCCCGACGGCTTGTTCAATCTGCCTGACGGCAGCCTGCCGGCGTGGGTCGGCATCGAGTTGATGGCGCAGAGCGTCGCCGCCTTCGCCGGTTGCCACGCGCGGCAGAAGGGCAATCCGGTGGAGCTGGGTTTCCTCCTCGGCACGCGTAAATTCGAGTGCAACGTCGAGGCGTTTCCGGCCGGCAGCGAACTGACCATCCATGGCATCCGCTCGCTGGAAGACGACAACGGCATGGGGGTTTTCGAATGCCACATCAATGCCCCCGGCATCGAGGCCAGCGCCCGCCTGAACGTGTTCCGCCCGCCGCAGCCCAGCCAATACCTTGAACAAAACAGAGAGGCGAACGATGACTGAATCCGTACTGGTCACCGGCTCCAGCCGTGGCATCGGCCGCGCCATTGCCTTGCGTCTGGCGCAGGCCGGGCATGACATCGTCCTGCATTGCCGCAGCGGCGTGGCTGAAGCCAAGGCCGTGAAAGTCGAAGTCGAAGCGCTGGGCCGTCACGCGCGCATCCTGCAATTCGACGTCGCCGACCGCGAAGCCTGCAAAACCATTCTCGAAGCCGACGTCGAAACCCACGGTGCCTATTACGGCGTGGTGCTCAACGCCGGCCTGACCCGCGATGGCGCTTTTCCGGCGCTGAGCGATGACGATTGGGACGTGGTGCTGCGCACCAATCTCGACGGTTTCTACAACGTCCTGCACCCGGTGATGATGCCGATGATCCGCCGCCGCGCCGCCGGTCGGATCGTCTGCATCACTTCGGTGTCGGGTTTGATCGGCAACCGTGGCCAGGTCAACTACAGCGCCTCCAAGGCCGGGGTGATCGGTGCGGCGAAAGCGTTGGCGATTGAACTGGGCAAGCGCAAAATCACGGTTAATTGCGTCGCGCCGGGCCTGATCGACACGGCGATGCTCGACGAAAACGTGCCGGTGGAAGAGCTGATGAAAATGATCCCCGCACAACGCATGGGCACCCCGGAAGAGGTCGCTGCTGCGGTGAATTTCCTGATGTCGGCGGAAGCCTCGTACATCACCCGCCAGGTCCTGGCGGTCAACGGAGGCCTGTGCTGATGAAGCGCGTTGTCGTCACCGGCATGGCCGGCATCACCTCGCTGGGCAGCGACTGGCAGACCATCGCCGGCAACTTCGCGGCCAACCGCAGCGGCATCCGCCGCATGGACGAGTGGGACCGCTTCAGCGAACTCAACACCCGCCTGGCCGGGCCGATCGATGATTTTGTCGTACCGCCGCACTGGACCCGCAAGCAACTGCGCAGCATGGGCCGGGTGTCACGGCTGGCGGTGGGTGCGGCGGAACAGGCGCTCGCTGACGCCGGCCTGCTCGGTGACGAATCGATCAAGGACGGACGCATGGGTGTGGCGTGTGGTTCGTCCACCGGCAGCACCGACGAGATCAAGGCCTTCGGCAACATGCTGCTGAACTCGGTGGCCGAGGGGCTCAACGCCAACTCCTACGTGCGGATGATGCCGCACACCACCGCGGCCAACATCAGCATTTTTTTCGGCCTCACCGGACGCCTGATCCCGACGTCCAGCGCCTGCACCAGCGGCAGTCAGGGCATCGGCTACGCGTATGAAGCGATCAAGTTCGGACGGCTGCCGCTGATGCTCGCCGGCGGTGCCGAAGAACTGTGCCCGACCGAAGCCATGGTCTTCGACGCGCTATACGCCACCAGCCTGAAAAACGACGCGCCACAGACCAGCCCACGTCCGTACGACAAGGGCCGCGATGGTCTGGTGATCGGCGAAGGCGGCGGCATGCTGGTGCTCGAAGAGCTGGAGCATGCGCTGGCTCGCGGTGCGCGGATCCACGCCGAGATCGTCGGTTTCGGCAGCAACGCCGACGGCCAGCACACCACTCGCCCCGAGCAGATCACCATGCGCCGCGCCATGGAACTGGCGCTGGACGACGCCGGGCTGACGCCGGATGCCATCGGTTACGTCAATGGTCACGGCACGGCTACAGAACAGGGCGACATTGCCGAAACACTGGCGACCAGCAGTCTGTTCGGCGAACACATGCCGATCAGCTCCCAGAAGAGTTTCCTCGGCCACACGCTGGGGGCCTGCGGCGCGCTGGAGTCGTGGTTCAGCATCGAAATGCTCAATCGCGACCTGTACACGCACACGCTCAACCTCGACGAGGTCGACCCGCACTGCGGCAAGCTCGATTACCTGCGCGGCGAATTCCGCCAGATGCATCACGAGTACGTGATGAACAACAATTTCGCTTTTGGTGGCGTCAACACCTCGTTGATTTTCCGCCGCTGGCACTGACCGCAACACGTTTGGAGTGAAGGGAATGACTCAGTTTCACCGCATCGCCGCCCTGCTGGCCCTGGCCTTTGTGCTCGGCGGTTGCACCAGCAAACCGGTTTACAACGCCAAGGAAGAGTTCTCGCCCAACCTCGGCTTCACCCAGCAACAGATGAGCCGCGCCATCGTCACCGCGCTCAATGATCGCCAGTGGGTGGTGCAGTCGGTGCGCCCGGGCATGATCAAAGCGGCGATTACCGTACGCGGCCGTCATCACGCCGAAGTCGACATCCCGTTCAGCCCGACCTCGTTTGAAATTGACTACCGCAGCAGCTACGGCCTCGACGCCAAGGACGGCAAGATCCACGGCAACTACAATCGCTGGGTCAACCGCCTGCGCGACAACGTGCTCAAGGAACTGTCGATCAACCCGGACATCGAGTTCGTCAACGACTTGGGCATCGTCAAGCAAGGCGCCGACGAACCGACCTACCTGAGCTTTCGCGAGGGCGTCAAACGCGCCACCGACGCCGGCCTGCTCGACGGCAGCGTGAAGTTCTACCTGGCCGGCGAAACCCTGCCAAAACAGGTGCGCAAACTCGACACCGTGAGCAGCAGCCGCAAAACCAACGGCTCGAACAAATCCGACGCCGACGCCTGCTTCTGGGCGCTGCAGTCGGCCCTCGCCACCCTGCAGAACGCCGCGAAAAAAGCCGACGCCAACGCCGTGATCAACATCGCCAGCGTCGACCAGCGCGACCTGTACAAAGACACCGAGAAATTCCAGTGCCGCGCCGGCCTGGTGGTGTCGAGCGTGGCGTTGCGTGGGGATTTGGCGCACGTTGATTGATTGAACTGTAGAAACGACAAAGGGCGCCTTGCGGCGCCCTTTGCTATTCTGTTCAGCTCAAGTGCTGGCATGTAACTTCAAGCCCAACGCCTTTACCACTTTCAGAATCGTTCCAAACTCAGGATTTCCTTCACCTGACAGTGCACGGTAGAGACTTTCTCGAGACAGCCCGGCGTCACGTGCGACTTGGGTCATGCCTCGCGCTCTCGCAATGGTGCCCAGTGCCTTGGCGATAAAGGCAGGATCATCTCCAGCCTCCTCCATGCAGGCATCCAGATAATTGGCCATGTCCTCTTCTGTCTTGAGGTACTCGGCTGAGTCCCAACGAGTGAATTGTTCGGTCATGGGTTTTGCTCCTGCCAAGACTCCGCGATGAGCCTGGCTTGCTTGATATCTCGGGGTTGGCTGCTCTTGTCTCCGCCACAAAGGAGGATGACCACTTGCCGACCTTGTTGCATGAAATAGACTCGATATCCGGGGCCATAGTCAATTCTGACTTCGCTGAGCCCCTCACCGACGGCTTTGACATCACCAAAATTCCCATCGGCCATACGATCAATGCGCACCTGAATACGCATCCTGGCGCGGCTGTCAGCCAGCTTCAAAAGCCAGCTGGAGAATGTTGAACTTCGAATAATCTCGGGCATGCTCGGAAGTGTAGCCCTTGAGCTACACATGTTCCAGATGGTTTTTTCTGCACCGACGTACGGTGTCTACACTCGTTAAATCGTTGAATGCTGACTCGCAAAGTCAAGGAGATGACCATGCAAGTGAAAGCCCTGATCGCCGCCGCACTCCTCGGGCTATTGCCCATCGCCAGCCACGCCACCAACCTGATGTACATGCCGTTCGAAACCGTGCTCTCGGATGCGATCCGCGCCGGGCGGCTGGATGGCAGTGTGAAGTTCTATCTGATCGGCAACGGGCCGCAGGGCACGCAGCAGTTGTTACGCCGGGATGTGGTCAGTGATTTGCGCACCAACGGTTTCAACAAGAGCGATCACGACTCCTGCGAGTGGGTGCTGCAGTCGAACCTGATCAAGTTGCAGGCCGATGCCAAACGGGTCGGGGCGAATGCGGTGGTCAATATCGTCAGTTATTACGACCAGCATGTGCGCAAGGATTTGAATACCTATGAGTGCCGTGCGGGAGTGTTTGTGACACGGGTGGCGTTGAAGGGGGATCTGGTGCGGTTGCCCTGAGAGGTGTGGTGTTTGGGCGGGCGCCTTCGCGAGCAAGCCCGCTCCCACAGGAGAACGTATTCCAGGGTGGGAGCGGGCTTGCTCGCGAAGAGGCCGGCAGGCATCACACTGATGAAGGCTCAACCTTGCGTGTAAGCAGTTCGACAAACGCCTTGGCCATCGGCGATTTCTGATCCTTGCGCTGCACCAGCCACACCGCCGACACCGCCTCCGGATCGAGCAGTGGTCGATAGACCACACCGTCAATGCGCATCCGCTGATACGACGCCGGCAACACCGAAACCCCCAGCCCCGCTGCGACCAGTCCGATGATGGTCATCGCCTCACCGGCCTCCTGGGCGAAGTGCGGGCTGAATCCGGCATCGCGGGCCAGACTGAGCAGTTGCGCATACAGCCCGCTGCCGTAGCTGCGTGGAAAGAACACGAACGGCTCCAGCGCCAGCGCCGAGAGGAACAAGCCTTCCTCGCTGCCCTGCGCCAACGGATGTTTGGAGCCGAGCACCGCCACCAGCGGCTCACGCATCAGCTCCACCACACTGAGCGAATCCGGCAGGCCCAGCGGGCGCATGATCCCGACTTCGATCGACTCATCCACCAGCGCATCCGCGACCATGGTGCTGCTCATCTCCCGCAGGTTCAGGTGCACTGCCGGGAAACGCTGGCGAAAAGAAAAAATCGCCTGGGGAATGGTCGAGTTGAACGGCGCCGACGAGGTGAAGCCAATCTTCAATTCGCCGAGCTCGCCGAGTTGCGCACGCCGGGCGACATCCGCGGCTTTGTCGACCTGCGCCAGCACCAGCCGCGCCTCCTGCAGAAACAATCGGCCGGCCTCACTCAGTTCGACCCGACGATTGGTGCGCTCGAACAACCGCGCGCCGACCTCTTGCTCCAACGCCTGAATCTGCTGACTCAACGGTGGCTGAGAGATCCCCAGTACCTGTGCAGCGCGGCCGAAATGCAGTTCTTCGGCGACGGCGATGAAGTAGCGCAGATGACGCAATTCCATGGAAACCCCATTAGGTCGTTAAAGCTATCAAACAGGTCGAACAATATATTGGATAGAAACATTAGCCAGCTATATGATTTTTTCATTGCCTGCCTGGCCGTGCCCTCCGAGGTCTGATGTGAAAACCGCCACCGCCCCTCTTGCCCATGAAGTTCCGCCTGCCGCGGCGGACGATGTCATCGCCGAGCTGCAGGAGATCTACATCGAAAAAGGCACGCCGATGTTCATGCGCACGGTACTGGCGCTGTTCAGCGGCGGCTTCGCGACCTTCGCTTTGCTGTATTGCGTGCAGCCGATGATGCCGCTGCTGTCCCACGAGTATGGAATCAACGCGGCGCAGAGCAGCCTGATTCTGTCGGTGGCGACTGGCATGCTGGCCGTCGGGCTGTTGATCACCGGGCCGATCTCCGACCGGGTCGGACGCAAACCGGTGATGGTCGCAGCGCTGTTCGCCGCCGCGCTGTGCACCATCGCCAGCTCGATGATGCCGAGCTGGCAGGGCGTGCTGATCATGCGCGCGCTGATCGGGCTGTCGTTGAGCGGCCTGGCGGCCGTGGCAATGACTTACCTGAGTGAGGAAATCCATCCGCAGCACATCGGTCTGGCGATGGGCCTGTACATCGGCGGCAACGCGATTGGCGGGATGAGCGGGAGGTTGATCACCGGGGTGTTGATCGACTTTGTCAGTTGGCACACGGCAATGCTGGTAATCGGCGGTCTGGCATTGGTTGCGGCGGCAGTATTCTGGAAAATCCTCCCCGAATCGCGCAACTTCCGCTCACGCTCGCTGCACCCACGCAGCCTGCTCGATGGCTTCACCATGCACTTTCGCGACGCCGGCCTGCCGCTGCTGTTTCTTGAAGCGTTCGTGCTGATGGGCGCCTTCGTCACTCTGTTCAACTACATCGGTTATCGCCTGCTGGCCGCGCCGTACAACCTCGATCAGGTGTTCGTCGGTTTGCTGTCGGTGGTGTACCTGTCGGGCATCTACAGCTCGGCGAAGATCGGTTCACTGGCGGACAAACTGGGGCGGCGCAAAGTGCTGTGGGCAACCATCGCGCTGATGTTCGCCGGCCTTGCGCTCACGATGTTTACGCCGCTGTTGCTGGTGATCGTCGGCATGCTGATCTTCACCTTCGGCTTCTTCGGCGCGCACTCGGTGGCGAGCAGCTGGATCGGCCGGCGTGCGACCAAGGCCAAGGGCCAGGCGTCGTCGTTGTATTTGTTCAGCTATTACGCCGGGTCGAGTATTGCCGGCACGGCTGGCGGGGTGTTCTGGCATCTCGGCGGGTGGAATGGCATCGGCCTGTTTATTGGCGCCCTGTTGATGATCGCGCTGTTGGTGGCGTTGAAACTGGCGAAGTTGCCGCCCCTCGGTGGCAGCGCTCCCGCTTGAGTCAGAACACCATTTTTTTCAGGATTCGGCGCCCACACATTTCGTGTTTGATAACGGCTGCGATGTGTAGCGCTACTTGAACCAGTAACATCACGCACGCCCAAACATGGATGACGAAAAACCGATCAATCCACTGTAGATCGTTCAGCGGCGCCGGAATAAGAACCAGATCAAATATATTGATCGGTCGATCCATCATTAATATTCCTGTGAGCAAGACAACCGCCGTCATCAGATAAATAGACTTATGCATCCAACTCGCCAGACGCTCCACAAAGGTCCTGTCCACCTCGCAAGTGGTGTGAGAGCCTCTGACAGAAACATACAATCTCAGTATAAATATCGGAATAAATAAAGCCGTCACCGAAACATTTATAAATCCGACTATCGATTTTGTTTCCGCTGCAACTTTAATGACTGACACATAGAAGCCAGACAACAGAGCCCATAAAATTACTGCCGCAGATATCCAGTGCAAAGCAATCTGGAGACGCGAATATCCAACCCTTTTCATTGCAACCATCCTGATAAACAAGTGGCGCAATTACAAGGCTCTTAATTATCAACGTCAACGAGAAAACCATTAACAGAAACTGCACAAAGTAAACAATCTTTACGAACAAGGTTTATTGCACGTTCAACTTAAACATACAAAAATCAATTACCGCCCGAACATTGCATTCGGGCGGTCGTGTCAAAATCTTACTCGTGATACTGCGCCGACAACTCGTGCACCGCACGCAGGAACGCACCGGCGTGCTCCGGATCGACCTCAGGGGTGATGCCGTGGCCGAGGTTGAACACGTGGCCGCTGCCCTTGCCGTAGCTGGCCAGAATGCGTCCGACTTCAGTGCGGATCGCTTCAGGTTTGGCGTAGAGCACGGTCGGGTCCATGTTGCCTTGCAGCGCGACCTTGTCGCCGACGCGGGCGCGAGCGTTGCCGATGTCGCAGGTCCAGTCCAGGCCCAGTGCGTCGGCGCCAGCGTCGGCGATACTTTCCAGCCACAGGCCGCCGTTCTTGGTGAAGAGGATCACCGGCACTTTGCGACCGTCGTGCTCGCGGATCAGGCCGCTGACGATTTTCTTCATGTACGCCAGGGAGAACTCCTGGTACGCCGCCGCCGACAGGTTGCCGCCCCAGGTATCGAAGATCTGCACCGCTTGCGCGCCGGCCTGGATCTGGCCGTTGAGGTACGAGGTCACCGACTGCGCCAGCTTGTCCAGCAGCAGGTGCATGGCTTGCGGGTTGTCGTAGAGCATCGCCTTGGTCTTGCGGAAGTCTTTCGACGAGCCGCCTTCAACCATGTAAGTGGCGAGGGTCCACGGGCTGCCGGAGAAGCCGATCAGCGGCACACGGCCGTTCAGCTCGCGGCGGATGGTGCTGACCGCGTCCATCACGTAGCCGAGGTCTTTGTGTGGATCAGGGATCGGCAACGCTTCGATGTCGGCCAGGGTGCTGACGACTTTCTTGAAGCGCGGGCCTTCACCGGTCTCGAAGTACAGACCCTGGCCCATGGCATCGGGGATGGTGAGGATGTCGGAGAACAGGATCGCCGCGTCCAGTTGCGGGTAGCGGTCGAGCGGTTGCAACGTAACTTCGCAAGCGAATTCCGGATTCATGCACAGGCTCATGAAATCACCGGCCTGGGCACGGCTGGCGCGGTATTCCGGCAGGTAGCGGCCGGCCTGGCGCATCATCCACACCGGGGTGACGTCTACAGGTTGCTTGAGCAGGGCGCGGAGGAAACGGTCGTTCTTCAGGGCAGTCATGTCGGCATCCGGAAAAAAAGTGCGGGCATTTTCTCAGAGCGCGACGCAAAAGGCACGGATGCAGGTCAGCCTTTTGTCTATCGGGTCAATTTATTGCGCTGTATTGAGCGCACAGAAACCAGTGTGGGAGCGGGCTTGCTCGCGAAAGCGGTGCGTCAGTCAATACATCGGGTGACTGATACAAAGCCTTCGCGAGCAAGCCCGCTCCCACATTTTTGATCGCATTTCAGGCTGAAATGTAATCAGACACCCAGGTAATCGAGGATCCCTTCAGCCGCATTGCGGCCTTCGAAGATTGCCGTTACCACCAGGTCGGAACCGCGCACCATGTCGCCACCGGCGAAGATTTTCGGGTTGCTGGTCTGGTGCTTGTACTGACCCTGCTCAGGCGCGACGACGCGGCCCTGGCTGTCGGTCTGGATTTCGAACTGTTCGAACCACGGTGCCGGGCTTGGACGGAAACCGAACGCAATGACCACGGCGTCGGCCGGGATGATCTCTTCGGAGCCCGGGATCGGCTCGGGGCTGCGACGGCCACGGGCATCCGGTTCGCCGAGACGGGTCTCGACCACCTTCACGCCTTCGACCTTGTCTTCACCGACGATCGCGATCGGCTGGCGGTTGTAGAGGAATTTCACGCCTTCTTCCTTGGCGTTCTTCACCTCTTTGCGCGAGCCGGGCATGTTCGCTTCGTCACGACGATAGGCGCAGGTCACCGACTTGGCGCCCTGACGAATCGAGGTGCGGTTGCAGTCCATCGCCGTGTCGCCACCGCCGAGTACCACGACCTTCTTGCCTTTCATGTCGACGAAATCTTCCGGCGACTTTTCAAAGCCCAGGTTGCGGTTGACGTTGGCAATCAGGAAATCCAGCGCGTCGTAGACGCCCGGCAGATCCTCACCGGCAAAACCACCCTTCATGTAGGTGTAGGTGCCCATGCCCATGAATACCGCATCGTATTCGGCGAGCAGTTGCTCCATGGTCACGTCCTTGCCGACCTCGGTGTTGAGGCGGAACTCAATGCCCATGCCGGTGAAGACTTCGCGACGATTGCTCAGCACGGTCTTCTCAAGCTTGAACTCGGGAATGCCGAAGGTCAGCAGACCGCCGATTTCCGGGTTCTTGTCGAACACCACCGGGGTCACACCGCCACGCACCAGCACGTCGGCACAGCCCAGACCCGCCGGGCCCGCACCGATGATCGCGACACGTTTGCCGGTCGGTTTGACCTTGGACATGTCCGGGCGCCAGCCCATGGCGAATGCGGTGTCGGTGATGTACTTCTCGACCGAACCGATGGTCACCGCACCGAAACCGTCGTTGAGGGTGCAGGCACCCTCGCACAGACGATCCTGCGGGCACACCCGGCCACAGACTTCCGGCAGGGTGTTGGTCTGGTGCGACAGCTCGGCGGCCTGGAGGATGTTGCCCTCGGCCACCAGCTTCAGCCAGTTGGGAATGAAGTTGTGCACCGGGCACTTCCACTCGCAATACGGGTTGCCGCAACCCAGGCAGCGGTGGGCCTGGTCGGCCGACTGCTGGGGTTTGAACGGTTCGTAGATCTCGACGAACTCTTTCTTGCGTTGACGCAACAGTTTCTTCTTCGGATCCTTGCGCCCGACATCGATGAACTGGAAGTCGTTATTCAGACGTTCAGCCATTGTTAAAACCTCATCAAACTCTTCAGGCGCATATCACTGCGGGTTGGCACGAGTGCTGGAAAGCAACGATTTCAGGTTGGCAGCCTTAGGCTTGACCAGCCAGAAACGACGCAGGTAGTCATCAAGGTTCTCGGCGAGTTCACGACCCCACTCGCTCTCGGTTTCCTTGACGTACTCGTTCAGCACGTTCTGCAGGTGGCTGCGGTAGGCTTCCATCGCCTCGCCGCTGATCCGCTGGATTTCCACCAGTTCGTGGTTGACCCGGTCAACGAAGGTGTTGTCCTGATCGAGCACGTAGGCGAAACCACCGGTCATGCCAGAGCCGAAGTTGTAACCGGTCTTGCCCAAGACGCAGACGAAACCACCGGTCATGTACTCGCAGCAGTGATCGCCAGTGCCTTCCACAACCGTGTGGGCACCGGAGTTACGCACGGCAAAACGCTCGCCCGCGGTGCCGGCGGCGAACAACTTGCCGCCGGTGGCGCCGTACAGGCAGGTGTTGCCGATGATGGCGCTGTTCTGAGTCTGATAGACGCTGCCCTTCGGCGGCACGATGACCAGTTTGCCGCCGGTCATGCCTTTGCCGACGTAGTCGTTGGCGTCGCCTTCCAGGTACATGTGCAGACCGCCGGCGTTCCACACGCCGAAGCTCTGACCGGCCGTGCCTTTGAAGCGGAAGGTGATCGGCGCGTTGGCCATGCCCTGATTGCCGTGCTTGCGTGCGATTTCGCCGGAGATCCGCGCACCGATCGAACGGTCGCAGTTGCAGATGTCCAGTTCGAACTCGGCGCCGCTGAGGTCGTTGATCGCCGACGTCGCCATGTCGACCATTTTCTCGGCCAGCAGGCCCTGGTCAAACGGCGGGTTGCGCTCAACGCCGCAGAATTGCGGTTTGTCCGCCGGGATGTGATCGCTGCCCAGCAGCGGGGTCAGATCCAGATGGTGTTGCTTGGCGGTCTGGCCTTCGAGGATTTCCAGCAGATCGGTGCGGCCGATCAGCTCTTCGAGGGAGCGCACGCCGAGCTTGGCCAGCCACTCACGGGTTTCTTCGGCGACGTAGGTGAAGAAGTTCACCACCATGTCGACGGTACCGATGTAGTGATCCTTGCGCAGCTTCTCGTTCTGCGTCGCAACGCCGGTGGCGCAGTTGTTCAGGTGGCAGATGCGCAGGTATTTGCAGCCCAAGGCGATCATCGGCGCAGTACCGAAGCCGAAACTTTCAGCGCCGAGGATCGCAGCCTTGATCACGTCGAGGCCGGTTTTCAGGCCGCCGTCGGTCTGCACCCGGACTTTGCCGCGCAGGTCGTTGCCGCGCAGGGTCTGGTGGGTTTCAGCGAGGCCGAGTTCCCACGGAGCGCCCGCGTATTTGATCGAGGTCAGCGGCGAAGCACCGGTGCCACCGTCGTAACCGGAGATGGTGATCAAGTCCGCATAGGCCTTGGCCACACCGGCGGCGATGGTGCCGACGCCCGCTTCCGCCACCAGTTTCACCGAAACCAGTGCCTTCGGGTTGACCTGTTTCAGGTCAAAGATCAATTGCGACAAGTCTTCGATCGAGTAGATGTCGTGGTGCGGCGGTGGCGAAATCAGGGTCACGCCCGGCACTGCGTAACGCAGCTTGGCGATCAGACCGTTGACCTTGCCGCCCGGCAGTTGCCCGCCCTCGCCCGGTTTGGCGCCCTGCGCAACCTTGATCTGCAGCACTTCGGCGTTGACCAGGTATTCCGGGGTGACACCGAAACGGCCGGTCGCGACCTGCTTGATTTTCGAGCTCTTGATGGTGCCGTAGCGCGCCGGGTCTTCGCCGCCTTCGCCGGAGTTGGAACGCGCACCGAGGCGGTTCATGGCTTCGGCCAGGGCTTCGTGCGCTTCCGGCGACAGTGCGCCCAGCGAGATACCGGCGGAGTCGAAGCGCTTGAGCACCGATTCCAGCGGTTCGACTTCGCTGATGTCCAGCGGCTTGTCGAGGGTCTTGACCTTGAACAGGTCGCGAATCATCGACACCGGGCGGTTATCCACCAGCGAGGTGTATTCCTTGAACTTGGCATAGTCGCCCTGCTGCACGGCGGCTTGCAGGGTGTTGACCACGTCCGGGTTGTAAGCGTGATATTCGCCGCCGTGGACGAACTTCAGCAGACCGCCCTGCTGGATCGGCTTGCGCGGACTCCAGGCTTCGGTAGCGAGGGCTTTCTGCTCGGCTTCGATGTCGACGAAACGCGCACCCTTGATGCGGCTCGGCACGCCACGGAAGCTCAGTTCGCAAACTTCTTCGGACAGGCCGATGGCTTCGAACAGTTGCGCACCACGGTACGAGGCGATGGTCGAGATGCCCATCTTCGACAGGATCTTCAGCAGACCTTTGGTGATGCCCTTGCGGTAGTTCTTGAACACCTCGTAGAGGTCGCCCAGCACTTCACCGGTACGGATCAGGTCGCCCAGCACTTCGTAGGCCAGGAACGGATAGACCGCCGAGGCGCCGAAACCGATCAGCACCGCAAAGTGATGTGGATCGCGCGCGGTGGCGGTTTCAACGAGGATGTTGGAATCGCAGCGCAGGCCTTTTTCGGTCAGGCGGTGGTGCACCGCGCCGGTCGCCAGCGAAGCGTGGATCGGCAGTTTGCCCGGCGCGATATGACGGTCGCTCAGAACGATCTGGGTACGCCCGGCACGCACGGCTTCTTCAGCCTGATCGGCAACATTGCGGATCGCCGCTTCGAGGCCGACGCTTTCGTCGTAGTTGAGGTCGATGATCTGCCGCTCGAAACCCGGGCGGTCGAGGTTCATCAGCGAGCGCCACTTGGCCGGCGAGATCACTGGCGAGCTGAGGATCACGCGCGAGGCGTGCTCCGGCGATTCCTGGAAGATGTTGCGCTCGGCCCCGAGGCAGATCTCCAGCGACATCACGATCGCTTCACGCAGCGGGTCGATCGGCGGGTTGGTGACCTGCGCGAACTGCTGGCGGAAATAGTCGTACGGCGTGCGCACGCGCTGCGACAGCACGGCCATCGGCGTGTCGTCGCCCATCGAGCCGACGGCTTCGTAGCCTTGTTCGCCAAGCGGACGCAGTACCTGATCGCGCTCTTCAAACGTGACCTGATACATCTTCATGTATTGCTTGAGCTGATCGACATCGTAGAACGCCGAACCGTGGTCGTTGTCTTCCATGGTCGCCTGGATGCGCAGGGCATTCTTGCGCAACCATTGCTTGTACGGATGACGGGATTTCAGACGGTTGTCGATCGCGTCGGTGTCGAGGATCTGCCCGGTCTCGGTGTCCACGGCGAGGATCTGGCCCGGACCGACACGGCCCTTGGCGATCACGTCTTGCGGCTGGTAGTTCCAGACGCCGATTTCCGACGCAACGGTGATGAAACCGTTGGTGGTGGTAACCCAGCGCGCCGGGCGCAGACCGTTACGATCGAGCAGGCACACCGCGTAACGACCATCGGTCATCACCACGCCGGCCGGGCCGTCCCACGGTTCCATGTGCATCGAGTTGTACTCGTAGAACGCACGCAGATCCGGGTCCATGGTTTCAACGTTCTGCCACGCTGGCGGAATGATCATCCGCACGCCACGGAACAGGTCGATGCCACCGGTGACCATCAGTTCGAGCATGTTGTCCATGCTCGAGGAGTCGGAACCGACACGGTTGACCAGCGGGCCGAGCTCTTCCAGATCCATCAGATCGTTGGTGAACTTGGTCCGACGGGCCTGTGCCCAGTTACGGTTACCAGTGATGGTGTTGATCTCACCGTTGTGGGCGAGGAAGCGGAATGGCTGGGCCAGCGGCCATTTCGGCAAGGTGTTGGTGGAGAAGCGCTGGTGGAACACGCAGATCGCGGTTTGCAGGCGCTGGTCACCCAGGTCCGGATAGAACGCAGCCAGGTCGGCCGGCATCATCAGGCCTTTATAGATGATGGTCTTGTGCGAAAAGCTGCAGATGTAGTGGTCGGTGTCGGCGGCGTTGGCCACCGACGAGCGACGACGGGCGCTGAACAGCTTGACCGCCATGTCCTGATCGCTCAGGCCTTCACCGCCGATGTACACCTGCTCGATCTGCGGCAGGCGCTCGAGGGCCAGTCGGCCGAGGACGCTGGTGTCGATCGGCACTTTGCGCCAGCCGATCAGTTGCAGGCCTTCAGCGAGGATCTCGCGGTTCATGTTCTCGCGAGCGGCTTCGGCCTTGGCCGGATCCTGGTTGAAGAAGACCATGCCCACGGCATATTGCTTGGGCAGCTCGACGCTGAAGTTTTCCTGGGCCATCGCCCGCAGGAACGCGTCAGGCTTTTGAATCAGCAGACCGCAACCGTCACCGGTCTTGCCGTCGGCATTAATCCCACCGCGGTGGGTCATGCAGGTCAGGGCCTCGATGGCCGTTTGCAAAAGGGTATGACTGGGCTCGCCCTGCATATGAGCTATCAGGCCGAAACCGCAGTTATCCTTGAATTCATCTGGTTGGTACAGACCTGCTTTCATAGACACTTTCTCACCAGGCTGCCTCTTTACGAGGCAAATTTCTTTTCAATTCAACCACTTGCTTGCCGCGCCGAACGTACGCCGGCTTTGCGGGGGCAAAAGGGTGGTCATTGTACACAGCGACACAGAGGCTCACAAATTTGACGACGAAATGTCGCAAATTCATGTCGCATTTGTGAAAGGTTTAAAGCGATCTGCTGTGCTAGTCAAAACTTTTTTAATTTTGACTGCAACGACTCAAAGACTACTGTGACGCAGACACCACAAGGCACGCGGTCTGTAGAGACGGCGCGCACTCGTAGAAATTTTGAGGTGCTTGGAGAGGCGGCCTGGGTAAGGCCGCCGAATCTTCAGCGAGTTGTTGCCAGTTCCTGTTGGACGCTGGCGACAGTGCGAGGCCAAGGTTTACCAGCCTGAACCTTCGCTGGCAAGGCCTTGATGGCAGAAACGGCTGCATCACGATTGGCGAAGTTGCCGTAGGTGATCACGTAGAGAGGCTTGCCGTTGAGGACTTTCTTGAAATAACGGTACTCGCCGCCCTGCTCCTTGACGAAGTTCTGCGCGGTCGCTTCGGAGCTGGTGCCGAGGATCTGCAACACGTAATTGCTGGTCGGCTGACCGGCGTACCAGCTGCCACCGGCAGCCTTGGCCACGGTAACCGGCTTCTCGGCCGGTTTGGCAGCCGCAACAGGCTTGGCCGGAGCCGGAGCCGGTTTGGCCGCTGGCGCTGCCGGAGCAGGCTTGGCGGTGGCGACCTGAGTCGGTGCCGGGGTCGGCTTGGCCGCCGGAACAGGTACTGGCGTCGGAGCCGGGCCGGCCGGAACACCTGCCGGTGGTGCGGAAGTCGTGACGGTCGGCGGCGTTGCGCTGGAGCCTTCGACCGGCACGCCGTCGTCACCTTCAGTGATGCCGCCTGCGGCTTCAGCCAACGGGCCGCGCATCACCGGTTGCGAGTTGCCGACCAGCGGCAGCGGCATCGGCTGGGTATTGCCGGCGAACTCGACGTTCGGTGCGCCGCCATTGGCGCCTTGGCCCAATGGCAGTTGTGCCTGTTCGTTGGCAGGTGCGCCGGTGGTTGGCGCCTTGTTGCGACCCGGCATCAGCCAGGCGGCGGCGACCGCGACCACAACGACGGCGGAAATCGCCAATACGTGTTTCTTCGGCATGTTGAACCCCATACTTGGACGCTTGACCGCAGAGCGGCTGGCAATCATGACTTCGATCAGTGCATCGCGAGCGACCTGGTTGATGTTGCCAGGCCAACCCTCGGCGCTTTCGTGAATCTCAGAGATCTGATCCGCGGTGAAAAGTTCGACACCCCGGCCCGCACCTTCGAGCCGTTGGTCGAGATATTCGCGGGTCTCTTCTTCGGTATACGGCTGCAGTTCGATGACGTGGAAGCGCTCTTCCTCGAGGTGCAAGGCCTCCAGTTGCGCGATCAGCGACGACTCACCGAACAGGAACACATGCGGGCGACCTTCCGGTGCACCGGCCCCTAGCGCCATCAGCGCTTCGAGGGCGGATTCGTCGAGCTGCTCGGCGTCATCCACCAGCAGATAGACCTCCTGGCCGGTAAGCGCGAGCTGCACCACCTGATCCAGAATCGCGCCAACTTCGGCCTGAGCCACGTTCAGTGCCTGAGCCACCTGACGCAGCACGCCGGCGGCATCGCCAGCTCCACGGGCCGACACGACAACGCTTTGTACCGATTGCTTGTTGGTGCTGGCCACCAGCGCCTGACGCAGCAAGGTCTTGCCGCTGCCCTGCGGGCCGGTGACCACCAGCAGCAACTGGCTGTAACGCGCCAGGTGGTGCAATTGCCCCAGCACCGGTTTGCGCTGGGCCGGGAAGAATTTGAAGCCCGGCACCCGCGGCGCGAAAGGGTCGTGACTTAACTGGAAATGGCCGAGGAACGCCTCGTCGGCATGCAAACTAGTCATCGGAATCTTATTAACCTTTAAGCTGAGCCAGAGCGCGGTAATCCGCTCCCAGCGTGGCCTGTAGAACCTCTTTCGGATAATCGGCGGTCACCACCGCTTCGCCCATCCGGCGCAGCAGCACCAGGCGCAGACGACCGTCGATCACTTTTTTATCAATTGCCATATGTTCGAGAAAATCGGCTTCGGTCATTTCTTCCGGCGGAATCACCGGCAGACCGGCACGCTGGAACAGACGGATGCCGCGATCACGTTCCTGCTCGCTGATCCAGCCCAGACGCGCGGACATTTCCAGCGCCATCACGGTGCCAGCGGCCACCGCCTCACCATGCAACCAGACACCATAGCCCATGTGGGTCTCGATGGCGTGGCCGAAGGTGTGGCCGAGATTGAGCGTGGCGCGCACGCCGGTTTCCTTCTCATCGGCACCGACCACTGCCGCCTTGGCCGCGCAGGAACGCTCGATGGCGTAGGTCAGGGCCTTCTGGTCCAGCGCGCGCAGAGCGTCGACGTTGTCTTCGAGCCAGGTCAGGAACGGCTCGTCGCAGATCAGACCGTACTTGATGACTTCGGCCAGACCGGCGGACAGTTCACGCTCCGGCAGGGTTTTCAGCGATGCAGTATCGATCAGCACCACGTTCGGCTGATAGAACGCGCCGACCATGTTCTTGCCCAGCGGATGGTTGATACCGGTCTTGCCGCCCACCGACGAATCGACCTGGGACAGCAGCGTGGTAGGAATCTGGATGAAATCGACACCGCGCTGGTAGCAGGCGGCGGCAAAACCGGCCATGTCACCAATGACACCGCCGCCGAGGGCGATGATCGTGGTGCGGCGGTCGTGACGGGCAGTCAGCAGGCCGTCGAAGATCAGTTGCAGGGTTTCCCAGTTCTTGAAGGCTTCGCCGTCCGGCAGCACCACCGAGATCACCGAGAACTGCGCAAGGCTGCGGGTCAGACGTTCGAGATAGAGCGGCGCAACGGTCTCGTTGGAGATGATCGCCACTTGCCGCCCATGGATATGCGGCGCCAGCAACTCGGGCTGATCCAACAAACCTTCGCCAATATGAATCGGGTAGCTGCGCTCGCCTAGATCGACCTTGAGTGTCTGCATGTGTCCCCACAGTGAAGATGGAAGCAGGCGTCCTGCCCTGAATTATTGGTTGTCTGCGGCCTATAGCGAATCTGACGCCGCTCGCACGCCATCCGCCACAACCTCGGCGGCTGTGACAGGACGCCGAGGATAGCGCATTTCCGGCGGCGCTTTAACGGGGTGGCAGCTGTGCCAGACGGTCGAGAATGTCGAGCACCACCATGCGCGGTGGCCGTTCGTCGGTTTCCACCACCAGATCGGCGATCTCCCGATAAAGCGGATCGCGGATCTCGAGCAGGTCTCGCAGGGTTTTCGCCGGATCGGCGGTGCGTAGCAAAGGACGATTGCGATCGCGCGACGTACGCCCGACCTGCTGCTCGACGGAGGCGTGCAGATACACCACCCGTCCGCCCGCGTGCAGGGCCTTGCGGTTGGCATCACGCATCACCGCGCCGCCACCGGTCGCCAGCACCACGCCGTCGAACGCGCACAGCTCGGCGATCATCGCCTGCTCACGGTCACGAAAGCCGGGCTCGCCTTCCTTGTCGAAGATCCACGGGATATTGGCGCCCGTGCGCAGTTCAATTTCCTTGTCGGAATCTTTGAACGGCAGGCGCAGCTCTTTGGCCAGCAACCGGCCGATGGTGCTTTTTCCAGCGCCCATCGGTCCTACAAGAATCAAATTTCGCACAGAATCAACGACTCACAGCAATCGCCTGGTTATTCATGATACGCGGAGTGAGAAATACCAGCAGCTCGGATTTTTTCTCCGAAACCACATCACGCCGGAAAAGGCGGCCAAGATACGGCACATCGCCAAGAAATGGCACCTTATCTACGACCTTGCTTTGAGTATTTGAGAAAACGCCCCCAATCACGATGGTCTCGCCGTCGTTCACCAGCACCTTGGCGTTGACCTCGTTCTTCTTGATCGGCGGTACATCCTGCACTTTGTTCAGGTAGTCCGGTTCGTCCTTGGTGACCTTGACCTCCATGATGATGCGGTTGTCGGGGGTGATCTGCGGCGTCACTTCCAGCGACAGCGAAGCCTCCTTGAACGACACCGACGTCGCACCGCTGGAGCTGGCTTCCTGATACGGAATCTCGGTGCCCTTGAGGATCTTCGCCGTCTCTTTGTCGGAGGTGACCACTTTGGGCTGCGAGACGATCTCACCGTTGCCGGTTTTCTCCATGGCGGTCAGCTCAAGATCGAGCAGCACATTGTCGGTAATGAAGGCGATGCCGATCCCCGAGGTATTACCGACCGTGCCCATGTCGACGAACGGCGAGTTGGTACTGGTGCTGCCCGGTGTGCCAATGGTGGTCGAGGTGCCGTTACTGACCCCCGAGGTGTTCCAGTTGCCCTTGTTCTGGATCGAACCGCCCCAGCGCACGCCCAGACTCTTGTCGTAATCGACGTTGGCCTCGACGATCCGCGCCTCGATCATCACCTGACGCACCGGAATATCCAGTTGCGCCACGATCCGCCGCAGTTCGTCGAGGCGATCCTGGGTCTGGTAGGCAATGATGTTGTTGGTGCGCTCATCGACAGTGATCGAGCCACGCTCGTCGATTTTCGCCTCGGCGCTGGTCACCGACTGGAACAGCTTGGCGATGTCCGCGGCCTTGGCGTAATTCACTTGCAGCAGCTCGCGGCGCAGCGGCGCCAGTTCGGCGATCTGTTTCTGTGACTCCAGTTCCTGGCGTTCGCGGGCGGCGATTTCGTCGGCCGGCGCCACCAGCAACACGTTGCCGATCTTGCGCTTGTCCAGCCCCTTGGTTTTCAGCACCAGGTCCAGCGCCTGATCCCACGGCACGTTTTGCAGACGCAAGGTGATCCCGCCCTGCACGGTATCGCTGGCCACCAGATTGAGGTTGGTAAAGTCGGCGATCAGTTGCAGCACCGAGCGCACGTCGATGTCCTGGAAATTCAGCGAAAGCTTTTCGCCGCTGTAGCTGTTGCGGTCAGCGTTGCGCTTTTGCAGGTCATCGACCGTCATCGGGCGAATACTGACGGTCAGTTTGTTGTCGGTCTGGTAGGTGGAATAGTCGAACGTACCGCTGGGTTCGACGGTGATGACCGCACGATCACCGGTGGCGGCAGCGTTGACGAACTGCACCGGCGTGGCGAAGTCCTTGACGTCGAGGCGCACCCGCAGCCTGTCGGGCAACTGCGTGCGAGCAAAGCTCAGGATGATCTTGCCGTCATGCTCCTGGATGTCTGGGGCGATGGTCGGGTCCGAAAGGTCAATGACCACGTTGCCCTCACCCGCCGTGCCGCGCTGGAAGTCGACGCCACGAATGGTTTTGGCGACGGGCGCATAAACCTTCGCCGCAGCAGCGGCTGGCCTTGGCGCGACAGCGGCCGGACGTGGTGCGGCCGGCTTGGCGCCCTGCCCGACCACCACGAACAGATTGTTGCCCTCGACCCGTGAGGTGTAGGGCGTCAGTTGCGTCAGGTTGATGATCAGGCGCGTACGGTCGTTGGCTTCGACCACTGTAGCGGTTCGCGCATTGCCGCTGCCCAGATCGCGGGTCTTGTTCGTCAGTTGGCTGGCGACACCCGGCAGATCCAGGGCGATTCGCGCCGGCGATTCGGTGGTGTAGCCCTTGGGTTGCGGTGGCGGGCTGTCGAACGACAGCTTCAACTCGATGCGGTCACCCGGCAACGCCGCGACATCCAGCGTCTTGAGGCTGGCCGCCTGAACCATCGGTGAAAGCAGCGCTATCCATAGCGAAAAACCGAGGGTGGAGAAAATCCTGTTCATTGTTCGACTTCCACTATGAGTGCTCTTTCAAAGGAATGGTGCGCGGACGTTCCAGCCAGGCGCCTTCGCCGTCGGGCACGATCTCGACCACATCGACCTGAGTGGCGCTGATGGCGACGATGCGCCCGTCGTTACGCCCCAGGTAGTCGCCGACTTTCAACCGATGCACTGCACCCGCCCCGCGCAGCAAGGCAAAGGAGCCGGTGGCATTGGAGATCGTGCCGACCATTTCAAACTGCTCGATGTTGAAACCTTCGAGGTATTGCTTGACCCGGTTGGGGTCGGGTTTGACGTTGCGCGAGCCACGCTGCTGCCCGGCCAGATCGACGCGCACCTGGCGCGAGAACGGGCTGCGCAGATTGGCCGCGCTGTAGGTAAAGGTGGGATAGGAATGAAAGGTCGGCGTCGGCTCGATCCGGCCGGCCGGGCGCAGACGCACTTCGTTCATGTAGGCGTCGAGATCGCTGAAGTCATCTCCACCAAAGCATCCGCCAAGACCCAGCAACAGCACCGACAGGGCGAAATAACGGATCGGGGTCATTTGTCCAACCCCTTGTCGTTATAGCGGTAGGTCTTGGCGAGGATGCTCATGCGCAGCTTCGTCCCGCCGTCGGGATTGGCCGGTGCCAGTTCGAAATCGTGCAAGGTGACGATCCGTGGCAACCCGGCGACGCCACTGACGAAGGTCGCGAGGTCGTGGTAAGCCCCGGTGACAGTGATCTGGATCGGCAGCTCGATGTAGAACGGCTGGGTCACTTCCGGCAGCAGCTTGATTTCTTCGAATTCGAGACCACTGCCCAGACCGGTGCGGGTGATGTCTTCGAGCAATCCCGGGACTTCGGTGTCGCTGGGCAACTGCCGCAGGAGTACGCCGAAGGAGTTCTCCATCTCCTTCATCTGCTGGGTGTACAGCTCCAGGTTGGCGGCCATGTGCGCCTTGCTGGCGAACTGCTCCTTCAAGGTGTCCTCTTCCTGACGCTTGGCTTCCAGCTGGCTTTCCATGTCGCTGATGAAAAAGTTATAGCCAAGCGCCAACACCAGCACCGCCAGCAATGCTCCCGCGATAGTTTTCACCGCGGCCGGCCAGGAGCCGATGTTGCTGGTATCCAGATCGTTGAAGTCGATGTTGCGCAGACTTTGCAGCCATTCGGACGGCTTCATTTGTCGCCCTCCGTCGCGGCTGGCTGGGACTGACGCACGGTCAGCTGAAAGACGTTGGCCTGATCCACCTGACCGGCAGTCGTCGCTTTCACTTCATTAAGACTCGGCGCATCGAACCAGTCGGAAGCATCCAGATTGCGCATCAGCTCCGAAACGCGGTTGTTCGACTCCGCCGCGCCGCTGATCGACAGCGTCTTGCCGAGCAATTTCACGCTGGTGAAATACACCCCGTCCGGCAGCGTGCGCGCCAGTTGGTCGAAGATCCGCCCGCTGATCTGCCGGTTGCCCTGCAAGTCCTGGATGATGCGCATGCGCTCGACCAGTTGCTGGCGCCGTGCCTTGAGTTCGCTGATCTGCTTGATCCGTTCGTCGACCACGGCGATCTGTTTGCCAATGTAGTCATTGCGTGCTGTCTGCCGCTCGATGGCGGTGCCGACGATCTGATCGGCGATGAACACCGCGCCCACCGAGCCGACGAAGACCCCGATCAGAATCAGCAGAAAGCGTTTGCGCCGCTCTTCGCGGCGCTCTTCACGCCAGGGGAGAAGGTTGATCCGCGCCATCAGTCGAAACTCCTGAGCGCGAGCCCGCAGGCAATCATCAGGGCCGGCGCGTCACTGGCCAGGGCCCCGGCGTTGACCTTGCTGCTCAAGGCCATGTCGGAAAACGGGTTGGCGACCTGGGTCGGGGTGCCCAGACGCTGTTCGATCAGCCGATCCAGCCCCGGCACCGAGGCGGTGCCGCCGGCCAACAGGATGTGATCGACGGCGTTGTACTGCCCGGAGGCAAAGAAGAACTGCAACGAGCGCGAGACCTGCTGCACCAGAGCATCACGGAACGGTTGCAATACCTCGCTGACATAGTCGTCCGGCAGACCGCCCTGCTTTTTCGCCAGCCCGGCCTGCTCGACAGTCAGGCCGTAGCGGCGCTGGATTTCCTCGGTCAGTTGCCGGCCACCGAACAGTTGCTCGCGGGTATAGATGATGCGGCCGTTATGCAGGACGCTGAGGGTAGTCATGGTCGCGCCGATGTCCACCACCGCCACGGTCAGGCGTTCCTGCGAGGCTGCCAGTTGAGTGGCGAGCAGACCGAACGAGCGCTCTAGCGCATAGGCCTCGACATCGACCACGCGCGCGGTCAGCCCGGCCAGCGCCAGCGCCGCTTCGCGGACTTCGACGTTTTCCTTGCGACAGGCGGCCAGCAGCACGCTGACCCGCTCCGGGTTGCGCGGCGACACGCCCTGGACTTCGAAATCGATGGCGACTTCGTCCAGTGGATAGGGAATGTATTGGTCGGCTTCGATCTTCAGCTGGTTTTCCAGCTCGTCATCGGTCAGCCCGGCGTCCATCTCGATGATCTTGGTGATCACCGCAGAACCGGCCACCGCCACCGCCACGCTCTTGAGCCCGGTGCGCGCCTTGACCAGTACCCGGGCCAAGGCATGGCCCACGCCTTCGAGCTCGGCGATGTTCTTTTCGACCACGGCGTTGGGCGGCAGCGGCTCTACCGCGTAGGCCTCGACCCGGTAGCGGTCGCCCTGACGGCTCAACTCCAGCAGCTTCACCGAAGTGGAGCTGATGTCGATCCCCAGTAACGTATTGGTCTTTTTCTTGAAGAGTCCCAGCACTACCAATTCCCTATGACTTTCCGTGAGTTACGGACTCTGTAATACGCATTGCGTTCCTTCACCCCGTCTTGACAGAAGCGCAAATGACGCCCCCAGCAGAAAAGTGCTTATAATGCCCAGCGTTTTTTTCCGCTTTTTACTGCCGGCCCAGGTTGTTCTGTGTGTTACCGGAACCCTGTCGCCCAATTCATTCTTTGCCCTGGATGTTCAAAAGCCTTGATTCGTCTGCTGAAATTTTTCGGTTGGTCCATCGTCGCCGTTTTCTGCGGACTGCTTTTAGGTCTCAGCGGCGCGTTTCTTTACCTTAGTCCGGGTTTGCCGTCTGTGGAGGCGCTGAGAAGCATTCAGTTGCAGATTCCGCTCCGGGTCTACAGCAGCGACAACAAGTTGATCGCAGAATTTGGCGAAATGCGCCGTACTCCGATCCGTTTCGCCGACATTCCACCCAATTTCATTAATGCGTTACTAAGTGCTGAAGACGACAATTTCGCCAACCACTATGGCGTCGATCCGAGCAGCCTGATGCGCGCCGCGACCCAACTGGTCAAAAGCGGGCACATTCAGTCCGGCGGCAGCACCATCACCATGCAAGTGGCGAAGAACTTCTTCCTGACCAGCGAACGCAGCTTCTCGCGCAAAACCACCGAGATTCTTCTGGCCCTGCAGATCGAGCGGCAGCTGACCAAGGACGAGATCCTCGAGCTGTACGTGAACAAGATCTACCTGGGTAACCGCGCCTATGGCATCGAGGCGGCGGCGCAGGTGTATTACGGCAAGTCGATCCGTGATGTCAGCCTGGCGCAGATGGCAATGATCGCCGGCCTGCCGAAAGCCCCGTCGCGCTTCAACCCGCTGGCCAACCCGGCGCGCAGCAAGGAGCGCCGCGACTGGATTCTCGGACGCATGTACAAGCTCGGGAAGATTTCCGAGGCTGACTACACCGCCGCGATCAACGAGCCGCTGAACGCCAGCTATCACGTGCCGACCCCGGAAGTGAACGCACCGTACATCGCCGAAATGGCCCGTGCCGAAATGGTCGGTCGCTATGGCAGCGACGCTTACACCGAAGGTTTCCGCGTCACCACCACGGTGCCGAGCAACCTGCAGGAAATGGCCAACACCGCGCTGCACGAAGGCCTGATGACCTACGACCAGCGCCATGGCTACCGTGGCCCTGAATCGCGTCTGCCGGGCAAGACCCACGAAGCCTGGGCGACCGAGCTGACCAAGCAGCGCACCATCAGCAGCCTGGAGCCGGCCATCGTCACCCAGGTCGACAAGAATGGCTTGCAGGTGCTGACCCGTACCGGCGAAGAACACGTCGCCTGGGACACCATGAAATGGGCGCGGCCGTTCCTCAACACCAACAGCATGGGCGCCGCACCGCGTCAGCCGTCGGATGTGGCGCAGGTCGGCGACCTGATTCGCGTGCAGCGTCAGCCGAACAATTCGCTGAAGTTCAGCCAGATCCCGCAGGCGCAAGGCGCGCTGGTGTCGCTGGATCCGCAGAACGGCGCGATTCGCTCGCTGGTCGGCGGCTTTGCGTTCGAGCAGAGCAACTACAACCGCGCCCTGCAGGCCAAGCGTCAGCCGGGTTCGAGCTTCAAGCCGTTCGTCTACAGTGCTGCACTGGACAGCGGTTATACCGCCGCGACGCTGGTCAACGATGCGCCGATCGTGTTCGTCGACGAGTACCTGGACAAGGTCTGGCGGCCGAAGAACGACACCAACACCTTCCTCGGCCCGATCCGTCTGCGCGAAGCGCTGTACAAGTCGCGTAACCTGGTGTCGATCCGCCTGTTGCAGGCGATGGGTGTGGGCAAGACCATCGACTACATCACCCGTTTCGGCTTCAACAAGCAGGACCTGCCGCCGAACCTGTCGCTGGCGCTGGGCACCGCGACCCTGACCCCGATGGAAATCGCTACCGGCTGGAGTACCTTCGCCAACGGCGGCTACAAGATCACCCCGTACATCATCGACAAGATCGAAAGCCGCAACGGTGACACGCTGTTCGTCGCCAACCCGCCGACCGTGCCACAGGGTGGCTCGGCGACCGATGGCATCGCGGCGCCGACACCTCAGTCGATCACCGTCAACGCCGCACCGGTTACGGGTGAAGCACCGGGCGCTGCCGCCGCGCCACAAGCGCCGGCCGTGGCCGAGCGGATCGTCGATGGACGTACCACGTACATCCTCAACAGCATGCTGCAGGACGTGATCAAGCTCGGCACCGGACGCCGCGCACTGGCCATGGGCCGCAGCGACATCGCCGGCAAGACCGGTACCACCAACGAATCGAAGGATGCGTGGTTCTCCGGTTACAACGCCGATTACGTGACCACCGTGTGGACCGGTTTCGACCAGCCGGAAAGTCTCGGTCGCCGCGAGTTCGGCGGCACCGTGGCGTTGCCGATCTGGATGAACTACATGTCTGCCGCGCTCAAGGACAAGCCGCCGCACGTGCAGCCTGAGCCGGAAGGCATCCTCAGCCTGCGGGTGGATCCGGTCAGCGGTCGTGCGGCAACGCCGAGCACGCCGGGCGCCTACTTCGAGCTGTTCAAGTCCGAAGACACGCCGCCCTCGGTGAATGAGCTGGGCAACGGCGCCGTACCGGGCAGCCCGCTGCCGGCGGATGAGCAGGCGCCGATCGATCTGTTCTGATCAATGCGCCCCAAAAAGCCCCGCCTTCGATTGAAGTGCGGGGCTTTTTTTATGGCTGTGATTTTATGTTGTCTGGGCCGGCCTCTTCGCGAGCAAGCCCGCTCCCACAGTGAGCGAGTTGTAGCCACAAAACCTGTGGGAGCGGGCTTGCTCGCGAAGAGGCACTGAAGAACACCACAAATCACACAGGCACAAAAAAGCCCCGACTCTCACAAGCCGAGGCTTTCGTTGAAGCGCTACAACGGCTTAGCCGTTGAACACGTCATCCACGCTTTTCAGCGGGTAGTTCTTCGGATACGGCAGGGTCGCCACACCGGTCTCGATCGCAGCCTTGGCCACAGCGTCGGAGATCAGGGTGATCAGGCGCTTGTCCATTGGCTTCGGAATGATGTACTCACGACCGAATTCCAGCGGCGCACCACCGTAGGCGTCACACACGTCCTGTGGCACTGGCAGTTTGGCCAGCTCACGCAGGGCGTTGGCCGCAGCCACTTTCATTTCTTCGTTGATGCGCTTGGCGCGAACGTCCAGGGCACCACGGAAGATGAACGGGAAGCCCAGAACGTTGTTCACCTGGTTCGGGTAGTCGGAACGACCGGTGGCCATGATCACGTCGCTGCGGGTGGCGTGCGCCAGCTCCGGGGAGATTTCCGGATCCGGGTTCGAGCAGGCGAAGACGATCGGGTTGGCCGCCATCGACAGCAGACCTTCAGCGCTCAGCAGGTTCGGACCGGACAGGCCGACGAACACGTCAGCGCCTTTCAGAGCATCAGCCAGGCTGCGCTTGTCGGTGGCGTGAGCGAACACGGCTTTGTACT
Organism: Pseudomonas sp. IT-93MI4; assembly: GCF_949767635.1. NCBI lineage: Bacteria > Pseudomonadati > Pseudomonadota > Gammaproteobacteria > Pseudomonadales > Pseudomonadaceae > Pseudomonas > Pseudomonas sp. IT-93MI4. The sequence goes on from NZ_CATKPP010000044.1 coordinate 351,224, forward strand.
GGTTCAGGTCATCACGGCCGGAGTGGATCACGCCGGTACGGTCAACCATGGAGATGTTTTCGATTTTTGCGCCCATGCTCACCAGCAACTTCATGCAGGAGATGGCCGCAGCGCCGGCGCCGAGGCAGACGATTTTGGCTTCCGGCAGGGTTTTGCCGGCGATTTCCAGGGCGTTGATCATGCCCGCAGCGGTCACGATCGCGGTGCCGTGCTGGTCATCGTGGAATACCGGAATGTCGCACTGCTCGATCAGAGCACGTTCGATCTCAAAGCACTCAGGCGCCTTGATGTCTTCCAGGTTGATGCCACCGAAGGTGATGGAGATGCGTTTTACGGTGTCGATGAAGGCTTGCGGGCTTTCGGAGTCGACTTCGATGTCGAATACGTCGATACCGGCGAAGCGCTTGAACAGTACACCTTTACCTTCCATCACTGGCTTGGAGGCCAGTGGGCCGAGGTTACCCAGGCCCAGAATCGCGGTGCCATCGGAAATGACTGCAACCAGGTTGCCCTTGCCGGTGTATTTGTAGGCCAGTTCAGGATCGCGGGCGATCTCACGCACTGGTTCAGCTACGCCGGGGCTGTAGGCCAGCGACAGGTCGCGGGCGGTAGCAGTGGCCTTGGTGAGCTCGACACTCAGCTTCCCTGGACGAGGATTGGCATGATATTCGAGAGCGGCAGTTTTCAGATCAGACATTTTGGCATTCCGCTTTTTACTGTTGGACAGACTGGTCAGCGAGGATACGCGCCTCGCAAAGTCCCCACAAGACTGAGCGGTCACCCCTGTCAAGCGCCCTGTCCTACGACTTTGGGCCAAGAGCCACGGCGCACAAGGGCTTGACTGTTCACAATCGGTAGAAAAAATGTCTACAATTTTTCTTCAGCGCGCGCTTAGCAGCATCGACGGATCGGTCAACGGCAGCAGCCAACGCGGCTGACCCGGTTTCAACCCGCCACGCCGCGAACGATCGACAACCCACCCGCGAGCCTCGATCTGTCTGCCCTTCAGCGTTTGCAACCGAGCGCTGTCGAATTGTCCGACCAGATTGGGTGCAACGCGCAGTACAACCGAGTCCTGTAACTCGATCCAGATTCCGCCGCGATTGCGCTGAACCTTGCTCACACGCCCACTGACCACGGCGAAACCCGAAGTGCGGATCTGCTCCGCTTTCAGTACAGGCGACTGGCGCCAGAGGCCTCGACCGGCCTGACGGGCGCTGCGTTCGGCCGCCTGCTGACAGGCAACAAGATCGACATTCGGCGCCACCGCCACCTGAAACCCAAGGCCGTCGGCGAGCATTTGCGCTTCAAGATTGGTGCCGTTGGTGCTGTAGACATGCGCGAGGGTGCGACCGAAATGGTCTTTGGCCTGCTTGCCGGGGAGCAGACCGACCCGACCGTGGCTGTCCGCCACCAGTGCTTCAAGACGTTTGCGCGCCGCCACGGCGAAGGGTTCGTCACTGCGGCCCTGCTTGCCCAGCTCCGGCGTGTTGAGACCGATCATCCGCACACTGCGCCCATCGCTCAGGCGTAGCGTGTCGCCATCGACCACGCGCTGGACGCTGACGCTGCTCAGGCCGGCAGGCGTGGGGCAAAATGCCTGGGCAGCGGACAGCCAAATCGCGGACACAAAAAAGGCGCCCACAAGGGACGCCTTTTTCATCAGCCTGGAGAAACCGTCGAAGTTTTCCAGAATGACCAATCTTACTTCTTGGCGCCGAAGGCACCGAAACGGTCGGCGAACTTCTGAACGCGGCCACCGGTGTCCAGAGTCTTCTGCTTACCGGTGTAGAACGGGTGGCACTCGTTGCAAACGTCGATCGCCAGGGCTTTGCCGAAGGTCGAACGGGTTTCGAACTTGTTGCCGCAGCTGCAGGTTACTGCAACTTCTGGGTAATTCGGGTGGATATCAGCTTTCATGATGTCTTCCTCAGCTAGCGTGCCGCCACCCAACACTATTGTTGAATACCGCACGTAATTAGGCCGCGGATTCTACCAGACAATGTCAATCGCGCAAGCTGTCCCTGAGACCGACCGTCTGCTAGGCTCCCGGCCCATTGCGCTGTCCCTGTGGGAGCGAGCCTGCTCGCGAAGACGATCTATCAGCCAGCATATCAGCCGCCTGATACACCGCTTTCGCGAGCAGGCTCGCTCCCACAGGTTATATACGCAGTCCTTTTAATCGCCTGCTGATCGAGATCCCCCCGCGTGCCCGACGCCATTCTGCGCCTCGCCCTGCCTTCGCCCCTGCGCCGCCTGTTCGATTATCGGGCGCCGGCCGGGGTGCTGCGCGCCCAGTTGCAGCCGGGCATGCGCCTGCGGGTGCCGTTCGGGCGGCGGGAGATGATCGGGATTCTGGTCGAGATCGCCGATACCAGCGACGTGCCGCTGGAGAAACTCAAGCCGGCGTTGGCCCTGCTCGATACCGAGCCGCCGCTGCCGCCCGCGCTGTTCAAGCTGTGCCTGTGGACATCGCAGTATTACCAGCACAGCCTCGGCGACACCTTGAGCTGGGCACTGCCGGTATTGCTGCGTCAGGGCGAACCGGCCGAAGCCCGTCAGGAGCGTTTCTGGTCGGTCGCGCCGGGCGCCAGCCTTGATGATCCGCGCATCGCCCGCGCGCCACGGCAACGGGAAGCGCTGGCGACGCTGGCGCAGCACCCGCACGGCGTCGCCCATCAGTTGTTGAGCAAACTGATGTTGAGCAAGGACAGCCTCGACCTGCTGCTGGCCAAGGGCCTGGTGCAGGTGGAGATCCGCCGGCACGCCCCCGGCGTGCGCCATGAACACTGGCTGGCGCAACCGGAACTGCCGCTCAATACCGAACAACGCGCCGCTTACGAAGCGATCCGCGCCGGGTTCGACAGTTATCACGCGTATCTGCTGGCGGGCGTCACCGGCAGCGGCAAGACCGAAGTCTATTTGCAACTGATCCGCGAAACCCTCGAAGCCGGCAAGCAGGTGCTGGTGCTGATCCCGGAGATCAACCTCGGCCCGCAGACCCTGGCGCGTTTCGAGCAGCGCTTCAATGCGCGCATCGCCCTGCTGCATTCGGCGGTCAACGACCGTGAGCGTCTCGATGCGTGGCTCGCCGCCCGTGACGGCGAGGCCGACATTATTATCGGCACTCGCTCGGCGCTGTTCACCCCGATGAAGAACCCGGGTCTGATCATCATCGACGAAGAACACGACGGCTCCTATAAACAGCAGGAAGGCCTGCGCTACCACGCCCGGGATCTGGCACTGGTGCGCGCGCGACAGGAAAACATCCCGATCGTCCTCGGCTCTGCCACGCCTTCGCTGGAAAGCCTGCACAACGCCTACACCGGTCGTTATGGCCTGCTGCGCCTCAACGAGCGGGCCGGCGGCGCCAAGCAACCACGTTTCCTGCGCCTGGACGTGAAAAGCCGCCCGCTGGACAGCGGCATTTCCGGGCCGATGCAGCAAGCCATCGGCCAGACCCTCGCGGCGGGCCAGCAGGTGCTGGTGTTTCTCAACCGGCGCGGCTTTGCGCCGACGTTGCTGTGCCACGATTGCGGCTGGATGTCCGAGTGCTCACGCTGCGATGCGCGAATGACCGTGCACCAGCGCTACGGCGAACTGCGCTGCCACCACTGTGGCAACGTCGAGCGCACGCCGCGCCAATGCCCCAAGTGCAACAAAGTCGATCTGCGGCCGGTGGGCGCCGGCACCGAACGCGCCGAAGAGCGCCTGGCGATTCTGTTCCCGGACTACCCGGTGCTGCGCGTCGACCGCGACAGCACTTCGCGCAAGGACGCGATGAATCAACTGTTCGCGACGATTCAGAAGGGCCAGCCATGCATTCTGGTCGGCACGCAGATGTTGGCCAAGGGGCATCACTTCCCCCGGGTCACGCTGGTGTCGATTCTGGATGCCGACGGCGGGCTGTTCTCCGGCGACTTCCGCGCCAGCGAGCGCATGGCGCAATTGATCGTGCAGGTGGCCGGGCGCGCCGGGCGGGCGGAGGAGCCGGGCAAGGTGATCATCCAGACCCACCTGGCCGACCATCCTTTATTGGTGCAACTGACCGAGCAGGGTTACTTCGCCTTTGCCGAACAGGCCTTGAGCGAGCGCCGCGCCGCCGGACTGCCGCCGTTTTCACACTTGGCGCTGTTGCGTGCCGAAGCGCACAAACCGGGGCAGGCCGAAGGTTTTCTCGATGAGGCATGCAACGCGGCCGAACGCTTGCTGGTCGAGCAGAATCTGAGCGGCATCGAATTGCTCGGGCCGGTGCCGGCGCCGATGGAGCGCCGAGCCGGTCGCTATCGTGCACAGTTGTTGGTGCAGGCGGCAGCCCGGGCCCCGCTGCATCGGTTGCTCGCCAACTGGTTGCTGGAACTGGAGCAGATGCCGAGCGGGCGGGCGGTGCGCTGGTCGCTGGATGTCGATCCCGTGGATCTGTATTGATCTGAAAATCGCCTTCGCGAGCAAGCCCGCTCCCACAGGGTATGAGCCAGACAAATGAACGCCGCTGATCCATTGTGGGAGCGGGCTTGCTCGCGAAGAGGCCCGAATTGTCACCACATATCCATAAGCTGCCTGCTAAGGTTGGCAAGCCCGCCTTCGCAACGGATAATGCCCAGTTTTTCCACCCGCGCATCGATGCGCCGCCGCGCTTGCGGTCGAAAGAGAAGACCATGAAAGACACCATTCGCCAGCTGATCCAACAAGCCCTCACCCAACTCGTCAACGAAGGTGTGTTGCCTGAAGGCCTGTCGCCGGCGATTCAGGTGGAGAACGCCCGCGACAAAACCCACGGCGACTTCGCCAGCAACATCGCCATGATGCTGGCCAAGCCTGCGGGCATGAAGCCGCGCGATCTGGCGGAGAAAATCATCGCTGCGCTGCCGGCCGACGAGAACGTCACCAAGGCCGAAATCGCCGGTCCAGGCTTCATCAATTTCTTCCAGAACACTCAGGCGCTGGCCAATCGCCTCGAAGCCGCTTTGGCTGACGAGCGCATTGGCGTGCGCAAGGCTGGTCCTGTACAGCGCACCGTGGTCGATTTGTCGGCACCGAACTTGGCTAAAGAGATGCATGTCGGTCATTTGCGCTCGACCATCATCGGCGACGGCGTGGCGCGCGTACTTGAGTTCCTCGGCGACGAAGTGATCCGCCAGAACCACGTGGGCGACTGGGGCACCCAGTTCGGCATGCTGATGGCAATGCTGGAAGATCATCCAGACATGCTCAAAAGCGCACTGTCGGATCTGGAAGAATTCTACCGCGCCGCGAAAAAACGTTTCGACGAAGATCCAGTGTTTGCCGATCGCGCCAGGAAGCTGGTAGTCGATCTACAAGCAGGAGATGAAGAGTGCATCAAGGCATGGAAGGGCTTTACCCACATTTCCCTTTCTCACTGCCAGGACATCTACGAAAAGCTCAACGTCAAACTGACCATGGCCGACGTGATGGGCGAAAGCGCCTACAACGACGACCTGATCAACGTGGTCAACGACCTGAGAGCGGCGGGCATGCTGGTCGAAAGTAACGGCGCCCAGTGCGTGTTCCTCGACGAGTTCAAGAACGCCGACGGCGACCCGCTGCCGGTGATCATCGTCAAGGCTGACGGCGGCTACCTCTATGCCACCACTGACCTGGCAGCCGTACGCTACCGCAGCGGCAAGCTGAAAGCCGATCGCGCGCTGTACTTCGTCGACCAGCGTCAGGCCCTGCACTTCCAGCAAGTGTTCGCCGTGGCGCGCAAGGCCGGCTTCGTCACCCATCCGATGGAAATGGAGCACATGGGCTTCGGCACCATGAACGGCGCCGACGGCCGTCCCTTCAAAACCCGTGATGGCGGCACCGTGAAACTCGTTGACCTGCTGATCGAAGCAGAGGATCGGGCGTTCAAACTCGTACAAGAAAAGAACCCGGAATTACCGGTCAAAACTCTGCACGAAATCGCGAAAGTCGTCGGTATCGACTCCGTGAAATACGCCGACTTGTCCAAGCATCGCACCAGCGACTACAGCTTCAACTTCGACCTGATGCTGAATTTCGAAGGCAACACCGCGCCATACCTGCTGTACGCCTACACCCGCGCTGCCGGCGTATTCCGCAAACTGGACAAAGACTTCAGCGAGGTCCAGGGCCAAATTGTCCTCGAAGCCGAGCTGGAACAGGAGCTGGGCACCAAACTGGCACAATTCGGTGAAGTGCTGAACGGCGTCGCGGAAAAAGGCACTCCGCATATTCTGTGCACTTACCTCTACGATCTGGCCAGCCTGTTCTCCAGCTTTTATGAGAACTGCCCGATCCTGAAAGCTGAAACACCAGAACAGATGCAAAGCCGTCTGCGCCTGACCGAGTTGACGCGTCGAACCCTTAAACAAGGCCTGGAGCTGCTGGGCCTGAAAGTCCTGGAGCAAATGTAAGTTGGCTGCCAAGAAAAAACCTGCACCCAAGCGTGGCGCCAGCCGTTACCAAGCTCCTGCAAAGCAACCGATCCCGGGCTGGCTGTGGATGGCCATCGGCCTGACGGTCGGTGCGTTCATCGTGTTTCTGATGAAACTGGAGCCTGGCAAGGGCAGCGACACGGTCAAGCGCGAGAAAGTCGAGCAGGCGCAACAGCAGAAAGCGTCGAAGATCGCCGAGGCCAACAAGACCCCGCCGAGCCCGACGCAACCGGTGAAGCCGAAGTACGACTTCTACACCTTGCTGCCGGAATCGGAAGTGATCGTGCCGCCGGATGCCGTGCCGGAGAAAACCCTGCCGACGCCACAAGTGCCGACCACGCCGGTCACCCCGGCGGAAGCGGCGAAGATCGACACCGCGCGGGCGCAGGCTGCGCTGTCAGGTATTACCCCGCCGCCAGCGCCACCGGTGGCGAAAGCGGCGCCGGTGACCAAGTTCTTCCTCCAGGCCGGCTCGTTCCGCAAAGAGGCGGACGCGGACAAGGTGCGGGCGCAGATCATTCTGCTGGGCCAGGCTGTTTCGGTTGAGTCGGGCACGGTGAAGGATGAAACCTGGTACCGCGTATTGGTCGGCCCGTTCAGCAACCGCGAACAGCTGACGACTGCGCAGAAACAACTGGCCGGCAGCGGCTTCAGCAACCTGTTGTTACAACAACGCCAGAGCCGCTGATTCCGTCAGTCGCATCGCGTCATCGTTCATTCGCGAGCAGGCTCGCTCCCACAGGAATCACGCAGTCCCTGTGGGAGCGAGCCTGCTCGCGAAGGCGTCATAACCGGCACAACATATTCCCGGTCTGTCCTCCGCCGTTCGTCCCCCTGCGCCCTCCTCGGTTGAAATCCTATCCAGCACCCCCATATGAATGGGCATAAGGCATTTTCGCCCCGCTGCGTGGAGACTCTTCCCTTGACCACCATCGTTTCAGTCCGCCGCCACGGCAAAGTCGTCATGGGCGGCGACGGCCAGGTTTCTCTCGGCAACACCGTGATGAAAGGCAACGCGAAGAAAGTTCGTCGCCTGTACCACGGCCAGGTCATCGCCGGTTTCGCCGGTGCCACCGCCGACGCCTTCACCCTGTTCGAACGTTTCGAAGGCCAGCTCGAGAAACATCAGGGCCACCTGATCCGCGCCGCTGTCGAACTCGCCAAAGAATGGCGCACCGACCGCTCCCTGAGCCGCCTCGAAGCGATGCTCGCGGTCGCCAACAAGGACGCCTCGCTGATCATCACCGGCAACGGTGACGTGGTCGAACCCGAAGACGGCCTGATCGCCATGGGTTCCGGCGGCGCCTACGCGCAAGCTGCGGCCAGCGCGCTGTTGAAAAAGACCGACTTGTCGGCCCGTGAGATCGTCGAAACCGCCCTCGGTATCGCCGGCGACATCTGTGTATTCACCAACCACACCCAGACCATTGAGGAGCAGGATCTCGCTGAATAAGCCTGACGCGGCCAAAGTGCCACGGCTTGTTTCTGCTTGAGGACCGTCAATTACTATGTCCATGACTCCCCGCGAAATCGTCCACGAACTCAACCGCCATATCATCGGCCAGGACGATGCTAAGCGCGCCGTCGCGATTGCCCTGCGCAACCGCTGGCGCCGCATGCAGCTGCCTGAAGAGCTGCGCGTTGAAGTGACCCCGAAAAACATCCTGATGATCGGCCCGACCGGTGTCGGTAAAACCGAGATCGCCCGTCGCCTGGCGAAACTGGCCAACGCGCCGTTCATCAAGGTCGAAGCGACCAAATTCACCGAAGTCGGCTACGTTGGCCGTGACGTCGAATCGATCATCCGTGATCTGGCCGACGCCGCGATCAAGATGCTCCGCGAGCAGGAAATGACCCGCGTGCGTCATCGTGCCGAAGACGCTGCCGAGGACCGTATCCTCGACGCACTGCTGCCGCCTGCACGCATGGGCTTCAGCAATGAAGAAGCACCGAGCAGCGATTCCAACACCCGTCAGCTGTTCCGCAAGCGCCTGCGCGAAGGCCAGTTGGACGACAAGGAAATCGAGATCGAAGTCGCCGAAGTGACCGGCATCGAAATCGCCACGCCGCCTGGCATGGAAGAAATGACCAGCCAGCTGCAGAACCTGTTCGCCAACATGGGCAAGGGCAAGAAGAAAGCTCGCAAGCTCAAGGTCAAAGAAGCGCTGAAACTGGTGCGCGACGAAGAGGCCGGGCGTCTGGTCAACGAAGAAGAGTTGAAGGCCAAGGCGCTGGAAGCGGTCGAGCAACACGGCATCGTGTTCATCGACGAAATCGACAAGGTCGCCAAGCGCGGCAATGTCGGCGGCGCCGACGTGTCCCGTGAAGGCGTACAGCGCGACCTGCTGCCGCTGATCGAGGGCTGCACCGTCAACACCAAGCTGGGCATGGTCAAGACCGACCACATCCTGTTCATCGCCTCCGGTGCGTTCCACCTGAGCAAGCCGAGCGATCTGGTGCCGGAGCTGCAAGGCCGTCTGCCGATCCGTGTCGAGCTCAAGGCGCTGAGCCCGGAAGACTTCGAGCGCATCCTCAGCGAGCCGCACGCTTCGCTCACCGAGCAATATTGCGCGCTGCTGAAAACCGAAGGCCTGAACATTCAGTTCCAGCCGGAAGGCATCAAGCGTCTGGCGGAGATCGCCTGGCAGGTCAACGAGAAGACCGAGAACATCGGTGCCCGTCGTCTGCACACACTGCTTGAGCGCCTGCTGGAAGAGGTGTCGTTCAGTGCCGGCGACCTGGCCAGTGCGCATGACGACAAGCCGATCCTGATCGACGCTGCGTACGTCAACAGCCATCTGGGCGAATTGGCGCAGAACGAAGATCTGTCCCGTTATATCCTGTAGGTCACTCTTACAGATGTAATGGAACTGTGGGAGCGAGCCTGCTCGCGAAGACGGCAGTACATTCAACCGTTGCGTTGACTGAACCACCGCATTCGCGAGCAGGCTCGCTCCCACAAGGTTCCGCACAAGACGGAAACCTGCTCATGATCCCCACCGACATCAAACTGCACAAAGCCTCGAAAACCCTGACGCTCAAATACGCGTCCGGCGAGGAGTACACCCTGCCCGCCGAATTCCTGCGCGTGCATTCCCCTTCCGCCGAGGTCCAGGGCCACGGCAAACCGATCCTGCAATTCGGCAAGCTCAATGTCGGCCTCAGCGGCCTGGAACCGGCCGGTCAGTACGCACTGAAACTGACCTTCGACGACGGTCACGACAGCGGCCTGTTCACCTGGGATTATCTCTACGAGCTGGGGCGACGTCATGACGCACTCTGGGCCGATTATCTGGCCGAGCTCAAAGCGGCCGGGAAAACCCGCGATCCGGACGAGTCAATCGTCAAGCTGATGCTCTAGTCCGAGACTCTTGCTCTTTAGAGGGCATTTTCTAAATTCATCTGTTTGAATGCTCTGCTGTGTGGCCGAGGATCGGCCTGCTTGCGAAAAAAATTAAACTCGGGTAACCAATGGAGCTGGCAAGTTCCCTGCAGTGCTCTACGACTGTAAAGCAGCTATGCAGAATTAACGGTCACCCGAGCAGTAGTACCTGGCATTCGCTGTGGAACTGCACAGCAGAAAACGGGTACTCGTCTCAGGACAATGGAGCGTCGTAGATGAGTAACAAGAATAACGATGACCTGAAGTACCAAGCCTCGGAAAACACCCTGGGGCTTAATCCCGTCGTTGGGCTGCGCGGAAAGGATCTGCTGGCCTCTGCTCGAATGGTGCTGACCCAGGCCATCAAACAACCGATCCATAGCGTCAAGCACGTGACCCATTTCGGTCTTGAACTGAAGAATGTGCTGTTCGGCAAATCCGAACTGCAACCGGCCAGCGATGACCGTCGCTTCGCTGATCCGGCGTGGAGTCAGAACCCGCTCTACAAACGTTATCTGCAAACTTACCTGGCGTGGCGCAAGGAGCTCCATTCCTGGATCGACGACAGCAGCCTGTCACCCAAAGACATCGCGCGCGGCCACTTCGTGATCAACCTGATGACCGAAGCCATGGCCCCGACCAACACCGCCGCCAACCCGGCGGCGGTCAAACGCTTCTTCGAGACCGGCGGCAAAAGCCTGCTCGACGGCCTCTCGCATCTGGCCAAGGATCTGGTGCACAACGGCGGCATGCCGAGCCAGGTCAACATGGGCGCGTTCGAAGTCGGCAAGAGCCTCGGCGTGACCGAAGGCGCGGTGGTGTTTCGCAACGACGTGCTGGAGCTGATCCAGTACAAGCCGATCACCGAGCAAGTCCACGAGCGTCCACTGCTCGTGGTGCCACCACAGATCAACAAGTTCTACGTTTTCGACCTGAGCCCGGACAAGAGTCTGGCGCGCTTCTGCCTGCGCAATAACGTGCAGACTTTCATCGTCAGCTGGCGCAACCCGACCAAGGCCCAGCGCGAGTGGGGCCTGTCGACCTATATCGATGCGTTGAAGGAAGCGGTCGACGTCGTCACGGCGATCACCGGCAGCAAAGACGTGAACATGCTCGGCGCCTGTTCCGGCGGCATCACTTGCACCGCCCTGCTCGGCCACTACGCCGCCCTCGGTGAGAACAAGGTCAACGCCCTGACCCTGCTGGTCAGCGTCCTCGACACCACCCTGGACAGCGACGTCGCCCTGTTCGTCGACGAACAGACGCTGGAGACCGCCAAGCGCCATTCGTATCAGGCAGGCGTGCTCGAAGGCAAAGACATGGCCAAGGTCTTCGCGTGGATGCGCCCCAACGACCTGATCTGGAACTACTGGGTCAACAACTACCTGCTGGGCAACGAGCCACCGGTGTTCGACATCCTGTTCTGGAACAACGATACGACTCGACTGCCGGCCGCGTTCCACGGCGACCTGATCGAGATGTTCAAAAACAACCCACTGATCCGCCCCAATGCACTGGAAGTGTGCGGCACGCCGATCGACCTCAAGCAGGTCACCGCCGACATCTTTTCGCTGGCAGGCACCAACGACCACATCACCCCGTGGAAGTCCTGCTACAAGTCGGCGCAGCTGTTTGGCGGCAAGGTCGAGTTCGTGCTGTCGAGCAGCGGGCACATCCAGAGCATCCTGAACCCGCCGGGCAACCCGAAATCGCGCTACATGACCAGCGAAGGCATGGCCGCCAATGCCGACGAATGGCAAGAGAACTCGACCAAGCACACCGATTCCTGGTGGCTGTACTGGCAGGCGTGGCAGGCCGAGCGCTCGGGTAATCTGAAAAAGGCACCACTGAAACTGGGCAACAAGGCGTATCCGGCTGGCGAGGCCTCGCCGGGCACATACGTTCACGAGCGGTAACTGACACACCTCATTCCCCTGTGGGAGCGGGCTTGTGGTGAGGGGATTCATCCCCGATGGGTCGCGCAGCGGCCCCAAAACCTGCAATCGCGGCAACTATGATTCTCCGCGTTTGAGGGTGTGCGACTGCTTCGCAGTCGATCGGGGATAAATCCCCTCGCCACAGGCTCACTCCGACAAGGGAGCGGGGATGAATTAATCCACAGGGCCTGAAGCATGCCGCAACCGTTCATTTTCCGTACCGTCGATCTGGATGGGCAGACCCTCCGCACCGCGGTACGCCCCGGCAAGCCTCATTTGACGCCCTTGCTGATTTTCAACGGCATCGGCGCCAACCTGGAGCTGGTGTTTCCGTTCGTCGCGGCGCTGGACCCGGATCTGGAAGTGATCGCCTTTGACGTGCCCGGTGTCGGCGGCTCGTCGACGCCCAACCGGCCTTATCGCTTTCCCGGGCTGGCGAAGCTGACGGCGCGGATGCTCGACTACCTCGACTACGGCCAGGTCAATGTGATCGGCGTGTCGTGGGGCGGCGCGCTGGCGCAGCAATTCGCCCACGACTACCCCGAGCGCTGCAAGAAACTGGTGCTGGCGGCGACCGCGGCCGGCGCCTTCATGGTGCCGGGCAAGCCGAAAGTGCTGTGGATGATGGCCAGCCCACGCCGTTACATCCAGCCATCGCACGTGATCCGCATTGCGCCGTTGATCTACGGCGGCTCGTTCCGCCGCGACCCGACGCTGGCCGCCAGCCATGCAGCGAAAGTGCGTTCGGCGGGCAAGCTCGGTTACTACTGGCAGCTGTTCGCCGGCCTCGGCTGGACCAGCATTCACTGGCTGCACAAGATCCATCAGCCGACCCTGGTGCTGGCCGGCGACGACGATCCACTGATCCCGCTGATCAACATGCGCATGCTCGCCTGGCGCATCCCCAACGCCCAGTTGCACATCATCGACGACGGTCATCTGTTCCTGATCACCCGCGCCGAAGCCGTGGCGCCGATCATCATGAAATTCCTTGAGGAGGAACGGCAGCGCGCCGTGATGCACCCGCACCCGACCCCGCTGGGCGGATAAATCACGGCGGCAGGCTTTATGCAGGGTTTTGAACAACGTGCGCGGCAGGACGCCGCGCAGGCAGCAACCCGTAACTGCGACTATGGTGTTCTGGTTCGGTGAGTTTGTTTTTGACCTGAAGACGAAGGAGTGTTGAGTCATGCGCGACAAACCTGCGACGGGCGTAGTGCCCAGTCCCGCCGTGTTCATCAATGCACAAAGTGCAATGACCGGCCTGCGTGGGCGGGACTTGCTCTCGACCTTGCGCAGCGTCGCCGCCCACGGTCTGCGCAACCCGATTCACAGCGCGAAGCACGCCTTGAAACTCGGTGGCCAGCTCGGTCGCGTGCTGCTCGGTGAAACCCTGCACCCGACCAACCCGCAGGACGCGCGGTTCGCCGATCCGGCGTGGAGCCTCAATCCGTTCTACCGGCGCAGTCTGCAGGCGTATCTGGCCTGGCAGAAACAGGTCAAGAGCTGGATCGATGAAAGCAGCATGAGCGAGGACGATCGCGCTCGCGCGCACTTCGCGTTCACCCTGCTCAACGATGCCGTCGCGCCCTCCAATACCTTGCTCAATCCGTTGGCGGTCAAGGAGCTGTTCAATTCCGGCGGCCAGAGTCTGGTGCGCGGCCTGAGCCATCTGTTTGATGATCTGCTGCACAACGATGGCCTGCCACGCCAGGTTACCAAGCAGGCGTTCGAGGTCGGCAAGACCGTCGCCACCACCACCGGTGCGGTGGTGTTTCGCAACGAGCTGCTGGAGCTGATCCAGTACAAGCCGATGAGCGAAAAACAGTACGCCAAGCCGTTGCTGGTGGTGCCGCCGCAAATCAACAAGTACTACATTTTCGACCTCAGCCCGCAGAACAGCTTTGTCCAGTACGCGCTGAAAAACGGCCTGCAGACCTTCATGATCAGCTGGCGCAACCCGGACGTGCGCCACCGTGAATGGGGCCTGTCGACCTACGTCGAAGCCGTGGAGGAAGCGATGAACATCTGCCGGGCGATCACCGGCGCGCGCGAGGTGAATCTGATGGGTGCCTGCGCCGGTGGCCTGACCATCGCTGCGCTACAGGGGCATCTGCAGGCCAAGCGGCAGCTGCGACGGATTTCCAGTGCGACCTATCTGGTCAGCCTGCTCGACAGTGAGATCGAAACCCCGACCACCCTGTTCGCCGACGAACAGACCATCGAAGCCGCCAAACGCCGCTCCTATCAGCGAGGCGTGCTCGACGGTCGCGACATGGCCAAGGTGTTTGCCTGGATGCGGCCCAACGATTTGATCTGGAGCTACTTCGTCAATAACTACCTGCTCGGCAAAGAGCCGCCGGCCTTCGACATTCTCTACTGGAACAACGATAACACTCGCCTGCCCGCCGCGTTCCACGGCGACCTGCTGGACTTCTTCAAACACAACCCGCTGACCCACCCGGGTGGCCTGGAAGTCTGCGGTACGCCGATCGATCTGCAGAAAGTCACCGTCGACAGCTTCAGCGTGGCCGGCATGAACGACCACATCACGCCGTGGGACGCGGTGTACCGCTCGACCCTGCTGCTCGGTGGCGAGCGGCGTTTCGTACTGTCCAACAGTGGGCACGTGCAGAGCATCCTCAACCCGCCGAGCAACCCGAAAGCCAATTACGTCGAGAACGGCAAGCTGAGCAGCGATCCGCGCGCCTGGTACTACGACGCCAAGCGCGTCGACGGCAGTTGGTGGCCGCAGTGGCTGGAGTGGATACAGCAGCGCTCCGGCACGCAGCACGAAACCACGTTTACCCTCGGCAACCCGAATTATCCACCGATGGAGGCAGCACCCGGCACCTACGTGCATGTGCGCTGACGCTTAACCGAACTTTTCTAAGAAGACTGGATGAAAACCCGCGACCGGATTCTCGAATGTGCCCTGCAACTGTTCAACGAAAAGGGTGAGCCCAACGTCTCCACCATGGAAGTTGCCAACGAAATGGGGATCAGCCCCGGCAATCTCTACTACCACTTTCACGGCAAGGAGCCGTTGATTCTCAGCCTGTTCGAACGCTTCCAGAACGAACTGGCGCCGCTGCTCGATCCTCCATCGGATGCCGAGCTGGCGCCGGAGGATTACTGGCTGTTTCTGCACCTGATCGTCGAGCGCCTGGCGCAGTACCGGTTTCTGTTCCAGGACCTGTCGAACCTCGCCGGGCGCCTGCCGAAACTGGCCAAGGGCATTCGCAACCTGCTCAACGCGCTCAAGCGTACGCTGGCGTCCTTGCTGGCGCGGTTGAAGGCTTCGGGGCAACTGGTCAGTGACACCCAGGCGTTGGGGCAACTGGTGGAACAGATCACCCTGACCCTGCTGTTCTCGCTGGACTATCAGCGGATTCTCGATCGCGAAGGCGAGGTCAAACTGGTGGTGTACCAGATCATGATGCTGGTGGCGCCGCATCTGCTGCCGCCGGTGAAAGTGGCGACGGAGCGGATGGCCCTGCAATACCTCGAAGATCACGACTGAATGGGCTACACATTGCCCCCCTGTGGGAGCGGGCTTGCTCGCGAAAGCGGTGGCTCAGCCAACATCAATGCTGAATGACACACCGCCTTCGCGAGCAAGCCCGCTCCCACAGGAGAATGGCGCTGTTCCAGCGATTCTCTGCACAAACAAAAACGCCCGACCTTCACAGGCCGGGCGTTTTGTTTTGCCCTGAAAAATCAGGACTGACTGGTTGGCGTCGACGGGGTCGATGCAGCAGTCGGGGTGGCTACCGGAGTCGGTGCAGCGGCGGAGTTCGACGCGCTGGCCGGGGTTGCCGGGGTGGCTGGCTTGGCTGCTGCGGGTGCAGCTGGCTTCGGCGCAGCGGCCTTCGGCGCGGCCGGTTTTTTCACTGCCGGTTTTTTCGCCGCAGCCGGTTTGGCCGAAGGTTTGGCAGCCGGTTTCGCGGCAGCGGTTTTCGCTGCTGGCTTGGCGGCTGGCTTGGCCGCGGACTTGGCCGCAGGTTTCGCAGCCGCTTTGGCAGCAACCGGTTTCGCGGCAGCCTTGGCGGCTGTTTTGGCAGCGGCCGTTTTAGCAGCAGGCTTGGCGGCAGCGGTTTTTGCCGCTGGCTTGGCCGCAGCTTTGGCAGCTGGTTTCGCAGCCGCTTTAGCCAGTGGCTTGGCGGCGGTTTTGGCTGCCGGTTTGGCCGCTGCGGTTTTCGCCGCGACCGGTTGGGTTTTCAGACCGGTGAGTTTCTCGATCTGCTTGGTCAAGGTCTCGACCTTGCTGTGCAGCGCTTTGACTTCATTGCGGCTAGGCACACCCAGGCGCGAAATCGCGCTGTTCAGGCGCTTGTCGAAAGCCCCTTCCAGCTCGTCCCACTTGCCCAGTGCGCGATCTTTCACGCCGCTGATGCGCGATTTGGCCGAAGAAGCGGAATCCTTGGCGGCATCGACTTTCTTGCCGACTGCAGACTTGGTGAGCTTCTCGGCTTTCTCGCCGTCTTTGACCAATGTATCGAAGAGCTTGCTGCCGTCAGTGTCGATCTTCGAGTACACGCCTAAACCAGCCAGCCAGATTTTGCGGGAGTAGTCTTCGACTTTCCCAATCCACGAGCTGCCTTCTTTATCGGTGTTCTTTTTACCAGCCATCCCGTTCTCCTTAAGATTTACGCGCGACGCGTTCGAGCAATGCCGTCAGCTCATCGAGCTTAGCAGAGAGTGTCTCAACGTCATGTTTAGACGGAATGCCGATACGATTCAAGGCGCTTGCTACACGGGAGTCGAACGCCTTCTCGACCTTGTCGAGCTGAACTTCGACGCGACCTTTGAACGAGCTGACTTCATCCTTGGCTTCGTCGATCTCGGCATTGGCGGCTTCGAGTTTTTCGGTGACGACTCTTTTGCCTTTCTTTTCAACAGTTTGACCAGCCTTGATCAGCTCTTGAAAGTAGTCGCTGCCCTCCTGGCCGACCTTGGTGTAGGCACCCAGGCCTGCCAGCCAGATCTTGCGGGCATAGGATTTGACGTCGCTCAGAGCAGAAGTCGAAGCGTCGATTTTTTTCTTCAGAATGACTTTGGCCATGGTGCACCTCACGCGCAGAAGGTTTGAGGAACTGCCCGCAAAAGTGTCGGGCTCAGGCACAAAGTAGGGAGAAAAATTAGAAACGGCACCCTAACAACTGACATAAACAGCAGGGGCACCACCAAACAAATGTGGGAGCGAGCCTGCTCGCGAATACGGTGTATCAGTCAATATTCGAGTCGACTAACACACCGCTTTCGCGAGCAGGCTCGCTCCCACAAGGGATCTCGGGTTACCGAAGAATCGCGATCAGACCAGCGCTTTATCCAAAGCCTTCTCGATCTCGGCTTTGATCATGCCGCTCATGGCCGACATCATGATGCCCAGTTCCACGTCGACACGGATCGAGTCGTCGGCCACATGCACCGCGCCTTTCACGCCCGAGCGCTTGAGGTTCAGGGTGTCGCCCGACCACTGCGGCTCCAGGCCATATTGATCGGAGAGTTTCTGCGCCAGCTTGTCGGCCTTCTCGCGGGCGGCTTCCTTGCCCAGGCTGTGGGCACGCTCAACACTGATTTTGGCCATCGAATGACTCCTGCTTGATGAATAGATGACGGTAAATCTTGACCGCGTCTGCGGCAAATCGTCCCGAAGGTCGCCCATCTTACCTTTAGCCATTCCAAGACAAAGCATGGCTTGGGGATTAGAATGTCGCGCATTCTCTTTTGGTGACAGCGATATGACTGATCAGCGCAAAGGCAGCGATGCCGAACCCACCACTCACTTCGGCTTCAAAAACGTTCCGGAAAGCCAGAAAGCGGAAAAAGTCGCTGAGGTGTTCCACTCCGTAGCCGCGAAGTACGACCTGATGAACGACCTTCTGTCGGGCGGCATGCACCGTCTGTGGAAGCGTTTTGCGATCGAACTGTCTGGCGTGCGTGCAGGCAACCGCGTGCTCGACATCGCCGGCGGTACCGGTGATCTGACCAAAAAATTCTCGCACCTGGTTGGCCCGACCGGTCAGGTGGTATTGGCCGACATCAATGAATCGATGCTCAAGGTCGGCCGTGACCGTCTGCTGGATCTGGGTGTGTCGGGCAACGTCGAATTCGTTCAGGCGGACGCGGAAAAACTGCCGTTCCCGGACAACCATTTCGACTGCGTGACCATCGCCTTCGGCCTGCGCAACGTGACGCATAAAGAAGACGCCCTGCGCTCGATGCTGCGCGTGCTCAAGCCCGGCGGCCGCCTGCTGGTGCTGGAGTTCTCCAAGCCGACCAACGCGCTGATGTCGAAAGCCTACGACGCCTACTCGTTCGCCTTCATGCCACTGATGGGCAAGCTGATCACCAACGATTCGGAAAGCTATCGCTACCTGGCCGAATCGATCCGCATGCACCCGAATCAGGAAACCCTGAAGTCGATGATGGTCGACGCCGGTTTCGACCGCGTGACCTATCACAACATGACCGCAGGCATCGTCGCCCTGCACCGCGGCATCAAGCCCTGATGTTGCTCACCGGGCTGCTTGCCAGCGTCGAACTCGGTCTGAACCGGGTGCTGCGTCTCGACAGCACGGCGCTGCCGCGGCTGGCGCATCTGACTGGCAAAGTGATTGCCGTCGATTGCCGCAGCCCGGCGCTGCAACTGTTCATCCTGCCCAGCGATGAGGGCCTGATGCTCGCCTCGCACTGGGAAACCGGCGTCGACTGCACGCTGCGCGCCCCGGCCTCGAGCCTGGTGAAACTGGCCCTGAGCAAAGACAAGACCGCGGTGCTGCACGCCCCGGAAGTCGAGCTCGACGGTGACAGCGGCGTGCTGCTGGAACTGGCCGGGGTGCTGCAGGACCTCGAGCTGGACTGGGAGTACGAACTCTCGCGCTGGCTCGGCCCGGTCGCCACGCAACTGATTGGCGGTCACCTGCGCAGCCGCGCACGCTGGTATCAACAAGGATTTGCCAGCCTCAACCAGAACCTCGCCGAATACCTCGCCGAAGAATCGCGCACCCTCGTCGGGCAGCGCGAAGCCGAAGCGCGATTCAGCGAACTGGACCGGATCAAACTTGATCTGGAACGTCTCGAGGCGCGTTTCGAGCGCCTTTCCCGATCCCTCGACCCAAGCGATAACGCATGAAGCTGCTTGCCGTCCGCCGTCTGTTGCGCATCCAGCGCGTCGTGATCCGCTACCGCCTCGATGACCTGCTGTTCGAGCTGCCGCTGCCCTGGTTCCTCCTGGCGCTGCGCTACGTGCTGCCGTGGCGCTGGTTGCCGCGCAAGCCGCTGGAGCTGAGCCGTGGTGCGCGTCTGCGCCTGGCGCTGCAGGATCTGGGGCCGATTTTCATCAAGTTCGGGCAGATTCTTTCGACCCGCCGCGACCTGCTGCCGGAAGACATCGCCGATGAGTTGATGCTGCTGCAGGACCGCGTGCCGCCGTTCGATTCGCAGCTGTCGATCAAGCTGATCGAAGAACAGCTGGGCAAGAAGATCAGCGAAGTGTTCAGCCGTTTCGACGTCGAGCCGCTGGCCTCGGCCTCGGTGGCGCAGGTGCACGCCGCGCAACTGAAGACCGGCGAAGAAGTGGTGGTCAAGGTGATCCGCCCGGGCCTGAAACCGGTGATCGCCCAGGATCTGGCATGGCTGTTCATCCTCGCCCGCGCCGCCGAAAAGGTCTCCGCCGACGCCCGCCTGCTGCACCCGGTGGACGTGGTGCAGGACTACGAAAAAACCATCTACGACGAGCTCGACCTGCTGCGCGAGGCGGCCAACGCCAGCCAGTTGAAGCGCAACTTCGAAGGCTCGCCGCTGCTCTATGTGCCGCAAGTCTATTGGGACTGGTGCCGGCCGAAAGTGCTGGTGATGGAGCGCATCTACGGGATTCAGGTGACGGATCTGGCGACCCTCGCCGACCAGCGCACCGACATGAAAATGCTCGCCGAGCGCGGCGTGGAGATCTTTTTCACCCAGGTGTTCCGCGACAGTTTCTTCCACGCCGACATGCACCCGGGCAACATCTTCGTCAGCACCGTCAACCCGTGGAGCCCGCAGTACATCGCGATCGACTGCGGCATCGTCGGCAGCCTGACCCCGGAAGACCAGGACTATCTGGCGCGCAACCTGTTCGCCTTCTTCAAGCGTGACTACCGCCGCGTGGCGCAGTTGCACATCGATTCGGGCTGGGTGCCGGCGGAAACCAAACTCAACGAATTCGAAGCGGCGATCCGCACCGTATGCGAACCGATCTTCGAAAAACCGTTAAAAGATATTTCATTTGGCCAGGTGCTGATGCGCCTGTTCCAGACCGCACGGCGCTTCAACATGGAAGTCCAGCCGCAACTGGTTCTGCTGCAGAAGACTCTATTGAACATCGAGGGCCTCGGTCGTCAGCTGTACCCGGATCTGGATCTGTGGAACACCGCGCAGCCCTTCCTCGAGCGCTGGATGCGCGAGCGCGTCAGCCCGAAAGCCTTGCTCGGCAACGTGCAGAGCCAGTTCGAACAGCTGCCGCACCTGGCCAACATGGCCCGCGACCTGCTCGAACGCATGTCGCAACCGCACGCCTACGACCCGCCACCACCGTGGCACAAACGCAAGGACGACTGGTTCCTGCGCCTGCTCGGTTGCGCACATCTGGCCGGCGGGACGATCCTCGCCGCCGGTGGCCCGTTGCACGAACTGGGGCATTGGCCGGCGGGCATCATGGTGGCCGTCGGCTTGTATCTGGTCGTTCGCCGATAGCCAGTTTGCTGATCGGCTGGCACACTGTTTGAACGCCTGAACCCGACTATTGAAGTGCGGGTTCGCTGTCGGAGTCGAAGATGAAAAACTGGCTGGACGAGATCAAGTGGGACGCCGATGGCCTGGTGCCGGCGATTGCCCAGGATCACAAGACCGGACGCGTGCTGATGATGGCTTGGATGAACCGCGAAGCGCTGGAACTGACCGCTGCGGAAAACCGTGCAATCTACTGGTCACGTTCCCGTGGCAAGCTGTGGCGCAAGGGCGAAGAGTCCGGCCATGTACAGACCCTGCATGAAATGCGTCTGGACTGTGACGCCGACGTGATCATCCTGATGGTCGAACAGATCGGCGACATCGCTTGCCATACCGGCCGTCAAAGCTGCTTTTACCGCGTCTTCGAAAACGGCGACTGGAAAACGGTCGACCCTGTCTTGAAAGACCCGCACGCAATCTATTCCGCAGGACACAAACATGAGTGACACCCTGACCCGCCTCGCTCAGGTACTTGAAGAGCGCAAAGGCGCAGCGGCCGACAGCTCATATGTAGCTAGTCTGTATCACAAGGGCCTGAACAAGATTCTGGAGAAAGTCGGCGAAGAGTCGGTCGAAACCATTATTGCCGCCAAGGACGCCGCCATCAGCGGTGACTGCAGCGATGTGATCTACGAGACTGCCGACCTGTGGTTCCACAGCATGGTCATGCTCGCCCAACTGGGGCAGCATCCGCAGGCCGTGCTGGATGAACTGGATCGTCGCTTCGGTCTGTCCGGACACGTCGAGAAAGCCTCGCGTCCGTCCGCCTGAACAATTTTTAGAGAGGAACAGCAACATGGGCATTTTTGACTGGAAACACTGGATCGTCATTCTGGTAGTCGTGGTGCTGGTGTTCGGCACCAAGAAACTGAAAAACCTCGGCACCGACGTCGGCGAGTCGATCAAGGGCTTTCGCAAAGCCATGAACGATGACGAAAAACCGGCCGCCGATCCGACCGTAACGCCTGCGCAGCCGGTACCACCGGTGCAGCCGCAAGCCACTGCTCAGGCCAACCCGCCGCACACCATCGACGTGCAGGCGCAGAAAGTCGAAGAGCCGATCCGCAAAGACGTGTGAGCACTGACTAATGTTTGGTATCAGCTTCTCTGAACTGCTGCTCGTCGGCCTCGTCGCCCTGCTGGTGCTGGGCCCCGAGCGTCTGCCGGGCGCTGCGCGCACCGCCGGCCTGTGGGTCGGCCGGCTGAAGCGCAGCTTCAACGCGATCAAACAGGAAGTTGAACGTGAAATCGGTGCCGACGAGATCCGTCGGCAACTGCACAACGAGCACATCTTGTCGCTGGAGCAAGAGGCGCGGAAGATTTTCAACCCGGTTCAGCAGGAGCCGACGCCGGTTGAACATGTGGGTCAGCAGACGATTCATGCGCCGACTGCACCCGTCGCGCCTGCTCCGACACCTGCACCTGCTGCAGTTGTAGCGCCGACAGAACCGGCAGCCGTAAAAACCTCGGTTGAACACGTTGCGCCAAACGCCGCGCCGATCACACCAGCGCCTCACGACTCCACTCTGCCGCCGCGAGCCCCATGAGCGATCTCCCCGAAAACGACCAGCACATGCCGCTGGTATCGCACCTCACCGAGTTGCGCACCCGCCTGCTGCGTTGTGTGGCGGCGGTGTTCATCATCTTCGCCGGGTTGTTCGCCTTCACCCAGCAGATCTACACCTTCGTCTCGACGCCGCTGCGCCAGTACCTGCCGGTCGGCGCGACGATGATCGCCACGGATGTGTCGTCGCCGTTCCTGACGCCGCTGAAGCTGACGATGATGGTCTCGCTGTTCCTCGCGATTCCGGTGATCCTGCATCAGATCTGGGGCTTCATCGCGCCGGGCCTGTACAAGCATGAGAAGCGCATCGCCGTGCCGCTGCTGGTGTCCAGCATCCTGCTGTTCTACACCGGCATGGCGTTCGCCTATTACTTCGTGTTCCCGCTGATCTTCAAGTTCTTCGCCGCCGCCACCCCGGCCGGCGTGGAAATGATGACCGACATCACCAGTTACCTCGACTTCGTGATGACGCTGTTCTTCGCCTTTGGCGTCGCGTTCGAAATTCCGGTGGCCGTGGTGCTGCTGGTGTGGATCGGCGTGGTCGACGTCAAATACCTGAAGAAGATCCGCCCGTACGTGATCATCGGCTGCTTCGTGGTCGGCATGATCCTCACCCCGCCGGACATCTTCTCGCAGACCCTGCTGGCGGTACCGATGTGGATGCTGTTTGAAATCGGCATTCTGTTCGGCGGCCTGATCAGCAAGCGCGAACGCCCGGACGAAACACCGGCCGACGATCACAACGACCAGCCGCCAGCGACCCAGGCATGAACCTGCTGTTGCTCGAAGAGGCCGACTTCATCGCGGCCGACCGCGTCGTGCTGCGTGACCGGCGCCTGACCCACATGCAGGAAGTGCACCACTCGGAAGTCGGTGACAGCCTGCGCGTGGGACGGATCAATGGCTTGATGGGCTCGGCTGAGCTGCTTCGCCTTGAGGCCGGTGAAGCAGAGTTGCGTGTCACCCTCGATCAATCACCACCGACCAAGCTGCCATTGACGCTGGTATTGGCCCTGCCCCGCCCGAAAATGCTGCGACGGGTGTTCCAGACCGTGGCGACCATGGGCGTGTCGAAGGTGATTCTGGTCAACAGCTACCGGGTCGAGAAGAGCTTCTGGCAGACGCCGTTTCTCGAGCCGGAAGCGATTCGCGAGAATCTGATTCTCGGCCTCGAACAGGCCCGCGATACCGTGCTGCCGGAAGTCATCATCGAGAAGCGCTTCAAACCGTTCGTCGAAGATCGTCTGCCAGCGATCAGCGAAGGCACCCTCGGCCTGGTCGGCCATCCCGGCAATTACCCGCCGTGCCCACGTGCGTTGAGCGAACCGGTGACCCTGGCGATCGGCCCCGAAGGTGGCTGGATTCCCTACGAAATCGACCTGCTGGGCAAATCCGGCCTGCAACCGGTGCAACTGGGCGAGCGCATCCTGCGCGTCGAAACCGCCGTCACCGCCCTGCTCGCCCGCCTGTTCTGACACACCGCTCCCCCTGTAGGAGCTGCCGCAGGCTGCGATCTTTTGATTTTGTTTTTTAACAGCAAGATCAAAAGATCGCAGCCTCGTTGCACTCGTCAGCTCCTACAGGAATCCGGGGTTGGCATTCAAATCGGGTTACAGATTGCCACCACCCCGCCGATACAGTCCCCATAAGTCCAATTAGTGGTCCGAGGGGAGTCGTCGCATGTACCGTTGGTTAGCCGAGAATCTTGGGAACGTCAGCGTCAAACGCAAGCTGGGTATCGGTTTCGGCCTGGTGCTGTTGCTCACCCTGCTGATTACCTTTACCGGCTGGACCGGCATGGGCGGCATTATCAGCCGTGGCGACAAGCTCGGCTTCATCTCCAGCCTCAATGAACTGACCAAGGACCTGCGCCTGGCGCGTCTGGACTATGAAGCGCGTCGTGGCGAACAAGGCCCGGGCGCGGTCAACGAGTTGCTGGCCAAACTCGCCAGCGGCTTGCAAACCGCGCGTGACCTGATCGAGCAGCCCTCAGATGCGGCCATGGTCGATCAGCAACTGGCCGCTGTCGCCGAGTACAAACGTGCCTTCGCCGACATGACACAGGCCACCGTGCAGCGTGAGGACGCGCGCAGCAAGCTCGGCGCCAGTGCCGACAATGCCGTGGCCAAAGTCTCGGAAGTCGAGAAATCCATGCTGCAAGGTGACAGCGTCGCGCAATTCAACAGCGTGATCGAACTGAGCAAACTGTTGCAGCAAGCGCGCTATCAGGTGCGCGGCTACACCTACAGCGGCAAGGCCGAGGCGGAGCAGCCCGCGCTGGACGCCATCGACAATGCACTGAAAAACCTCGACAGCCTGCCGGCGAAACTGCCCGAACAGCACATCGCCAACCTGCAACAGGCCACCGACTCGATCAAGGCTTATCGCGCGGCGGTCGCTCAGTTCCGCGACTCGCAGGTGAACAATGCCAAGGCCGGGGCAACCATGACGGCGCAGGGCGACATCCTCCTCGACCTCAGCAAGAAGCTCACCGAATCACAAACCGTGGTGCGCGATACCGATGCCGCGCACGCCAAGAACATGCTGATCATCGCCACCCTGCTGGCCGTGGCCTTCGGTTTGCTGGCCGCGTGGGCGATCACCCGGCAGATCATCATTCCACTGAATCAGACCCTGAAGGTCGCCGAGCGCGTGGCTGCCGGCGACTTGACCCACAACCTGGTGTCACAGCGTCGCGACGAACTCGGCCAGTTGCAGCGCTCGATGCAGAGCATGACCCAAGGCCTGCGCGAGTTGATCGGTGGCATCAGCGACGGCGTCACGCAGATCGCCAGCGCTGCCGAAGAGCTGTCGGCGGTCACCGAGCAGACCAGCGCCGGGGTCAACAATCAAAAAGTCGAGACCGACCAGGTCGCCACCGCCATGAACGAAATGGCCGCCACTGTGCAGGAAGTCGCGCGTAACGCCGAGGAGGCTTCCGAAGCCGCCGTGGCCGCCGACCAGCAAGCCCGTGAAGGCGACAAGGTGGTCGGTGAAGCGATCGCGCAGATCGAGCGTCTGGCCGTCGAAGTCGGCCACTCCACCGAAGCCATGGGCGAACTCAAGCGCGAGAGCGACAAGATCGGCAGCGTGCTCGACGTGATCAAGTCCGTGGCCCAGCAAACCAACCTGCTGGCGCTCAACGCCGCGATCGAAGCAGCGCGTGCCGGTGAGGCCGGGCGTGGTTTTGCGGTGGTCGCCGATGAAGTGCGCAGCCTCGCCCAGCGCACGCAGAAGTCCACCGAAGAGATCGAGGAACTGATCGTCGGCCTGCAGAACGGCACCCAGCAAGTGGCAACGATCATGGACAACAGCCGCAGCCTGACCGACAGCAGCGTCGAACTGACCCGCCGTGCCGGTGGCTCACTGGAAAGCATCACCCGCACCGTCTCGGCGATTCAGGCGATGAACCAGCAGATTGCAGCGGCAGCCGAGCAGCAGAGTGCCGTGGCCGAGGAGATCAACCGTAGCGTGCTGAATGTGCGGGATGTGTCGGATCAGACCTCGGCGGCGAGTGAAGAGACCGCGGCGTCGAGTGTTGAGCTGGCGCGGCTGGGGACGCATCTGCAGATGCTGGTGGGGCGGTTCAAGGTTTGAGGTGATGCATCGGCCTCGGTTCGCTTTGGACCGAGGTGATGCTATCGCTGGCAAGCCAGCTCCCACAGGTTGCTAGTCGTTCACAAAGTTTGTGTTCAACCCATTCACTGTGGGAGCTGGCTTGCCAGCGATGGCGTCCGAAAGAACGCCGCCGTTACAAGACCTGCCGCAGGAAAGCCTGAGCGCGCGAATCCTTCGGCGCATCAAAGAACTCCGCCGGGGAAGCATCTTCCAGCAGTTTGCCGTGATCGAAGAACAGCACTCGATCCGCCACTTCCCGGGCGAAACCCATTTCGTGGGTCACGCAAACCATGGTCATGCCTTCCACGGCCAGGTTCTTCATCACATCCAGCACTTCGCCGACCATTTCCGGGTCGAGGGCCGAAGTCGGTTCGTCGAACAGCATCACTTTCGGGTCCATCGCCAGCGCCCGGGCAATCGCCACGCGCTGTTGCTGGCCGCCGGACAGGCGTGATGGATATTCCCGAGCCTTCTGCGCAATACCGACCTTTTCCAGCAACGCCAAGGCCTTGGCCTCACTTTCCTTCTGCCCACGCTTGCGCACGACTTTCTGCGCCAGACAGAGGTTTTCCAGCACGGTCATGTGCGGGAACAGGTTGAAATGCTGAAAGACCATGCCGACTTCGCGGCGGTAAGCGTTGACGTCGGTTTTCGGGTCGGCCAGTTGCAGGCCGTCGATGCTCACCGAGCCCGAGTCGAACTCTTCCAGGCCGTTGAGGCAGCGCAGGAAGGTCGACTTGCCCGAACCCGACGGGCCGATCACCACCAGCACTTCGCCTTTGGCAACGGAAGTGGTGACGTTATCCACAGCCCGAACTACCTGGCCACGGGTGTCGAAGACTTTTACCAGATCGCGGACTTCAATCACTTTGCGCGAGCCTCCGCTCAAGCCGGCTGGCGATTTTCGACAGCGGCAGGTTGATCAACAGGTACAGGCCGGCGACGCAGAACAGGATCTCGAACGGCGAGAACGAGGTGGTGATGACTTCACGACCACTTTTCAGCAGCTCGGTGATCGCAATCACCGACACCAGCGAGGTGTCCTTGACCAGGCTGATGAACTGCCCGGCCAGCGGTGGCAGTACGCGTTTGAATGCTTGCGGCAGTACCACGTGGCGCATCGACTGGCCGGCGCTCAGACCGAGCGAACGCGCCGCTTCGTTCTGGCCACGGGCAATCGACTGCACCCCGGAACGGATGATCTCGGCCACGTAGGCGCCGGTAAACAGCGACAGCGCGGCGATCCCGGCGAACTCGCGGGACAGGTTCATCACCGTGCCGATGAAGAAGTAGAAAATGAAAATCTGCACCAGCAGCGGCGTGCCGCGTACCAGTTCGACGTAGATGCTCGACAGGTCGCGCAGGGTCGGGTTGCTCGACAGGCGGCACAACCCGGTGACCAGACCGATCAGCAGACCGAGTACCCCAGACACCACCGACAGCCACAGCGTGGTCCAAAGGCCCCACAGCAGCGGCCCTGCCGCCCAGTGCCGGGTCACGCCCACGACGTCACCTTCAGCCACATCGTCGCCCTGAGCGAATTGCAGGCTGTTTTCGTCGACGGTCAGGTGCTGCTCGTCACCGGCGTCGTTGCGCAGGGTGACCTGCGCGCTACCGCCCTTGCGTACCAGCTCGGTAACGGTGGAGATATCGGTGGCACGCTGGGATTCTTCGGCCTGATAGGCGAAGTACTGCGGCACGCGGTTCCAGCGCCATTCGTAGGACATCAGCGACGTGGCGTAATACAACGCGCCCGCCAGGCCGACCAGCACCAGCACGGTCAGGACGTGCCAGGGCCATTGGGCTTTTTTCTGTTTCATTGCAGGTTCCGGATTTTTGTTGCTATGGAGGGCCTCTTCGCGAGCAGGCTCGCTCCCACAGGGAAATGCATTCCAATGTGGGAGCGAGCCTGCTCGCGAATGGGGCGACTCGGTCTGACTGACCCAGTGTTATTCCATGTCCTTGAGCCACTCGGTGCTCTTGAACCACTTGTCATGGATGCGATCGTAGGTGCCGTCTTCGTGGATCTGGTGCAGGAAGTTGTTGATGAAGTTGATGCTGTCGTAATCACCCTTCTTCAGACCGAAGGCCAGCGGCTCGTAGGTGAACGGCTTGTCGAGGAACACCAGTTTGCCGGCGCCGACCTTGTTCACCGCGACCACGTTGTACGGCGCGTCGTAGATGAAGGCGTCGGCCTTGCCGTTGACCACGTCGAGCACGGCTTCCTGCTCGTTGTCGTAGCCGTGGTACTTGGCCTTGGCGATCAGCTTCTTGGCAACCATTTCACCGGTGGTGCCGAGCTTGGAGGTGATGCGATAGTCGGCGGTGTTCAGGTCTTTATAGGACTTGATGGTGCCTTCCAGTTCCTTGCGGATCAGCAGGGTCTGGCCGACCACGATGAACGGTTCGCTGAAGTTCAGGCGCAGGTTGCGCTCCTGAGTCAGGGTCATGCCGCTGCCGATCATGTCGAACTTGTCGGTCATCAGGGCCGGAATGATCCCGTCGTAACCGGTGGACACCAGCTCGAGCTTGACGCCCATGGCCTTGGACATGGCTTTGAGGATGTCGACTTCGAAGCCGATGATCTCGCCGCGCTTGTTGGTCATTTCGAACGGCATGTAGGTCGGATCCATACCGACTTTCAACGTGCCGCGCTTGACCGCGTCATCGATTGCACCGGCGTGCGCCGCATTGACTGCAACCAGTGCCGTGACGCCGACCAGCAGCATCGACAGATACTTCTTCATCTTCAAGTCCCCAAAACCATTGCAATTGCGGCGCGAAAACCGACTGAAATGGACAAGATCGTCCGGGCGCGCCAATTCGGGGACGGATGCTAACGCACTCGTTCGTTTGCACAAGGTTTTTTGATCGATTGCAGATCAGCGCCCGCTGTCGTCAGGACAAAAAAAACCCCGCTTTCGCGGGGTTTCTTCATCAGGCCGGTTGCGCCTGCAGACTCACAGGCTTGAGTGGCAGCAGCGGCGCATGCGGATCGGCTTTCACCGAAGCGCGCCAGGCATCCAGCCATTCCTTGTGATCTTCGGACCAGACCAGCTCGTGCAGACGCGCCAGGGCCACCGGATCGCTCAGCAGTTGCAGGCGATCGTGGTTGCTCAGTGCCGCCGGGCCAGCCTTCAGGGCGTGACGTACACGCTCCTGACG
Source organism: Pseudomonas sp. IT-93MI4 (assembly GCF_949767635.1). Taxonomy (NCBI): domain Bacteria; kingdom Pseudomonadati; phylum Pseudomonadota; class Gammaproteobacteria; order Pseudomonadales; family Pseudomonadaceae; genus Pseudomonas; species Pseudomonas sp. IT-93MI4. The sequence continues at coordinate 380,084 of NZ_CATKPP010000044.1, forward strand.
CAGCCACTCGATCGGCTCGGCCTGACCGTGACGCGAGGTCGCCAGCGAGCACGCCAGGGCGTTCTGCTGCGGATCGACCACGGCGCGGATGAAGCCGTCGTTCAGCGCGTGCCAGCGGTTCTCGTGGGTGTACTGATCGGTCGCCAGCAGCGCCTGTGGCGGATTGTATTCCTCTGGGATGAGGAACAGGCTCTCGTCACGGGATTTGAGGCCCAGACCGACACGGCTGGAAATCACCGACACCGGGATCGACAGCATCAGCGAACCGACGATCGGCACCAGCCACCAGAGGAAACTCGGGTTCAGCCAGATCACCAGCAGTGCCCAGCAGAAACCCAGCAAGGTCTGCGGACCGTGGCGCTTGACCGCCTCGCTCCAAGGTGTGGAGTCATCGTCACGCTGCGGCGAGTTCCAGGTCGCGGCCCAGCCGAGGAACGCGGCGAGCACGAAACGGGTGTGGAAAATCATCCGCACCGGCGCCAGCAGCATGGAGAACAACATCTCCAGCAGCATCGACAGGGTCACCTTGAACTTGCCACCGAACTCTTTCGCGCCCTTGGCCCAGATGAGGATGATGCTCAAAAGCTTCGGCAGGAACAGCAGCACGATAGTGGTCGAGAACAGCGCGATCGCCTTGTCCGGGTGCCATTGTGGCCACAGCGGATAAAGCTGACGCGGTTCCAGGAAGTACTGCGGCTCCATCAGTGTGTTCACCGCCAGCAGCGCGGTCGACAGCACCAGGAAGAAGAACCACAACGGCGCCGACAGGTACGACATCACGCCGGTGAGGAACACTGCGCGGTGCACCGGGTGCATGCCTTTGACCAGAAACAGGCGGAAGTTCATCAGGTTGCCGTGGCACCAGCGACGGTCACGCTTGAGCTCGTCGAGCAGGTTCGGCGGCAGCTCTTCGTAGCTGCCCGGCAGGTCGTAGGCAATCCACACGCCCCAACCGGCACGGCGCATCAGTGCGGCTTCGACGAAGTCGTGAGACAGAATCGCCCCGGAGAACGCACCCTTGCCCGGCAACGGCGCCAGGGCGCAGTGGTCGATGAACGGCTTCATGCGGATGATCGCGTTGTGACCCCAATAGTGGGATTCACCCAACTGCCAGAAGTGCAGACCGGCGGTGAACAGCGGACCGTAAACGCGGGTAGCGAACTGCTGCATGCGCGCATACAGGGTATCCATGCCCGACGCACGCGGCGCGGTCTGGATGATCCCGGCGTCCGGCGTGGCTTCCATCAGGCGTACCAGACTGGTCAGGCACTCGCCGCTCATCACCGAGTCGGCGTCGAGCACGACCATGTACTTGTAGTCACCACCCCAGCGACGGCAGAAGTCGTCGAGGTTGCCGCTCTTGCGTTTCACACGGCGGCGACGGCGGCGATAGAAGATCTTGCCGAAGCCCTTGGCTTCACGGCAGACGTCCAGCCAGGCTTGCTGCTCGGCGACGCAGATATCGGTGTCGTTACTGTCGCTGAGGACGAAGAAGTCGAAGCGATCCAGATCACCGGTAGCGGCGACCGACTCGAAGGTGGCGCGCAGACCGGCGAATACCCGGGGCACGTCTTCGTTGCAGATCGGCATCACCAGCGCGGTACGAGCGTCTTTCGGAATCGGCTCGTTGCCGGCACTTTTGCCGGAGATACGGTATTTATCGTGACCGGTGAGCAACTCGAGGAAGCCCATCAGTGCCGTCCAGAAACCGGCCGAGACCCAGCAGAACAGAATCCCGAACAGGATCAGGATGCTGGTCTGCAGCGCATACGGCAGCACTTGCGTGGCGGTTTGCAGCAGCGGCTGGTGCAGCACTTCGTCCAGATCGACGAACGACCAGCCCTGGTACGGCATGATGCCTTTCATGTACCAGCCGGCAACGATGGTCTGACCGAGCATCAGCAGCAACAGAATGTAACGTCGAATCGAACCAACCGTGCGCCAGCGCGCTGCCGGCAAGACGTTTTCGTCCTTCGGCGGCTGCGGCGGGTTGGTGCGCCCGGTCAGGCGGCGCCAGCCACGCACCAGAATATTGGTGCGCCAAGGCTCCGGCACGACTTTGGTCCGACGGATCGGCGGAGTCGCCTTCATGCTGACCCGACCGCTGGCGTCGAGCACCAGCATTTCCGCCTCTTCCAGCTCCTCGGCGGTGCTCAGGGTCAGGCGCTTGCCCACCGAAGCCTGGGCGGCTTCGGCAGGCGCGTCGAACGTCGGCGACGACAGACGCTGGTGCAGTTCGCTGAAGGACTGGCAGCCCGCGAGTTCCGCGCGCTGCTCGTCGGTCATCGGCAGATGCGCCAGATACTCGGACAGAGTCTCTGGCTGTACTTGAGAGTTACTCATCGGCAGGCAACTGATAGCTCCAGGTCTCGGTCAGGACTTCTTCAGTCGGTGCCGATTCCGGTGTGGCTGGGGCCGCGTTCGCAGCCGCTGGCTGCTTGGCGTCTTTGTTGGCCTTGTCCTTGGCATCTGCGGCTGGCTTGGCGTCGGCCTGTTTGGCCTCGGCTGCCTTGGCTTCCTTCTCGTCTTTCTCTTGTTGCTTGGCCGCGACCTTGTCCGCCTTGGCCACCGACGAGTTCGACGCCGGTACCGAAGACTTGGCCAGATCAGCGGTGACCACTGGCTGTACCAGGGCGGCCCGCATCTCGGTGGACTTGCTCGCGTCCTTGATCTTCATGCGCAGGGTCAGGCGCCAGCCCTTGGTTTCCGGGTTGTAACGCACGCTGTTCTCGACCAGTTCGGCGTTATCGCCAACGCTGACCTGACTGCGCACGTCGGCATCCGGGGCCAGAGCCGCCAACGATGGACCTTCGAAGTCGACCAGGTAGGCGACGCTGCCATCCGGTTGACGGATCAGGTTCGACTGCTTAACGTCACCGGTCGAGCGCAGGGTCTGCTTGACCCAGGCGCTGTCGGGGGCGTGAATCGCCGCTTCGTCCATGGTCCAGTGCAGGCGGTAGGCGAAGTCCAGCGGCTTGCCTGGCTCCGGCATGGTTTCCGGGCTCCAGAACGCAACGATGTTGTCGTTGGTTTCATCGGCGGTCGGAATCTCTACCAGATCAACGGTACCCTTGCCCCACTCGCCCTTCGGCTCGATCCAGGCGCTTGGGCGCTTGTCGTAGCGATCGTCGAGGTCTTCGTAGTGGCTGAAGTCGCGGCCACGCTGCAGCAGACCGAAACCACGCGGGTTCTCGACGCTGAAGTTGCTCACGGCCAGGTGTTTCGGGTTGTTCAGCGGACGCCAGATCCACTCGCCGTTGCCGGCATGGATCGACAGACCGCTGGAGTCGTGCAGTTCACGACGGTAGTTGAGGACTTTCGACGGCTGGTTGGCGCCGAACAGGAACATGCTGGTCAACGGTGCGATGCCCAGTTTGCCGACCTTGTCACGCAGGAACATCTGCGCCTTGACGTCGACAATGGTGTCGCTGCCCGGACGCAGGATCAGGCGATAGGCACCGGTGGCGCGCGGCGAATCAAGCAGGGCGAAGATCACCAGATGCTTGTCACCCGGCTTCGGCTGCTGAATCCAGAACTCGCGGAAACGCGGGAATTCTTCGCCCGACGGCAGTGCGGTGTCGATCGCCAGACCACGGGCCGACAGACCGTAAGTGTGACCCTTGCCGACGACGCGGAAGTAGCTCGCGCCGAGCATGGTCATGATTTCGTCTTGTTTGTCGGCCTTGTTGATCGGGTACAGCACACGGAAACCGGCGTAGCCCAGTTGCTCAGTGGCTTTCGGATCGAACTTGAGGTCGCCGAAATCGAAGCGGGTCGGATCGTATTTGATCTCTTCGACGGTGTTCGCCGTGATTTCGTTGATTTTCACCGGCGTATCGAAGTGCATGCCCTGGTGATAGAAGGACAGCTTGAACGGTGTCTTCTGATCGGCCCACTCAGCCTTTTCGGTGAGGAAGCGGATTTTCTGATAATCCGCGAACTTCATGTCACGGAATTCGTTCGGCAGGTTGCTGCGCGGGGCTTCGAACTTCTGCCCGGCCAGCTCTTTAGCCTTGGCTGATACATCGTCAAGATTGAACGCCCAAAGCTGGCCGGCGCTGAGCAGGCACAGGAGCGCCGAGCCGGCTACCAGGGCACTTCGCATGCGTTTGGCAGACATTTTTGCTGCATTACAGGGACTAACAATCACGAGCAACCCTCGCCGAAAACAGATCAAAAAACCAACGGCCAGCTATCTATATGCCAGGTTGGCGAGCATTGTTCCGACTCCGCTGGGGCAAAATGATTCCCCAATCGGATCCAGACAAGTCTCTACCTAAGTCAAAAATGGAACAGCGAACGCTGATCCCCATAGCGCGCGATTATCTAGTAGCCCGCGTGACAACGCATCAGGGGTAACAAAGTATTTATCGCGAAAAACGCCTGTTTTCAGTCGAAAAGCCCTTGAAACACCTTTTCAAGGGCTTTCATATCTGTAACAGGAAGGTTACCGGGCCATCGTTGACCAGGTGCACCTGCATATCCGCGCCGAATCTACCTGATGCCACAGTGCCATGCATCTGTTTCGCTTTGTTGAATAGATAGTCGAACAATTCCTCGCCCAATGCCGGAGGGGCCGCGGTCGAGAAACTCGGGCGCAACCCACTCTTGGTGTCAGCGGCCAGGGTGAACTGAGAGACCAGCAGCAACCCGCCACCTACATCCGCCAGGGACAGATTCATCTTGCCCTCGGCGTCACTGAATACCCGATAGTTAAGCAGCTTATGCAAAAGTTTGTCGGCGCTGGTACGGGTATCGTCGGGTTCGATCGCCACCAGCACCAGCAAACCCTGATCCACCGCGCCGACTGTCTCTCCCGCGACTTCGACCCGTGCACCGCGCACGCGCTGTAACAGCCCCTTCATGCTTCTTCGGGCGGCAGGTCGAGCAAGCGACGGGCCATGTTGCTCGCGGCACGCACCAGCGCATCGGTGATGCCCGGTTCGGAGGCGGCGTGACCGGCGTCACGAATCACCTGCAGCTCGCTGTTCGGCCAGGCCTGATGCAGCTCCCAGGCGTTGTCCAGCGGGCAGATCACGTCGTAGCGACCGTGAATGATCACCCCCGGCAGATGAGCGATCTTGCCCATGTCGCGGATCAGCTGATTTGGCTCGAGGAATGCGTTGTTGGTGAAGTAGTGACATTCGATCCGCGCGATCGACAGGGCGCGCTGCGGTTCGGAGAAACGGTCGACCACCAGCGGATTCGGGCGCAGGGTCGCGGTGCGTCCTTCCCACGTAGACCAGGCCTTGGCCGCGTGCATCTGGGCAATCTGATCGTTACCGACCAGACGCTTGTGGAAGGCGCTGAGCAGATCGTCGCGCTCGTCCAGCGGGATTGGCGCGATGTAGTCCTGCCAGTAATCGGGAAACAGACGGCTGGCACCGGCCTGATAGAACCACTCGATTTCCTGCGGACGGCAGAGAAAGATCCCACGCAGGATCAGACCGTGTACGCGCTCCGGGTGGGTTTGCGCGTAGGCCAGCGCCAGAGTCGAACCCCACGAACCGCCGAACAGCACCCATTTATCAATGCCCAAGTGCTTGCGGATACGCTCAAGGTCAGCGACCAGATCCCAGGTGGTGTTGTTTTCCAGGCTGGCGTGCGGGGTGGAGCGTCCGCAGCCGCGCTGGTCGAAGGTGACAATGCGATACAGGTTCGGATCGAAATAGCGACGGCTCTGCGCGTCGCAACCGGCACCCGGGCCGCCGTGGATGAACACCACCGGCAAGCCTTCCGGCGAGCCGCTTTCGTCGACATACAGCGTGTGGGTGTCATCGACAGCCAGATCGTGCCGGGCGTGGGGTTTGATCTGCGGAAACAATGTCTGCATTGCGTGCTCCGTAAGGGGTCGAGGTCATCCCTGGGGGGACTTCTATTATTCTGCCGTTCGGCATCATAAACCCGATTTACGTCAATGAGCATGCCCGTACGCAGTCACAATTTTTCTGCTGCATAGAAAACCTGTGGGAGCGGGCTTGCTCGCGAAAGCGCTATGTCATTCAACGCATATGTTGCCTGACGCGCCGCCTTCGCGAGCAAGCCCGCTCCCACAGTGGGTTACGCGGTGTAGTGCGACTTTGCCCAGGCCAGATAGCCCTGCAGCAACTCCTTGAGCACCACCCGCGTCGGCTCTGCCAGATCGGCGCGGTAGCGGAACGGTTCGAACTCTTCCATGTAGGTGCTCTGGCACAACTCCAGTTGCACGGCGTGGATGTTCTCGGCGGGGTTGCCGTAATGGCGGGTGATGTGGCCGCCCTTGAAGCGTCCGTTGAGCACGTGGCTGAAGTTGCCGTGGCGTGCGCAAATGGCTTCGAGCTGTCCAGCAAGCTGTGGATCGCAACTGGCGCCGTTGAAGGTGCCAAGGTTGAAATCCGGCAGTTTGCCGTCGAACAGGTGCGGGATGATCGAACGGATCGAATGCGCGTCGAACAGCAGCGCATAGCCGAACTCGGCCTTCAGCCGCGCCAGCTCTTGTTGCAGGGTGCGGTGATACGGCGTCCAGACCTGTTCCAGGTAGGTCGCGCGCTCTGCTTTCGAGGGCTCGTGCCCTTCGCGGAACAGCGGAATGCCATCGAACAGCGTCGCCGGGTACAGGCCTGTGGTGGCGCCGACATACAACGGCTTGTCATCGGACGGACGGTTAAGGTCGATGACGAACCGCGAGTACTCGGCGGCCAACGTGCTGACGCCCAACTCCTCGGCAAAATCGTAGAGCTGCGGAATGTGCCAGTCGGTGTCCGGCAGGCTTTTCGCGTCCGCGATCAGCCCGGCTTCGACCGCTGGCGTCAGGCGCACGCCGGCATGCGGCATGCTGATCAGCAGCGGTACGCGACCTTGTTTGAAACTCAGAACCTTATCCACAACCGCTCTCCTACAGACTTGATTCGACGCCGTGACGCACGACGCGTTTGTCCAGATCACCACCGAGCCAATAGGCCAGATCCGCCGGACGATCGATGTGCCAGGCGACGAAATCCGCGACCTTGCCGACTTCCAGCGAACCGTGGGTATCAGCCATGCCCAGCGCTTGCGCGGCGTGAATGGTCGCGCCGGCCAGGGCTTCTTCCGGGGTCATGCGGAAGCAGGTGCAGGCCATGTTCAGCATCAGGCGCAACGACAGCGCCGGCGAGGTGCCGGGGTTGAGGTCACTGGCGATAGCGATCTTGACCTTGTGCTTGCGCAGGGCGTCCATCGGCGGCAGCTGGGTTTCGCGCAGGAAGTAGAACGCCCCCGGCAGCAACACCGCGACGGTGTCGGACTTGGCCATGGCGATGGCGTCGTCTTCGTCCATGAACTCCAGATGGTCGGCAGACAACGCGTGATACCGTGCGGCCAGACTGGAGCCATGCAGCGACGACAATTGCTCGGCATGCAGCTTCACCGGCAGGCCGAGTTTTTGTGCGGTGATGAACACCCGCTCGACCTGCTCCGGCGAGAACGCCAGGTACTCGCAAAACGCATCCACCGCATCGACCAGCCCTTCGGCGGCCAATGCCGGGAGCATCTCGGCGCAGATGTGCTCGATGTAGTCGTCAGCGCGATCCTTGTACTCCGGCGGCAGCGCGTGGGCGGCCAGACAGGTACTGCGCACGCTGATCGGCAGCTCCTTGGCCAGGCGACGAATGACCCGCAGGATCTTGCGTTCACTGGCCAGATCCAGACCGTAGCCGGACTTCATCTCGACCGTGGTCACGCCGTCGCGCATCAGGCTTTTCAAACGCTTGGCGGCGCTGGCGAACAGCTCGTCTTCGCTCGCTTCACGGGTGGCGCGCACAGTGCTGGCGATACCGCCGCCCTGCGCCGCGATCTCGGCGTAGCTGACGCCTTGCAGGCGTTTCTCGAATTCGCCGCTGCGGTTGCCACCGAACACCGTGTGTGTGTGGCAGTCGATCAGGCCGGGGGTGACCCACGCGCCTTGCAGGTCGTTGACCGCCGGGTATTCGCCAGAGGGCAATTGATTGCGCGGGCCGATCCACTCGATGTGCGCACCGGACGTCACGATGGCCGCATCCTCTATGATCGAGTAGACGCCTTGCGCCATGGTTGCGACGTGGCAGTGTTGCCAGAGGGTTTTCATCCCTTAGTCTCCACAGTATTCAAAATCGATTTCGCGAGCAGGCTCGCTCCCACAGTTGAAATGCATTCCCCTGTGGGAGCGAGCCTGCTCGCGAAGAGGCCATTACAGGCTAGGCAGTAATTTCGCCGGAACCCATTCGCTCAAGCACCGCGAAGCCAACAACTCAGTCGCCGCATTGATGTCCGGCGCAAAGAAGCGATCCTTCTCATAAAACGGCACTTCGCGCCGCAGAATCGCCCGCGCCTGTTCCAGCTTGGCCGAGGTCTTCAGACCGTTGCGCAGGTCCAGCCCCTGCACCGCCGCCAGCCACTCCACCGCGAGAATCCCGCGGGTGTTTTCGGCCATTTCCCACAGGCGCTTGCCGGCGGCCGGGGCCATCGACACGTGGTCTTCCTGGTTGGCCGAGGTCGGCAGGCTGTCGACCGAATGCGGATGGGCCAGTGCCTTGTTCTCGCTGGCCAGTGCCGCGGCGGTCACCTGAGCGATCATGAAGCCCGAGTTGACGCCGCCATTGGCCACCAGGAACGGCGGCAGTTGCGACATGTGCTTGTCCATCATCAGCGAGATACGGCGTTCGCTCAGCGAGCCGATTTCAGCGATGGCCAGGGCCATGTTGTCGGCGGCCATGGCCACCGGTTCGGCATGGAAGTTACCGCCGGAAATCACATCGCCTTCAGCGGCGAACACCAACGGGTTGTCGGAGACGGCGTTGGCTTCGATGGCCAGCACTTCGGCGGCCTGACGGAACTGGGTCAGGCAAGCGCCCATGACTTGTGGCTGGCAACGCAAGGAGTACGGGTCCTGAACCTTCTCGCAGTTCTGGTGCGAGTCGGACACTTCGCTGCGCTCGCCGAGCAGATCGCGATATGCGGCGGCGGCATCGATCTGACCTTTCTGGCCACGAGCGGCGTGAATACGTGCATCGAACGGCGAGCGCGAACCGAGCACCGCCTCAACCGTCAGACCGCCAATAGCCAGAGCACCGGCAAACAGGTCTTCACCTTCAAACAGACCGCGCAGGGCAAACGCCGTGGACACCTGAGTGCCGTTGAGCAGCGCCAGACCCTCTTTCGCCGCCAGGGTCAGCGGGGTCAGACCGGCGACGTTCAGCGCTTCGGTGGCTTCCATCCACTCGCCCTTGTAGCGCGCCTTGCCTTCGCCCAGCAGCACCAGCGACATGTGCGCCAGCGGCGCGAGGTCACCCGATGCACCCACCGAACCCTTGAGCGGAATATGCGGATAAACCTCGGCGTTGATCAGCGCGATCAGCGCGTCGATCACCACGCGGCGGATGCCGGAAAAACCACGACTGAGGCTGTTGACCTTGAGCACCATTATCAGCCGCACCAGCTCATCGCTGATCGGCTGGCCGACGCCGGCGGCGTGGGACAGCACCAGAGAACGCTGCAGGTTTTCCAGGTCTTCACTGGCGATGCGGGTCGAGGCCAGCAGCCCGAAACCGGTGTTGATGCCGTAGGCAGTGCGGTTCTCGGCAAGGATCTGCTCGACGCAAGCGACGCTGGCCTCGATCTGCGCCGCAGCGCTGTTGTCGAGGGTCAGCTTGACCGGTTGCTGATAAACGTCACGCAGTTGGGCCAGGCTCAGTTGGCCGGGAATCAGGTTCAGCGCAGTCATTAAAATGCTCCTTTTGAACATTGTTATTAACTACCAGTCGCTCCGGAGCATTCCGTTATCCGTCGTTTCTCGTCTTGTGGACGATCCGCGCCTTGGCACGCTGGTATGGGTAGTTGTCAGTGCAGATTCGGTAATACGTTGTGCAGCGAATTCGGGTGTTTCAGAACGCTCGCGGCGGCGGCGATATCCGGCGCCAGCCAGCGATCCTGATCGTAGGCCGGGACGCTTTCGCGCAGCAGGCGCCACGCCCGGTCAGTGCCCGCACCAAAGCGCTGCTCCTTGAGGAATTCAAAGGCCTGCGCCGCCAACAGGTACTCAATGGCGAGGATCTGCGTGCAGTTTTCCAGGGCGCGGTGCAGCTTCAACGCAGCGCTGGTGCCCATGCTCAGGTGGTCTTCCTGCAGGCCCGAGGTGACGTAGTTGTCGAGCACTGCCGGTTGCGCCAGCTGGCGGTTCTCGGCACACAGCGAAGCGGCGACGTATTGCACGATCATCATCCCGGAGTTCACTCCCGGATTGGCCACCAGAAACGCCGGCAGACCGCTGACGTGCGGGTTGACCAGACGATCGAGACGGCGCTCGGCAATCGAGCCGATTTCAGCCATGGCAATCGCCAGCAGATCCGCCGCCATCGCCACTGACTGGCCGTGCGGGTTGGCCTGCGACATCACCCGGAAGTTGTCGGGCGTGCCCAGCAGCAACGGGTTGTCAGTGCAGCCGTTGAGTTCGGCTTCGACCTGTTTGATCGCATGTTCCAGTTGATCGCGCGCAGCGCCGTGCACCTGCGGAATCGAACGGATGCTCAGCGCATCCTGAGTGCGAATGCCTTTGCTGGTCGCGATTACTTCACTGCCATCGAGCAAGGCGCGCAGGTTGCTACCGACCTGTTGCATGCCGGGGTGCGGCTTGAGCGCGATGATCTCGGCATCAAACGCGGCGATCTGCCCGCGCTGCGCTTCGAAACTCATGGCACCGATCACATCGGCCCATTGCACCAAGCGCGTCGCGTCGGCAATCGCCAGACAGCTGAGGCCGGTCATGCACGGCGTGCCGTTGACCAGGCACAAGCCGTCCTTCGCCCCGAGCTGCACCGGTTGCAGGCCTTCTTCGGCCAGCGCCTGTTGCGCCGAAGTGATCTGCCCGCGATAGCTGACATTGCCCACGCCCAGCAGCGCGATGCCGATGTGCGCCATGTGCGTCAGGTAACCCACCGAACCTTGCGACGGAACCTGCGGGGTGATGCCGCGATTGAGCAGCGCCAGCAGCGCTTCGACCACCCGGCGATGAATGCCGGATTTGCCGTGGCTGAAGTTGTGAATCGCAGCGCAGATGATCGACCGGGTTTGCTCATCGGGCAGTACCGGGCCGACGCCGCAGGCGTGACTGAGCAAGGTGTTGCGCGAGAGCTGGCTGAGTTGTTCGTCCTTCAGCGACACGTTGGACAGACCACCCAGACCGGTGTTGACGCCATAGGCACGCTCGCCGCTTGCGACGATGCGCTGAACGATGCCCTGAGCGTTTTCGATGCGCGCCCAGGTCTCGCTCGATAACTCCAGTTGCGCGCCGTGACGGGCGACGGCGACCACGTCCTGCCAACGCAGGGGGTTGCCGGTGATGATGATTTTTTCAGCCTGGGACATCTAAAACCTCATGCCAATTCTGTTGATACACCCTGTGGCGAGGGGATTTATCCCCGATGGGCTGCGCAGCAGCCCCAAAACCTGCAGCCAGGATGTTTCAGGTGCACCGCATGCAATGTTTGGGGGCGGCTTCGCCACCCATCGGGGATAAATCCCCTCGCCACAAAGGCAATCCATTTCAGACTACTGCCGCCCGCCGCTGCACGAACCGGTCAACATACTCGTCTGCCGGCGAATGCAGGATCTCTCTTGGCGTGCCGACCTGGATCAGGCGGCCGTCCTTGAGAATCGCGATGCGGTTGCCAATGCGCACGGCCTCGTCGAGGTCGTGAGTGATGAAGACGATGGTCTTGTGCAGGGTCTTTTGCAGCTCCAGCAACTGGTCCTGCATCTCGGCGCGGATCAGCGGATCCAGCGCACTGAACGCTTCGTCCATCAGGATGATGTCGGTGTCGGCCGCCAGTGCCCGGGCCAGGCCCACGCGCTGGCGCATGCCACCAGAAAGTTGGTGCGGATATTTGTTTTCGTAGCCTTTGAGGCCCACGGTGTTGATCCAGTGCAACGCGCGTTCAGCGCACAGTTGTTTGCTCTCGCCGCGCACTTTCAGGCCGTAGGCGACGTTCTCGATCACGGTCTTGTGCGGCAGCAGGCCGAAGCTCTGGAACACCATGCTGATCTTGTGCCGGCGAAATTCGCGCAGCGCTTCCATGTCGTATTGCAGGATGTCCACCCCATCGACCAGGATCGCGCCGCTGGTGGGGTCGATCAGGCGATTGAAGTGGCGCACCAGGGTCGATTTGCCGGAACCGGACAGGCCCATGATCACGAAGATCTCGCCAGTGCCGATGCTCAGCGACAGGTCGTTGACCCCGACCACGCAACCGGTTTCGTTCAGCACTTGGTCCTTGGTCTTGCCCTGGCCGACCATCGCCAGCGCGTCCTTGGCGCGGTTGCCGAAAATCTTGAAGACGTTTTTGACTTCGATCTTGCTCACGGTTGCGTTGTTCATTTGCTCACCTCATGCCGTGGCCGACCGTACGCCTGAGTAATGCGGTCGATGACCACCGCGAGAATCACGATCGCCAGACCGGCTTCGAGGCCGCGTCCGACGTTGAGGGTCTGAATCCCCACCAGCACATCTTCACCCAGGCCACGGGCGCCGATCATCGAGGCGATCACCACCATCGACAGGGCCATCATGGTGGTCTGGTTGATCCCGGCCATGATGCTTGGCAGGGCCAGCGGCAGTTGCACGCCGAACAGTTGCTGCCAGCGGTTGGCGCCGAAAGCGTTGATCGCTTCCATCACTTCCCCGTCGACCTGGCGGATGCCCAGATCGGTCAGGCGGATCAGCGGCGGCGCGGCGTAGATCACCGTGGCGAAAATCGCCGGGACCTTGCCCAGACCGAACAGCATCAGCACCGGAATCAGGTACACGAAACTCGGCATGGTCTGCATGATGTCGAGCAGCGGCATCAGCACCGAACGCAAGCGATTGCTGCGCGCCGAAAGGATCCCCAGCGGAATGCCGATCAGCACCGAAATGATCGTCGCGACCATCATCAGCGCCAGGGTCTGCATGAGTTTGTCCCACAGGCCGACAGCACCGACGAGGAACAGCAGACCGACGATGACAGCGGTGGTCAGCACTTTGCGCGTGGCGTGCCAGGCGACCACGCCGACGATCGCCAGCATTAACCACCACGGCGCCGCGCGCAGCAGGCCTTCAAGGTTGACGATGGCCCACAGCAGGGTGTCCGAGATGTGGCGGAACACATCACCGTAGTTGGTGACCAGCGAATCGACCCAACCGTTGACCCAGTCGGCGATGGAAAAGGTAAAGCTTTCGGGAAACATAAGCGGCTCTCAATCAGAAATCTCAATCAAGCGATTTACGGCATATCTCCCGGCCAGCCTCACGGTTGACCGGGAGGTATCGACCTACAGCGCCGCGTCGATTTTCTTGGCTGCGTCGTCACTGACCCACGCGTGCCAGACCTCAGGATGTTCCTTGAGGAAGATTTTCGCCAGTTTTGGCGACTCGATACGTTCCTTCGCCATGCGGCCCAGGTTCTGGTTCAGCAGGTCGATCGGCAGGTTGACCTTTTCCAGCACGGCCACCAGTTCTGGCGCCTGCTCGTGGAAGGTTTTCGACAGGCCGACCTTGATGCTCACGCTCTTGTCGACGCCCGGCTTTTCTTCCAGCTTGACCGCGTCGATCTGGCCCATCAGCGGGGTTGGCGACCAGTAATAAAACAGGATCGGCTCGCCACGCTTGTAGCTCGACAGCACCGCCGCATCCAGGGCCGGGCCGGTGCCCGGGCGGAAGTTGGTGTAGGTGTTTTCCAGGCCGTAGCTCTTGAGCATTTCGCTGTTGTCCAGCTCGCAGGTCCAGCCCGCCGGGCAGTTGTAGAAACGGCCCTTGGACGGCTCTTCGGCGTCTTTGAAAACAGCCGCGTACTTGCCCAGGTCGGCGATGTTTTTCAGCTCCGGGGCTTTTGCCTCGATCTTGCGTTTGGCGTCGCCTTCGATCACGTAGCGCGGCACGTACCAGCCTTCGATAGCGCCGACGATCGGGGCGCCGACACCGACGACCTTGCCGGCCTTCTCGGCCTTGTTCCAGACTTCGCTGCGGCCGACCCATTCTTCGGCGAACACTTGAATGTCGTTGCTGCTCAGGGCGTTCTCCATGGTGATGGAGTTGCCCGGCAGGCTGTCGGTCTTGCAGTCGTAACCTTTCTCCAGCACCACTTGCAGCACGTCGGTCAGCAGCATGCCGCTTTCCCAGTTCAGACCGGCGAATTTCACCGGTTTACCGGACTCGCACCAACCGGCTGCCTGAGTGGCACCGGCACTGGCCAGCAGGCCCATGGACAACAGTGTGGTGAGCAGGGTCTTGTTCGATTTCATTGTTGCGACGCTCCTAATCATGAATTGGCTTACGGCAGTCAAGAGGCATCCAGCCCTGTCCACGTCCAATCAGGCCTGCGCCGCAGCGCGCCCGGCCCCACTTTTTTCAGGTGGTACAACGCTGTTCTGCTCGACCGGCAGAATCAGTTGATCAGGCACCGAGCCGTGCCATTTTTTTGCGCACACGTAATAGAGGGCAGCAGGCAGCACCAGACCGATGATCCAGGAGATATCCACGTCACCGAGGGCGGCCACCAGCGGGCCGGTGTAGAACTTGGTGGAGATGAACGGCAGTTGCACCAGCACGCCGAACACATAGACGCTGATCCCGAGCAGATTCCAGCGGCCATAGCGACCGTTCGGATCGGCCAGCGCCGGCACGTCATAGCGCTCGCGGGTGATGCAGTAGTAGTCGACCAGGTTGATCGCGCTCCATGGCGTGAAGAACGCCAGCAGGAACAGGATGAACGACTTGAACGCACCGAGGAACGAGTGCTGACCGAGCAAGGCGATCAGGGTGGCGGCGCCGACGATCACCAGCACGAACACCAGCCGTTGCAGGCGCGAGACCGTCAGGTGTCCACGGAAGCCGCTGATGATGGTGGCGATGCACATGAAGCTGCCGTAGGAGTTCAGCGTCGAAATGGTCACCTTGCCGAAGGCGATGCTGAAGTACAGCAGCGCGGCGGTGGCACCGGTGCCGCCCAGTCCGACGATGTAGGCCACTTCGTGACCGGCAAACTGGCCGTTGGCCGAAGCTGCCGCGAACACGCCGAGGACCATCGCCACCTGCGCGCCGATGACCGAACCGGCGCCAGCGGCAAAGAAGGTTTTCACCGAGGAAACCTTGCTCGGCAGGTAACGCGAATAGTCAGCCACATAAGGGCCGAACGCGATCTGCCAGGACGCCGCGAGCGACACCGCCAGCAGGAAGCTGCTCCAACTGAAGTGACGGATCTGCAACAGTGCGCCCACATCCACCTGACTCAGCAGACGGCTGAACAGATACACGAAGGCAATCACGCCGATGACACTGGCAACCCGGCCGATCCAGTGGATCACCCGATAACCGAGCACCGTGACCACTACGATGACACTGGCGAACAGCAGGATGCCAACCGTGTCGCTGACGCCAAACAACTGGCCCAGCGCCTGGCCGGAAAGCACCGTACCGGTGGCGGTGAAACCCAGGTACATCAGGCACACCAGCACGATCGGGATCGCCGCGCCGTACACGCCGAATTGCACGCGGCTGGAAATCATCTGCGGCAGGCCCAGTTTCGGCCCTTGCGCCGCATGCAGCGCCATCACGCCACCGCCCAGCAGTTGACCGATCAACAGACCGATCAACGACCAGAACACATCACCGCCCAGCACCACGGCCAGGGCCCCGGTGACAATCGCAGTGATTTGCAGATTCGCACCCATCCACAGAGTGAACTGGCTCAACAGACGACCGTGTCTTTCCGCTTCCGGGATGTAGTCGATCGAACGCCTTTCGATCAACGGTTTGTTGCCTGCACGATCGGGAGTTACAGCCATGATTCAACCTCTGTGGATTGTTTTAATTGTTCTCTCGAGCCTACTCGAACCCTTGTGGGAGCTGTGTTACTTGCCGCCGGTAATCATCGGCAGGTTCAGCCCCTGCTCCTTGGCGCAGTCGATAGCGATCTGGTAACCGGCATCGGCGTGACGCATGACACCGGTCGCCGGGTCGTTGTGCAGCACGCGCGCAATACGCTCGGCCGCTTCGTCAGTACCGTCGCAGACAATCACCATGCCCGAGTGCTGCGAGAAGCCCATGCCCACGCCACCGCCGTGGTGCAAGGAAACCCAGGTCGCGCCGCTCGCGGTGTTCAACAGGGCGTTTAGCAGTGGCCAGTCGGACACGGCGTCGGAACCGTCCTGCATCGATTCGGTTTCGCGGTTCGGGCTGGCAACGGAGCCGGAATCGAGGTGGTCGCGACCGATCACGATCGGTGCCGACAGCTCGCCGCTGCGCACCATTTCGTTGAACGCCAGACCGAGCTTGGCGCGCAGGCCCAGACCGACCCAGCAGATACGTGCCGGCAGACCCTGGAAGCTGATGCGCTCACGGGCCATGTCCAGCCAGTTGTGCAGGTGCGCGTCGTCCGGGATCAGCTCTTTGACTTTGGCGTCGGTTTTGTAGATGTCCTGCGGATCACCCGACAGCGCCGCCCAGCGGAACGGACCGATGCCACGGCAGAACAGTGGGCGGATGTAGGCCGGTACAAAGCCCGGGAAGTCGAACGCGTTTTCCACGCTTTCTTCTTGCGCCATCTGACGGATGTTGTTGCCGTAGTCGAAGGTCGGAATGCCTTGTTTCTGGAAGTCCAGCATCGCTTTGACGTGGACGGCCATCGACTGCTTGGCGGCCTTGATCACAGCGGCCGGCTCGGTCTTGGCGCGGGCGCGGTATTCGTCCCAGGTCCATCCAGCCGGCAGATAGCCATTGAGCGGGTCGTGGGCGCTGGTCTGGTCGGTGACCATGTCCGGGCGCACGCCACGCTTGACCAGTTCCGGCAGAATTTCTGCCGCGTTGCCCAGCAGGGCGATGGAGATCGCCTTGCCTTCGGCGGTGTATTTGGCGATGCGCGCCAGGGCGTCATCGAGATCTTTGGCCTGCTCGTCGACGTAGCGGCTTTTCAAGCGGAAATCGATGCTCACCTGCTGGCATTCGATATTCAGCGAGCAGGCACCGGCCAGGGTGGCCGCCAGTGGCTGAGCACCGCCCATGCCGCCCAGACCCGCGGTCAGGACCCACTTGCCTTTGAGGTTGTCGTTGTAGTGCTGACGACCGGCTTCGACGAAGGTTTCGTAGGTGCCCTGAACAATGCCCTGGCTGCCGATGTAGATCCAGCTGCCGGCGGTCATCTGGCCGTACATGGCCAGGCCCTTGGCGTCGAGTTCGTTGAAGTGTTCCCAGCTCGCCCAGTGCGGCACCAGGTTGGAGTTGGCGATCAATACGCGCGGGGCGTTGCTGTGGGTCTTGAACACGCCGACCGGTTTGCCCGACTGCACCAGCAGGGTTTCATCGTCGTTCAGATTGGTCAGGCTCTCGACGATCTTGTCGTAGCACTCCCAGTTACGCGCGGCACGACCGATGCCACCGTAGACCACCAGCTCTTTCGGATTCTCGGCCACTTCTGGATCGAGGTTGTTCATCAGCATCCGCAGCGGCGCTTCGGTCAGCCAGCTCTTGGCGGTCAGCTTGTTGCCGCGCGATGCACGGATTTCGACGTCACGTCTCTTTGTATAAACGGCAGTTGTAGGCTTATTGTCAGTCACGAAAAAGACTCCTCAGCGATCAATTCAAACCAACCCTGGCAGTGGGCAAGCAGCCTGCGCGCCTCAATGCGCGACAAGCGAATCAGTGGACGCTGCGGACTTATACGCATACGTCTTTACTTGTACATACAAGCATATGCAATCAAGCGGCCAACTTGCTGGAGGGGCGCTCAAGAAAAATTGCGGACAGGGCTGCAGAGCGCCTGAGACAAGGGTTACGGCGTGGATGAAAATTTTTGCGGGGAGGAATTGAGGATTTGGCGGATCGTTACGAACCCGTGGTTTTGCGCCACGCTGGGGCGTTCGGTAACAAGTTGGTGCGTGGGTTGGGAACACCCCAAAAGCAAAAGATCGCAGCCTTCGGCAGCTCCTACAGGGTGGACATCAATTCCAGTGTAGGAGCTGCCGAAGGCTGCGATCTTTTAAGTTTTTAATCAGCGCGCAGTCAGCTCGATCACGCAGCACGCGGCGTTTACCGCGACTTCAAGCAGGCCGGTGTTACCGTCCAGCTGCAGGCAATCATGCCGACCCAGTTGCGCAGTGCTGTCACCGACCTGCACTTGCAGTAACTCACTGACACTGAACACCAGCACCGTCGTCGCCGAGCTGAAAAACCGCTGCTCGCCTTCCAGCCACTGCAACCGCGCGCTGTACCGCTGCGGCGCGTAGATCAGGTTGAAGTCGCGGATCGCGCCACCGAGCAAAGTGCAGGACACTTGGCTTTCGCCGCTGAAGGCAAACGGGTCCAGCGGTAACAGCGGCCGCGTGTCATCACCATCGACGCACAGGGTCATGCCATCGCCCTGCAGTACCGTGATCACCCGCTGGTAACCGGCAAAGGTCGAGAAACCACCGGACTCGGCAATGTCGGCAATCGACAGGCGCCAGCCGAAACCATCGAGGCCGGCACCCGCATCACGGGTAATCTCTTCGGTGCTGCCGCCGCCGTTTTTCCACGGCATGCGCGGGTAGCCTTCAGCGCGTAAAACCTTTACCTGACTCATTTATGAAAGCGTCCTTCCAGACGATGACGGGAACCTGGGTGAATCAAACGCGCGGCGGTCACCGGCTGACGCCCCGACCACGTGCGGCGACGGATCAGCAGGCAAGGCTCGCCTTTTTCGATCTGCAGCAACTTGCACTCGGACGGCTCGGCGAGGATCGCCTCGACGACGTGCTCGCCTTCGGTCAACGGCGCGACCTGGTTGAGATAGGCGTAAGGGGTCTGCAGGGTGAAGTCCTGCTTGAGGTATTCCGGGGCGACCAGCGCGTTGACGAAGCGGTCTTCGATTTGCACAGGAATGTCGTTTTCGTAATGCACGATCAACGAGTGGAAGACCTTCTGCCCTTCGCGCATGTCCAGCGCCAGCGCGCGCTCGGAACCGGCGGCCTCTTCTTCGAGGGTGATCACCTGGCAGGTGTGGCGATGGCCACGGGAGGCGATCTCGTCGGCGATGTTGTGCACTTCGAACAGCGCGGACTGGCTCTTCGGTTCGGCGACAAACGTACCGACACCTTGCATGCGCACCAACAGGCCGTCGGCGGTCATTTCGCGCAGCGCGCGGTTGATGGTCATGCGGCTGAAACCGAGCTGGCTGACCAGTTCGCTTTCCGACGGTACGCGGTAATGCGGTGGCCAGTTACCGCTGTCGATCTGCTGGGTGATCATCTGTTTGACGCGGGCGTACAAGGGCGCCGGACTGTCGCCCAGGTTCGCGGCCAACGGAGAGACTGGAGGCGGAGTCGGCACGGTTGATCCCTGTTCATTGGATGAAGGTTGCTAGCTTGCCGGAGTTTACCGGGCAGGCAAACGTCTGTATATGTATATACAAATAACACACGATGGGGTGCTGAACCATGTCCGCTTTCTTTGCCGAACGCGCGCTGCTGCCTAACGGATGGGCCAATAATGTACGTCTTGAGGTCAATGCCGATGGCGTGTTGACCCAAATCCTGGCCGATTCCACCGCAGACGGCGCCGAACGGCTGAGCGGTCCGCTGCTGCCGGGCATGCCCAATTTGCACTCCCACGCCTTCCAGCGCGCGATGGCCGGGCTGGCCGAAGTGGCCGGTAATCCCAACGACAGTTTCTGGACCTGGCGTGACCTGATGTATCGCCTCGTCGGAAAAATCAGCCCGGAGCAGCTCGGTGTGATCGCCCGTCAGCTGTACATCGAAATGCTCAAGGCCGGTTACACCTCAGTTGCTGAATTCCACTATGTACACCACGACAACAACGGTCAGCCGTACGCCGATCCGGCCGAGTTGGCACTGCGCATCAGTCAGGCAGCGAGCGAAAGCGGTATCGGTCTGACTCTGTTGCCGGTGCTGTACAGCCATTCCGGATTCGGCGGCCAAACGCCCAATGATGGGCAGCGCCGCTTCATCAACAGCACCGAAAATTATCTGAATCTGCAATCGCGCTTGCAGCCATTACTGGCTCAGCAAAAAGCGCAGTCGCTGGGTCTGTGCTTCCACTCGTTGCGCGCGGTCACCCCGCAGCAGATCAGCGAAGTGCTGGCCGCCAGCGACAAGCAGTGCCCGGTGCACATTCACATCGCCGAACAGCAGAAGGAAGTCGATGACTGCCTGAGCTGGAGCGGTCGCCGTCCGCTGCAATGGCTCTACGAAAACACCGAGGTCGATCAGCGCTGGTGCCTGGTTCACGCGACCCACGCCAACCCGGAAGAAGTCACGCTGATGGCCAAGAGTCGCGCCATCGCCGGCCTGTGCCTGACCACCGAAGCGAATCTGGGCGACGGGATTTTCCCGGCGGTGGATTTCCTCGCTCAGGGTGGGCGCATGGGCATCGGTTCCGACAGCCATGTGTCGCTCAGCGTGGTCGAGGAATTGCGCTGGCTGGAATACGGCCAGCGTCTGCGCGATCAGCGGCGTAACCGTTTGTATGGCGCGGATCAACCGATGGTCGGGCGCACGTTGTATGACGCGGCGCTGGACGGCGGCGCCCAGGCTTTGGGACAGCCGATTGGTGCGCTGCAAGTCGGCAAACGTGCGGACTGGATCGTGCTCGATGGCAATGATCCGTATCTGGCCACCGCCAGCGGTGACGGGATTTTGAATCGCTGGCTGTTCGCTGGGGGCGATCGCCAGGTGCGCGACGTGCTGGTCAATGGCCAATGGGTGGTGCGCGATGGACGGCACGCGGGCGAAGAGGAAAGCGCTCGGGCATTCATCCAGGTCCTGCGCGAATTGCTGAGCTGACACATAACAAAATGTAGGAGTGAGCCTGCTCGCGATGACTGTGTGTCAGTCACATATTTATGTCTGACACACAGTCATCGCGAGCAGGCTCACTCCTACATTGATTTTGTGGTTGCCTTTAGTTCGAAGTCTTGGCCATCTGCCGATCCGACGCCCGCCAGATCAGTCGCGTGGTGTCGTAACCCTGCTGCCGCGCCCTGCTCAGCAACTCCTCACGCACCACACCATTGACCGTTGGCGTGCGCGACAGCAACCACATGTACTTGCGACTCGGGTCGCCGACGATGGCGGTCTTGTAGTCGTCGCTGACGTACAACACCCAGTATTCGCCTTTCGCCACACCCGGAATCAAGCGCGAGAACCAGGTATCGAACTCGACCCACAACTTATCGGTCTTGCCGGGTACCTGTGGATAAGCCTTGCCTTTGGCTTCTTCCCACTGCCAGTCGGAGGTCAGGCAGCGATTGAGCACATCGACATTGCCGTCGGGTCTGAGCGAGTAGTGGGCTTCGGACTGCGCGCAGTTGCGCTGGAAGTACATCGGCAGGCGCGCCAGTTCATACCAGGTGCCCTGATAACGCTTGAGATTGACACTGTGAGCCGTCTTGGGCGCCAGCGGATCTTCACCGTGGGTGGCGCAGCCGGCCAGTACCAGGCCGGCAAAAAGGACGAACAATAACCGCTTCATTATTTTTCTCCCGTGGGCGCATAGCCCCGGTTTACTTCAGGCCTTGGCCGGAAAACATCAGCACTTTGTCACCGGCGTACTGCACGCTGATAAAGCTGTTTTTATCGCCCCAGGTGCAACTGGACATGCCGAGCGCACCCGAACAGTCGGTGGGTTTGCCGAGCAGCGTCTCAACCTCGGCCTTGGCCATGCCGGCCGAAAGCTTGGAATAGTTTTCCTGATTGACCTTGCTGCACGCGGCCAACAGCACGCAAAAAGTCAGAAGGGCGATAGATCGCAGCGACATGAAGTAACTCCTGGAGCGGAAGGGGGATGGCATGGTGCCAACCAGAAGCTTAGAAGAGAAAACCCTCATCTGGTTCCCTTCAGAAAGGGCTATTTATCGCTCCGCTCGTCTGGCATTTACCGGTAAATCAGACACTTTGTGCGGCTATTGAGCATTTCGTCGCATTTCATCAAAGACGCCTAATCTTTGGCGCGCGGCGGTCGAAATAAGAGCAGCGCAAAGCCCCCGAGTGTGGCAAATTGCCGCCCTTTCTCGACCAGCCCCTTCGCGGTAGTTCATTCGATGACCAGAAACATGAAATTCAGCCACAAGATCTTGTTGGCTGCCGCCCTCGTGGTGGCCGTTGCGTTCGCCTGTTTCATTTTGTTCAACGACTATCGACAACGCGAAGCCCTGAACAGCAGTACCGAAGCCTCGATGCAGGAACTGGGCAGCCTGACCACTAGCAACATCCAGACCTGGCTGGAAAGCCGCATCCAGTTGCTGCAATCGCTGTCGCAGCAGGTCGCCGCCGACGGCAGCGCCCCGGCCAGCCTCAAGCGCATCATCGACCTGCCCGCCTACACCGGCAATTTCCAGCTCAGCTACTTCGGCGGCGCTGACGGTGTGATGTTCTCGGTACCCGCCGGCAATCGCGCGCCGGACTACGACCCGCGCGCCCGAGGCTGGTACAAGGCAGCCAACAGCGCCCAACAGACCATCGTCACCGAACCCTACATCGCCGCCTCGTCGGGCAAACTGGTGATCACCGTCGCCACCCCGGTGCAGCGTCAGGGTCAGATGATCGGTGTGGCCGGCGCGGACATCGACCTGACCAGCGTCAGCGCGATCATCAACTCGCTCAACTTTGGTGGCCACGGCCATGCGTTCATCGTCAGCGCCGATGGCAAGATTCTGATTCACCCGGACAGCAAACTGGTTCTGAAAACCCTCGCCGAGGCCTATCCGAACGGTGCGCCGAAAGTCAGCCCGGGCCTGAAAGAAGTCGAATTCGACGGCAAGACTCAACTGATCTCCTTCACCCGCGTTAACGGCGTGCCATCGGCCGACTGGTACGTGGCGCTGGTGCTGGACAAAGACACCGCGTTCTCGATGCTCAGCGAATTCCGCACCTCGGCGCTGATCGCCATGGTGATCGCGGTGGTGATCATCATCGCCCTGCTCGGCATGCTGATCCGAGTGCTGATGCAGCCACTGCTGACCATGGGTCGCGCCATGCATGACATCGCCGAAGGCGAAGGCGACCTGACCAAGCGCTTGGTGATCCACGGCCACGACGAGTTCGGCGCGCTGGGCCTGTCGTTCAACCGCTTCGTCGAGCGTATTCACACCTCGATCCGCGAAGTGTCCTCGGCCACCGGCCAGGTCAACGAAGTCGCCCTGCGCGTGGTTGCCGCATCGAACTCGTCGATGTACAACTCCGACCAGCAGGCCAGCCGCACCAACAGCGTGGCCGCGGCGATCAACCAGCTCGGTGCCGCCGCTCAGGAAATCGCTCAGAACGCCGCCCTTGCTTCGCAGCACTCCAGCGATGCGCGCAGCCTGGCGGTCGACGGCCAGCAGGTTGTGGATAAAACCATCCACGCGATGCAGCAGTTGTCGGCAAAAATCAGCGACTCCTGCGGCAACATCGAAACCCTCAACAGCAACACGGTGAACATCGGGCAGATTCTGGAAGTGATCACCAGCATCTCGCAGCAGACCAACCTGCTGGCGCTAAACGCTGCCATCGAAGCGGCCCGCGCCGGTGAGGCTGGCCGTGGTTTCGCCGTGGTCGCTGACGAGGTGCGCAACCTCGCCCACCGCACCCAGGATTCGGCGCAGCAAGTGCAGAAGATGATCGAAGAACTGCAAGTCGGCGCGCGTCAGGCCGTGAGCATCATGACCGAGAGCCAGCGCGAGAGCGAAAGCAGCGTCGGCATCGCCAACCAGGCCGGCGAACGTCTGGGCAGCGTGACCCAGCGCATCGGCGAGATCGACGGGATGAACCAGTCGGTGGCTACCGCGACCGAAGAGCAGACCGCCGTGGTCGAGTCGATCAACGTCGACATCAACGAGATCAACACGCTGAACCAGGAAGGTGTCGAGAACCTGCAGGCAACCTTGCGCGCTTGTTCGGATCTGGAGCAGCAGGCGGCGCGGTTGAAGCAGCTGGTAGGCAGCTTCAGGATCTAAGGCGCGGCCACTGGCGTCTTCGCGAGCAAGCCCGCTCCCACAGGTTTTTGTGAACGACACAGATCCCCTTTGGGAGGCAGCCTGCTGGCGATGACGGCGTTAGCGACGATTGAATTTTGAGTTGAAATACGCTGGTCAGCTCGCAATGACGCTGGACTGAATTAAGACTAAACTCAGTCCTGTTCAATTTGGCGAGACTCAACCATGAAGCTTTCATCGCAAATCAAACCGATCAGTTACCTCAAAAGTCATACAGCGGAGATCGTCAAGTCGATCACTGAAAGCCGTGAGCCATTGGTCATCACCCAAAATGGTGAAGCCAAGCTTGTAGTTATGGACGTGAAAAGCTTTGAGGAGCAGGAAGACACAATGGCTTTGCTGAAGCTATTGGCAATGGGCAATCGGGAGATTGAGGAAGGCAAGTATCGAGACGCTGAGGATGTTTTCGCGGATTTGGACAGGGCCGACCATCAATGAGTTTAAAGGTCGTTATTCTTCAGTCCGCACAGACAGATCTCAAAGAACTCCGTACCTACCTTATCAAACAGTTCTCGAGTCAGACGTGGCAGAGTACCTACGCTGATCTCAAGACCGCCATTCTTGGTCTCGCAGACCTTCCTTATTCCGGTTCAATCCCCGAGGAAATCGAGAAGCTCAATCTTGGTCAATACCGACAAATCATTTCCGGGATGAACCGAGTCATTTATGAAGTCAGAGAAAAAAATGTCTTCGTTCATATCATTGTCGACTCAAGAAAAAGCCTGCCTTCACTTTTGATGAAGAGACTGTTGAACGGCAATCCTTGAACTCAACAAATCAGAACCGCGACCCAGGCTGACTGAGAAACGCCAACTCCTCCGCCGTAGACTCCCGCCCCAACACCGCATTGCGATGCGGAAACCGTCCAAACCGTGCAATCACTTTACGATGCCGCTCGGCATAGTCCAGATTGTCGGCAAACACCGCCCGCTCGCTTTCCGGCTGTTCAGCCAGCAGATCGATAAAGCGCGACACGGCTTCGTTCTGCACCGCGAGGTTTTCGCAGTGTTCGAACACCAGATAAATGAATACGCGCTGGATCGGCTTCAGTTGCCGGTCGAAGTCCGCCGCAATGCCCTGCGCGACAAGTTTCTGCGCACGCAGATCACCCGAGAATGCTTTGGGCGTGTCGCGAAAAATCATGCGGGGCAGTTGATCGAGCAGCAGCACCACCGCCAGCCAACCTTCGGGACGTTGCGTCCACTCGGTCAACTCACCAGCGAGGGCCTGATCGACAAAGACCCCGAAACGCTCACGCGCTTCGAGGTCCTGGCGGTCTTTCTTGCCGAACCACAACGTGCCCTTGTCAGCCGATATCTCGCGCGGTGATTCGGCGTGTCCAAACCACCAGTCGAGCAGCGGCTGCCAGGGCGCGGTCATGGCTTATTCCTTGTGGTAAGCCGTGGCGCGGGCGACTTCTTCTTTCGAGCCGAGGAACACCGCTACGCGCTGGTGCAGGCCTTCCGGCTGAATGTCGAGGATGCGTTGGTGACCGTCGGTGGACGCGCCGCCGGCCTGTTCCACCAGGAACGACATCGGGTTGGCTTCGTACATCAGACGCAGTTTGCCGGGCTTGGATGGCTCACGGCTGTCGCGTGGGTACATGAACAGACCGCCACGGGTCAGGATGCGGTGCACGTCGGCCACCATCGCCGCGACCCAGCGCATGTTGTAGTTCTTCTTCAGCGGGCCTTCTTCGCCGGCCAGCAGTTCGCTGACGTAGCGTTGCACCGGGGCTTCCCAGTGGCGCTGGTTGGACATGTTGATCGCGAATTCCTGGGTGGTTTCAGGAATGGTGATGTCTTCGTGGGTCAGTACGAAGCTGCCCATTTCGCGGTCCAGGGTGAAGCCTTTGACGCCGTCGCCCAGAGTCAGCACCAGCATGGTCTGCGGGCCGTAGATCGCGTAACCGGCGGCAACCTGCTGGGTGCCTGGCTGCAGGAAGGCTTTTTCGTTCAGCGGCTCGTTCTGGCTCAGGTATTCGTTCGGGCAACGCAGTACCGAGAAGATGGTGCCGACCGGAGCGTTGATGTCGATGTTCGACGAGCCGTCCAGTGGGTCGAACACCAGCAGGTAGGCGCCTTTCGGGTATTTGCCCGGGATCTGGTAGGCATTGTCCATTTCTTCGGACGCCATGCCGGCCAGGTGACCGCCCCATTCGTTGGCTTCGAGCAGGATTTCGTTCGACAGCACGTCGAGTTTCTTCTGCACTTCGCCTTGGACGTTTTCAGTGCCCATGCTGCCCAGAACACCACCCAGGGCGCCTTTGGACACGGCGTGGCTGATTTCTTTGCAGGCACGCGCCACCACTTCGATCAGGAAGCGCAGATCGGCAGGAGTGTTATTGCTGCGGGTCTGCTCAATCAAATAGCGACTCAGGGTAACGCGGGACATGGACGGCTCCGGTGGAATGGGGGGCTAAAAACCCGCGCAGTTTACAGGGAGTCTGAAAACGTAGCGAGCGATGACGCCCGGTAACGTGCATTGGGGCGCAATTGCTTGTATCAGACGTGATCGGGTCGAGAGAGTTCAGGTACCGGATTGAGCGTAGTTCGAAACGGGACGGGTGGTGCGTGCGCAACCGCGACCGATCTGAAATTCTCGTTGGCCGATCAGCCGCCTTCGCGAGCAAGCCCGCTCCCACATTGATCGCGTCCATCGAGGCTACTCGGTCAACTGTGGGAGCGAGCCTGCTCGCGATTGGCGCGCAGCGCCAGCCATTCTCAGGAATTGGTCGGTGGCTTGCGCAGCAGACTCGCCGCCATCGCCCCGAGGAACACCACACTCACCAGCAACACCGCCCACAGGCCGATTTTCTTCCAGTTGGTCTCGGCCACTGCCGCCGTAGTCGCCGGCGCAGCCTGCGTGGCAACCACTTCACCCTGCACCGAGGCCTTGCCCAGCGCCGCGAGTTTTTCCGCTTTGAAATCCGGAATCAGCGTGCTCAGTGGCAGGTTCGCGGTTTTCACCGTCGGATTGCCCAGCGCCAGGCTGTAAGGCCCGTCACCCCGTGCGAGGAAAATCACCTGCGTCGCCCGCACCGCGTATTTCAGGCTCGGTGCCTGCTCGCCCAGACCACCGCCACGCTCATCCACGCTCAATTTCAGTTGCTGCACAGTCTGCCCGTACAACTGCAATTCGTTCTGCACCACGTCCTGACCATTCTGAGTCAGGCGATACAGCAAACCGTTGCTCAGTGTCTGCCACGGCAGGCTGCTTTCGCGGCGACCGGCGAGAGTGACCGGCGCCAGACTGTTCGGCTGCTTCAGCTCGACCTGCACCCGCTCGACATTCAGGCCCATCGGCAACTGCCAGGTGTACTCACCGGACTTGGTGCTGCTGCCCGCCAGCGCTTGCGACCAGACCAACGGCAGCGGCACGTTACGCGGATCGCTGCTTTTCAGTTGCGCCGACGTGAGGATGGGCGCCGAGGTTGGCGCATCCCACAGCAGACGCAGGTAGCGAGCGGATTGCCCCGGCAGCGTCACTTCGTGCTGTTCGATGCGTTCGTCGGAAAAGGTCAGCCGCGCGACCTGCCCCTCGCCCCACGCCTGCCAGTGCTGCAAGTCATCACTGGCCTCGATGCTGAAGCGCTGGAAGCCGTCACGCTCGCTGGTCCAGTCGATAATCAACTGCTGCAGCGGCACCTTGATCGCACTGGCATCGAGCAACCAGCCACGCAGCACTTCTTCGCCGGCCTCCAGCTGAGTCGACGGCTGCACTTCAACCAATGTGCCGGTGGTGGTCGATTGCACGCGTACGTTCGGCGCTCGCTCGCTGGCGTCGGCGGCGTTGTACAAGGGGAACCACTTCACCTCATGCAACTGACCGTCGTCGCGGGTCTGCGCCGATTCCCGGGCCAGGGCATAGGCCTGCGGTTCGCCGGCGGCGTTGAATACGCGCAGGTCGCTGAGATCGGTCTGGCGGGCCTGCAATTGTGCGCTCAGCGGCAGGTCGAGGCGATACCACGGGCCGTTGCCGCTCACCGTCAGCGGCACCTGCGTGGCGAAGTCCGCCGGTTTTTCCTGGGCGCCGGCAACCATCACCACGCCCAACGCCAACCACCCCAGATTCAGCATGCGACTCAAGATGAAACTCCTTCGGTATCCGGCACGGGTTTGTCCGCCACCGGTTCGGCTTCGACACGTTTCGGTGGCAGCGGTGCGAAATAGCCCACCACCAGCAGCAACACGCCGACGCCGATAAACGAGACGATCCGGGCCAGTCCGCCACGGTTGCTCAATTCGACAAAAATCAGTTTGGCCACCACCAGCGCAATCAACGCCGCGCCGATCAGCCACACTTCGCGCCGGTGACGCAGGTGTCCGCCGATCATCAGCCCCAACGCCATCAAGGTCCAGACGATGGACAACCCGGCCTGCACCAGCATCGATTCGAGCAGCAGATCCAGCTCGAACGGAATGCCCGCCCAATGGTGCGCAGCGCGGGTCACCAGCGCGGTGCAGAAAGCGAACAGCGAAACCCCGGCGACCAGTTGTGTGGCGTACTCGGCGTAATCCTTGCGCAGGGCAAACTGCGTCACCGCATGACGCGACCACACGTACACCCCGAACAAGGCGAACAGCAGGCCCAATTCCAACGGGTTGATCAGCGGCACGTAAGGCAGCGGTTCGGCGTTACCGTCGCTGACACCGTTGGCCAGCCAGAACCACGCCAGCATCAGCACTGCCAGCGGCGCGGCAGCGTACAAACGATATTCCCGCGGGAATGCCGCCACCGGCCATGGCCAGCTGCGCGGAGCCGCCGCCAACAGCAGATACAGGCTCGGCAGGATCGCCCAGCCCAGCCAGCGCCAGGCGTTGTATTGCTCGGACAACAGCAGCAAGCCGAAGCGCAACTCCAGCGCCAGCACGCCGATCAGCAGCCAGCAACCCAGCACGTGCGCCGCGCTCAAGGCCCGTGCCGGCAGCATCGGTGCCAGACGCCGCAGGCTGAAGAAGTGCACGACGAACACCAGCCCCCACGCCAGCCAGCCGAAGTTCGCCGCCGGGTGATAACGCGCATGCCACGCCACCAGCAGCACCAGCCCCGCCGCCGGGATCAGCAAGGTGCAGAGCAGGCCCAGCGCCGGCCATTTCAGGCGCAGCGCCAACAATGTCCACAGCGCCACACTCAGCGCGGCAATCGGCAGCAACAGCATCGCCTGCAGATTCAGCGGGGCAAAACGCAGCACCTCACTGACCCACGCCAACGCCCACCAACCGGCGCCCCACACCAGCAGCACTTCAGACAGGCGTTGCAAACTCAGCGCATCGAACGCCGAGGCGTGATTGCCCAGTTGGAGACGCCAGGCACCGACCAGCGCGGCCAGCCCCAATACCAGCGGCGTCCAGAAACCGCCATGGGCCAACGGCCGCAGTCCTTCGCTGGACAGCGGCCCGAGCAACTCGGGGCCGGCCAACAAGAACGCCGCGCCACCGATCAACTGCAACAACAGGCCGAAAACAAAACTCACGCGCTGCTTGAGGTACAGGCTCAGCCAGATGATCAGCAGACCGCTCGCCGCCCACACCGCACTCGCGGTTTGCCACGGCAGCACGAACAACACCGCCAGATTGATCAGCACCAACCCCGCCAGCAACACCACCGACAAGCCACGCAGCAGCCGCACATCGCCGCGCACCATCTCGTCGCGCGCCGCCAGCAGCATCCCTCCGATCAACGCCAGACCGATCACGGATGCGCTGAGCAAACCGGTCCACCCGGCGCTGAACACGGCCGCCGAATCCTCACCTGCACCTTGCAGGCGCAACAGGAACAACGCACCGCCGAGCAACTGCACGGCGAACGCGGTGAACAGGAACGTGCGCGATTGCAGGCGCAGGCCGACAAACAGGGTCACCAGTCCGGCCAAGGCCCAACTGATCGCTGTCGCCTGAACCAGGAAAAACAGCGGCGCCAATAGGTACAGGAAGGTCAGACCCAGTGCCGCCAGCACCGGCAAACCCTGGCGCTCCCACGGCGAAGCCTGTTCCGCCGAGGCTTTGCGCAATTGATAGAAACTAAACAGCAGTGCGATGCCGAGCATCAACGCCCCCAGCGGTGCGCCGTCGAGCAGGCTGCTTTCGCCAACCCGCAACTGACTGAGAAAGGCCAGCGCCGACCCCAGTTGCAGCAGCAGGGCAAACGCTCGGGCGAACGGCCGATGCTGACGCAGGCCGAGCCAGAAAATCCCCGCGCCCTCCACTGCCCACGCCGCCGAAGTCCAGCGCGCATCGAGGCCCAGCGGGATCGCCAGACTGGCGAAAATCACCCCCAGCGCCAGACAGGTTTCGCCCAGCAACAAAGCGCGACCGCCCATCAACACCCGGGCCAGGCCCATGTAGATCACGCCCAGTGCGAGTGCGCTGAACGCAGCGGCGAACTCCAGGTGCTGCACCAACGCAAACTGCAGACCGAAGCCCACGATGGGCGGGCCGAACAGCATCGTGCCGTCGACGTAATCGCCCTTGCGCGCCGACCAGTGCAGCAGCGCCTCGCGATCGCCGTCCGCCGGCGCATCGGGCATGTCGAGCAACTTGCGCCGGGCGAACAACAGGCCGATGCCCAGGTACATCAGGAAGAACAGGATCAGGAACGGCTCGGTGCTCCACAGCAACTCAGGTGCGTAGGAACGCAGTCCCCAGGCGAAACCGATGCCGAAGGTACCGACAAAACCGATCAGGTTGAGCAGGCGCCAGGCCTTGAACCAGGCAATGGCGAGAATGCCGGCATTGAGCAACGCGAAATAGCTGAACAGCGCGACGTGGTTGCCGGCCCCGGTCGAGGTCAGGATCGGCGCGGCGAAACCGCCCAATGCTGCAGCCGCCGCCAGCCCCAGCGCATCCTGGGTGATGGCGAGAATCGCCGAGAACACCGTGACCGCCACCAGCAACCCCAGCGCGGCGGACGGATCGAGCAACGGATGCAGACGCATCGCCGCAAACACCGTCAGGTACAGCACCGCGATCCCGGTGCCCTGCAGAATCAGCGCATAACTGCTGTTGCGCGTACGCAGCCACCAGCCCAGTGCCAGCAGGGCCAACGCCGCCGCCGCGACGCCGGCATAACGCAGTTCGATCGGCACCACCATGCCCTCGGTGGCGTAGCGCAGCAGGAACGCCAGACCGAAAAACAGCAGCACCACACCAACCCGCAGCACGGTGTTGCCACCGAACAGCCAGTTACGCGCAGCGCTGATGCCACGCTCGATCAGGTTCGGGCCACGAGGTTCGGCAGGCTGTGCCGGCGCTGCTGGCTCGTCGGTAACAGCATCCAGACGCCAGACATCCGCCGGCAGCGGCTGGCTGGTTTCGCTGGCAACGGCAGAGATCGGTTCTAGTTCGGGCGGCAGTTCCCAGACCAGATCCGGCGTGGGGGAGGATGATTGTTCGGCGACGATGATCGGCTCAACGATGGCGTCCGGCATCGGCGCCACGCTCGGCGGTGTGGTGCGCACGCTGGCACCTTCAAGCAGAAACAGACGCTGCTCGACGGCTTGCAGGGCGACCTTGGCCTGTTCCAGTTGACGCTGTTGGTCGGTGGCCTGCGAGCCAAGCCGGGCGATGCGCAGCGTTTGCCCGATCGCCAGCCCGAGCAGTGCACCAAGCAGCGCGGCACTGAACGACTCATCGAGCAGCCAGCCGAGCAGCAGCCCGATCAACATGAACATCCATTGCATGGTCGATATCCCTAAGCGGCCCCGAGGCGGGGCAATCCCGACAGTTGCTTCAGTCTAGGCACAAACCCTTGTAGGAGTGAGCCTGCTCGCGATAGCGATTTGTCAGTCAACGAAGCTGTTGAATGTGACGGCGCTATCGCGAGCAGGCTCACTCCTACATTGGATCAGTGGTGACTGAACAGCCCGGTAACCGGCGCTCAGTATATCGATCCGGCCCAACAATCGTTGGGCCTTACGCACATTTGTTGCAGAAAATCACTCCAGTGCCTTCCAGATATCCGTGGCGTACTCGCGAATCGTCCGGTCGGACGAGAACCAGCCCATCCGCGCCGTGTTGAGCACCGCCGAACGCCACCAGTTGTTGGCGTCGTGCCAATGCGCATCGACGCGTTTTTGCGCTTCCCAATAGGAATCGAAGTCAGCGCAGACCAGGAAGCGATCGTAGTCCACCAGCGAATCGATCAGCCCGGTGTAGCGCGACGTGTCATCCGGCGAGAACACACCACTGCGGATCGCTTGCAGCACGTCGCTCAAACGATGCGACGCGGCGATGTCCGGCGCGGCGCTGAACTCGTGGTTCTGTTTGCGCGCCTCGACCTGCTGTGCGCTGAGGCCGAAGATGAACATGTGCTCGGCGCCGATGCGCTCGCACATTTCCACGTTGGCGCCGTCGAGGGTGCCGATGGTCAGCGCACCGTTGAGGCCGAACTTCATGTTACTGGTGCCCGAGGCTTCGAACCCGGCCGTGGAAATCTGCTCGGACAAGTCCGCCGCCGGAATGATGCTCTCGGCCAGGCTGACGTTGTAGTTGGGCAGGAACACCACTTTCAGCAAACCACGCACGGTCGGGTCGTTGTTCACCACCCGGGCGATGTCGTTGGTCAGTTTGATGATCAGTTTGGCCTGGTGATAACTGGCCGCTGCTTTACCGGCGAAGATTTTCACCCGAGGTACCCAGTCGACTTCAGGCTCGGCGCGGATTGCCTGATACAGCGCCACGGTGTGCATCAGGTTGAGCAACTGGCGCTTGTATTCGTGGATCCGCTTGACCTGCACGTCGAACATCGCCGCCGGATTGACCGCGATCCCCAGCCGCTCGTGAATCAGATAGGCCAAGGCCTTTTTGCTGTGCAGGCGCTGTTCGGCGAAGGCTTTGCGGAAGGCGGTTTTTTCAGCGAACGGTTCCAGGTCGAGCAGGCGCTCTTCCGGGTTATCCAGCACCTCCGGGCCGAGGGAGTCGACCAGCATCGAGGTCAGCTCGGAGTTGGCCTGGAACAGCCAGCGGCGGAAGGTGATGCCGTTGGTTTTGTTGTTGATCCGCTCCGGGTAGAGCTTGTGCAATTCGGCGAACACGGTCTTGCGCATCAACTGCGTGTGCAGCCCGGACACGCCGTTGACGCTGTGCGAACCGAGGAACGCGAGGTTGCCCATGCGCACCCGGCGACCGTTGTCCTCTTCGATCAACGACACCGCGCGCAGCACGTCGAAATCATGAATGCCTTTGGCGCGCAGCGAGTCGATGTGCTGCGCATTGATCAGATAAATGATCTGCATGTGCCGCGGCAGCATGCGTTCCATCAGGCCGACCGGCCAGGTTTCCAGCGCTTCGGGCAACAGCGTGTGGTTGGTGTACGACAAGGTATCGACCGTGACTTGCCACGCCGCATCCCAGGCCACGTCGTAGACGTCGACCAGTTGCCGCATCAATTCAGCAACGGCAATCGAAGGGTGGGTGTCGTTGAGCTGGATCGCCGCGTGATCGCCCAGGGTCAGCACCGAGGTGTGCATGTTGCGATGACGACGCAGCAGATCCTGCAAGGAAGCGGCGACGAAGAAGTATTCCTGGCGCAGGCGCAGTTCCTGCCCGGCCTCAGTGCTGTCGGCCGGATAAAGCACGCGGGAAATACTTTCAGCGCGGGCGACTTCGGCGACGGCACCCAAGTGGTCACCGGCGTTGAAACGCTCCAGGTGCAGATCTTCCATGGCGCGTGCACGCCACAGCCGCAGGGTGTTGACGCTCGCCCCGCGCCAGCCGACCACTGGCGTGTCATAGGCAATCGCGCGCACGGTTTCCGCAGGCGACCAGACCTGTTTGGTCTTGCCGCTGGCATCGGTCACGGTTTCGACACTGCCGCCGAAGCCGATCGAGTACACCACTTCCGGACGTTCGAACTCCCACGGGTTGCCGAAATCCAGCCAGTGCTCGGTCTGTTCCTGCTGCCAGCCATCGACGATGGCCTGCCGGAACAGCCCATGCTCGTAGCGAATGCCGTAGCCGTGCCCGGCGATGCCAAGGGTCGACATGCTTTCCATGAAGCACGCCGCCAGACGGCCGAGGCCACCGTTGCCGAGTGCCGCGTCGGGTTCCAGCAGGCGGATGCGTTCGAGATCGACGCCCAGTTCGGTCAGCGCTTCACGCGCGACGTCGAGCAGGCCGAGATTGCTCAGGCTGTCGTAGAGCAAACGACCGATGAGAAATTCCAGCGAGAGGTAATACACCCGCTTCTGGCCTTTGCGGTAGATCTGCCGGGTATGGTCCATCCAGTGTTCGACCATGTGGTCGCGCGCCGCCAGGGCAATGGCTTCGAACCAGTCATGGTCGAAAGCGTGATCCGGGTCTTTGCCCACTGCATAGGTGAGCTTGGTCAGGACGGCATCGCGGAATGCGGCCACCTCTGCTTCGCGAACTAGTGGTTCTTGAGTCATCGATAGGACCTCGAGCGAGCGGGGAATTGTCTGAGCCTAGACGGTCTGACCGACGGTAGAGGCGCAGGTTCTGCAGTTTTTCCGAAGTCGGTGAGATAGCCCGGCATTACCTTGGCGAGTGGGCTAATGAATGCAGGGGCCGTGCCGGACTGAATGACATTTGCGCGGCATTTGCAAAAATCTGGCGAAAGGTTGTTCAAAAATCCACCAGTCCCGGTATGATCGCGCGCCCTGATGCACACACGCCTGGTAACCCCCGATGATGAAGCCCAACCTGATTGCCGCCGCCGAGATCGATCGTCTCGATACGTGGGCCAAATATTCGGCCCCGATGTGCGGCTCTTGTGTCTCCAGCTGCTGCACCCTGCCGGTCGAGGTCAAGATCAAGGACCTGGTACGCATCGGCGTGGTTGACGAGTTCGAACTGGGTGATCCGCCGAAGAACATCGCCAAGCGCCTGCAAAAGGAAGGGCTGGTCGAGCGCTTCAACCAGAAGTCGGGGATCTTCACCCTGCAGCGCATGAGCAACAACGATTGCTACTACCTGGATCGTAAGAGCCGCCTGTGCACCATTTATGACAAGCGCCCGGACACTTGCCGCAACCACCCGAAAATCGGCCCGCGGCCGGGGTATTGCGCGTACAAGCCGAAAGAAGTCGAGCGGGTGCAGAATTCGCGGTCGATCGAGAAGTTTTGATCTTTCCTGAAATGTGCGGCGGCTGCTCGCGAAGGGGCCGGCACAAACAACGCGTAAACCCCAGACAAACAAAAACGCCCCCGGTCTCGCGACCGGGGGCGTTTTTTCAAGCTCGGGCTAAATTACGCCTTGGCTTTCTTGGCAGCGCGGGTACGCTCGCTTTCGTCCAGGATCTTCTTGCGAAGACGGATGGACTTAGGCGTGACTTCGCACAGCTCGTCTTCCTGGATGTATTCCAGAGCCTGTTCCAGAGTGAAGCGAACAGGTGGTACCAGAGCGATGGTTTCGTCTTTACCCGAAGCACGCATGTTGTCGAGCTTCTTGCCTTTGGTAGGGTTCACACCCAGGTCGTTGTCGCGGCTGTTCTGACCAACGATCTGACCGTTGTAGATCTCCTGGCCGTGTTCTACGAACAGCTTGCCACGAGCCTGCAGGGTTTCCAGCGAGTAGGTCAGTGCCTTGCCGGTTTCAACCGAAACCAGAACGCCGTTCTGACGGCCGGACATGTGGCCCGACTTCACTGGAGCGTAACGGTCGAAGATCGAGGTCAGGATGCCAGCACCGTTGGTCAGGGTCAGGAACTGGTTACGGAAACCGATCAGACCGCGAGCAGGGATGTTGTATTCCAGACGAACACGGCCCTTGCCATCCGGCACCATGTTGCTCAGGTCGCCCTTACGCAGACCCATCTCTTCCATGACCTTGCCCTGCGATTCTTCAGGGATGTCGATGGTGACGTTTTCGAACGGTTCCTGCTTCACGCCGTCAACTTCACGGATGATCACTTCAGGACGGCCCAGGGCCAGCTCGAAGCCTTCGCGACGCATGGTTTCGATCAGTACCGAGAGGTGCAGCTCACCACGGCCGGAAACCTTGAACTTGTCAGCCGAGTCGCCTTCTTCAACGCGCAGTGCAACGTTGTACAGCAGCTCTTTGTCCAGACGATCCTTGATGTTACGGGAGGTCACGAACTTGCCTTCTTTACCGCAGAATGGCGAGTCGTTTACCTGGAAGGTCATGGAAACGGTTGGCTCATCAACGGTCAGCGGCTTCATCGCCTCGACGGTGTTGATGTCGCACAGGGTGTCGGAGATGAACAGCTCGTCGAAGCCGCTGATGCAGACGATGTCGCCAGCCGCTGCTTCTTCAACGTCAATGCGGTGCAGACCGTGGTGACCCATCAGCTTCAGGATACGACCGTTGCGGCGCTTGCCGTCGGCGCTGATCGCGACAACCGGGGTGTTCGGCTTGACGCGACCACGAGCGATACGGCCAACACCGATAACACCCAGGAAGCTGTTGTAGTCCAGAGCGGAGATCTGCATCTGGAACGGACCGTCACGGTCAACGGCCGGAGGCGGAACGTGGTCGACAACTGCCTGGTACAGCGCAGTCATGTCTTCGCCCATGGCGGTGTGATCCAGACCGGCGATACCGTTCAGGGCCGAAGCGTAAACAACCTGGAAGTCCAGTTGTTCTTCGGTAGCACCGAGGTTGTCGAACAGGTCGAAGATCTGGTCCAGAACCCAGTCCGGACGCGCGCCTGGACGGTCAACCTTGTTGATGACCACGATTGGACGCAGGCCGGCTTCGAACGCCTTCTTGGTCACGAAACGGGTTTGCGGCATAGGGCCGTCTTGAGCGTCAACCAGCAGCAGAACGGAGTCAACCATCGACATTACGCGTTCTACTTCGCCGCCGAAGTCGGCGTGGCCCGGGGTGTCCACGATGTTGATGTGGTAGCCGTTCCAGTTGATGGCGGTGTTTTTCGCCAGAATGGTAATACCGCGCTCTTTTTCCTGGTCGTTGGAGTCCATCACGCGCTCGTCGTTGAGCTCGTTGCGCTCCAGAGTGCCGGATTGACGCAGGAGTTTGTCTACCAGGGTGGTCTTACCATGGTCAACGTGGGCAATGATGGCGATGTTACGTAGATTTTCGATCACTTGTGTATCTCGATCAGAGGATTCGGTTTGCTGACAAGTCTTGGCAGCGATTAACAGTAGTGTCCGGCATGGCCGTTACAGCTTGACGGCGGTGTCGGGGGGCCGGTGACGCAGGCCACAGGCAAACAGCCCCGGGCACTTAGCTCGGTCGATAAACGCGCACATTGGCATGCCCCTCACTGAGCAAATGGTGAGCATGCAGGCGACTCATCACGCCTTTGTCGCAATACAGCAGGTACTGGCGAGTCGGATCCAGCTCCTTGAAACGAGCGTTCACTGCGTAGAACGGCATCGTCTGTACTTCTATGCCGGCGAGTTCCAGCGGGTCATCCTCGGCCGCATCCGGGTGACGGATGTCGATGACGATCTGACCGGCCAGCGCTTCGCCGACTTCTTCGATCTGCAAATCCTGGCCCAATTCGTCGATCACTCGGTCGATCGGCACCAGCTTGGCGTTTTCGAGCGCACGCTCGAGAACCGCCATGTCGAATTCTTTCTCTTCGTGCTCAACACGGTGGCGCTTGGCGGCGGTCTTCGGATTGACCGAGATGACTCCGCAGTACTCCGGCATGTGCCGGGCGAAATCGGCGGTGCCGATCTCGTTGGCCGTGTCGATGATGTCCTGCTTGTGCGCAACGATCAGTGGGCGCAGGACCAGTTTGTCGGTCACGCAGTCGATCACCGACAGGTTCGGCAGCGTCTGGCTCGATACCTGGGAGATCGCTTCGCCGGTGACCAGCGCGTCGATGTGCAGCCGGTCGGCGATGGCCGAAGATGCGCGCAACATCATACGCTTCAATACGACGCCCATATGACTGTTATCGACTTTGCCGAGAATTTCGCCCAACACTTCTTCGAACGGAACACTGACAAATAGCACGCGTTGCGAGCTGCCGTACTTCTTCCAGATGAAATGCGCGACTTCCATCACGCCCAATTCGTGGGCACGCCCGCCGAGATTGAAGAAGCAGAAATGCGCCATCAGGCCGCGACGCATGATCTGGTACGCGGCAACCGTCGAGTCAAAGCCGCCGGACATCAATACCAGCGTCTGCTCCAGGGCGCCGAGCGGGTAACCGCCGATGCCGTTGTGCTGGCTGTGGATGACAAACAACCGTTGGTCGCGAACTTCGATGCGAACTTCGATTTCCGGGTCTTTGAGGTCGATTCCGGCCGCACCGCACTCACGACGCAGCTTGCTGCCGACGTATTTTTCGACGTCCATCGAGCTGAACGGATGCTTGCCGGCGCGCTTGCAGCGCACCGAGAAAATCTTCCCGGCCAGCACATCGCCGTAGTGCTGCTTGCACTTCTCGGTGATGTCGTCGAAGTCGCCCAGCGGGTACTCGTCGATCTGCAGAAAATGCGCGACACCCGGGGTGCAGGTCAGGCGCTCACCCATCTCTTTCAAGGCTTTGGGGTCGGTAACGCGGGTTTCCAGCTCGAGATTGTCCCACACACCGTTCACCACCACGGCCGGGTCCAGATCGCGGAGCACGGCGCGGATGTTCTTGGCCAACTGGCGGATGAAACGCATCCGGACAGGGCGGCTTTTGATGGTGATCTCGGGGAAGACTTTTACGATTAGTTTCATGAAAACAGCGCGCGCAGGGCCAGCCGAAAAAGGGGGGCGCGGATTATAGCGGAAATTGCTCAAGGTTTAACCAGTTAATATGCAGAAGGTTTCACTTGCACCAAAACGGGTCATTTCTGATTTGAAGCGCTACATTAAGGGGCGAGATTTTCACCCTTATGGCACTTTGCGGTGCTCAAAGCGTGAAATTGGGGCAAAAAACCCATGCTGGGGCACTGGCATGCAATTTGCTCCCTTGTGAGGCAGGTTGCCTTGGCAGAGTATCTGCGCCGGCATCACCCCTATTAAGGGCATCCACTACCAAGCCCTAAGCCACCCGGAGGACACTATGTCGAAGTCGGTTCAACTCATCAAAGATCATGACGTCAAGTGGATTGATCTGCGCTTCACGGACACCAAAGGCACTCAGCACCACGTGACCATGCCGGCTCGCGATGCGCTG
This sequence comes from Pseudomonas sp. IT-93MI4, assembly GCF_949767635.1. Taxonomy (NCBI): domain Bacteria; kingdom Pseudomonadati; phylum Pseudomonadota; class Gammaproteobacteria; order Pseudomonadales; family Pseudomonadaceae; genus Pseudomonas; species Pseudomonas sp. IT-93MI4. The sequence continues at coordinate 419,131 of NZ_CATKPP010000044.1, forward strand.
GAAGACGACTTCTTCGAAGTCGGCAAGATGTTCGACGGTTCCTCCATCGCTGGCTGGAAAGGCATCGAAGCCTCCGACATGATCCTGCTGCCGGACGACGATACTGCCGTTCTCGACCCGTTCACCGAAGACGCAACCCTGATCCTGGTTTGCGACATCATCGAACCGTCGACCATGCAAGGTTACGATCGCGACCCGCGCGCCATCGCTCACCGCGCCGAGGAATACCTGAAGACCACCGGTATCGGTGACACCGTCTTCGCTGGCCCAGAACCAGAATTCTTCATCTTCGACGAAGTGAAGTTCAAGTCGGACATCTCCGGCTCGATGTTCAAGATCTACTCCGAACAAGGCTCGTGGATGTCCGACCAGGACATCGAAGGCGGCAACAAAGGCCACCGCCCTGGTATCAAAGGCGGCTATTTCCCGGTTCCGCCGTTCGACCACGACCACGAAATCCGTACTGCCATGTGCAACGCACTGGAAGAGATGGGCCAGACCGTTGAAGTTCACCACCACGAAGTGGCGACTGCCGGTCAGAACGAAATCGGTGTCAAGTTCAACACCCTGGTGAAGAAAGCTGACGAAGTTCAGACTCTGAAATACGTTGTCCACAACGTAGCCGACGCTTACGGCCGCACCGCGACCTTCATGCCGAAGCCACTGTACGGCGACAACGGCTCGGGCATGCACGTGCACATGTCCATCGCCAAAGACGGCAAGAACACCTTCGCGGGCGAAGGCTATGCCGGCCTGTCCGAAACCGCCCTGTACTTCATCGGCGGTATCATCAAGCACGGTAAGGCCCTGAACGGCTTCACCAACCCGGCTACCAACTCCTACAAGCGTCTGGTGCCAGGTTTCGAAGCGCCGGTGATGCTGGCCTACTCGGCTCGCAACCGTTCCGCCTCGATCCGTATTCCTTACGTCAACAGCCCACGCGGCCGTCGTATCGAAGCACGCTTCCCGGATCCGGCTGCCAACCCGTACCTGGCTTTCGCAGCACTGCTGATGGCCGGTCTGGACGGTATCCAGAACAAGATCCACCCAGGCGATGCCGCTGACAAAAACCTGTACGACCTGCCGCCTGAAGAGGCGAAAGAGATCCCACAAGTTTGCGGCAGCCTGAAAGAAGCCCTGGAAGAGCTGGACAAGGGCCGTGCGTTCCTGACCAAGGGCGGCGTGTTCTCCGACGACTTCATCGACGCTTACATCGCGCTGAAATCCGAAGAAGAAATCAAGGTCCGTACCTTCGTACACCCACTGGAATATGAGCTGTACTACAGCTGCTGATCCGGTAGCGCCGCGCTACGCGGCGTGACAATAAGAGGCCTCCTTCGGGAGGCCTTTTTATTGCCCACGATTTATGAAACTACGCAAAACCCCTGTGGGAGCGGGCTTGCTCGCGAAGGCGGTGGGTCATTGACAGGGATGGCGACTGATACGCCGCCTTCGCGAGCAAGCCCACTCCCACAGGGATTTTTGGCGTCTGAATGATCTCCGGATATATCCTGGGTTGGGCCAACCGCCGCACCTGGCCTATGCTGCACCCCATCGCTTTCTTTCCCGGTCGATTTCATGGGTCGCACCTTTCTCTACATCCTGCTGCTGATCGCCCTGCCCGCCGCCGCGCAGATCTACAAGTACACCGATGCCAATGGCAACACGGTTTACAGCGATCACTCGCCGGACGGTGTTCAGGCGCAGCCGGTCGAGTTGCCGCCACTCAACCGCGTCGAGCCACAGGCACCGAGCGCGCCAACGCCTTCAAGCACCGACACACGCCCCGCGGCACGCAGTGCCTACGAGGTGTTGGAGCTGACCGGCCTGCCCAGCGAAGAAGCGCTGCGCGCCAACAACGGCACCTTCACTGTCAATGTGCTGATCAAGCCGCGCCTGCAGGCGCCGCACCAGTTAAGGCTGGTGCTGGACGACACACCTTATGGCCAGCCGAGCAACGTGCCGATCCTGCAATTGGTGAATGTCGATCGCGGCGAGCATCGTCTCGCGGTGCAGGTGATCGACGGCGAAGCGATCATCCAGCAGAGCCCGGCGGTGGTGTTCACCGTACAGCGGGTGCACAAGCCGTGAGAAATTTCTGGCTGATCCTGTGCCTGTTCGCCCTGCCCGTTTCGGCAGAGGTCTTCACCTATGTCGACGCGCAGGGCAATCGCGTCTACACCGACCAGCCGCGCGGCAACGCCAAGCGCGTGCCTATCGCCACCAGCAATCGCATGTCGGCCAACCCCACGGCTGCAGCACCGATCAGCGCTGTAAAAAAGGTCGCGGAACAACCACCGTTTCACTACGACATGCTGCGCATCCTGATCCCCGAGCCGGATGCGACCCTTCGCAGCAGCGCGGGCGAGGTGATCGTCAGTGTCACCAGCGAACCTGGCTTACAGCAGGGCCATCGCTATCGCCTGCTGCTGGACGGCCAGGCCACTGGCGAGCCGGGACTTAGTCCGGTATTCCCGCTGAGCAACATCGACCGCGGCAGTCACAACCTGTCGGTGGAAATCCTTGATGAGCAGGGTCGCACTGTCGAGCGCACCGCCAACCAGCCATTCCACATGCTACGCATCTCGCTGGCGCAGAAACGACAGGTCAAACCCTGCGTCAGCGAGGACTACGGCGTGCGCCCGGAATGTCCGCTGAAAGACAAACCCGCCGAAGAAAAAAATCCCTTCCTGCGCTTCTTCTAACGCCATTCAGCTTTACGCACTATATTGGTGCAATAGGCTGCACCGTACCCAGATTCCAACCCATTTTGGTTCGAAACTTCCCGTTCGAGCTGGCACCCTGCCACTCAAACGAGCGTCAAACGCCTGTTTCACGGGTTGAACGCTTCTTTTCGGAGCCTTGGTTTGGTTTTTGCATTTTCCGTTTAACGACGCCTGCTTCTTGCGCACGCTCCGCCCCCAAAAGAGGCTCCGATGACTATTAGCGACGCAATCCACCGTTTGCTGCTCGACAACCTGACCACCGCTACCATTCTGCTCGATGCCGAACTGCGCCTTGAGTACATGAACCCGGCGGCCGAGATGCTGCTGGCCATCAGCGGTCAGCGTAGCCATGGACAGTTCATCAGCGAGTTGTTCACCGAGTCCACCGAGGCGCTCAACTCGCTGCGTCAGGCGGTCGAACAGGCACACCCTTTCACCAAGCGCGAAGCGATGCTCACCGCCCTCACCGGCCAGACTCTGACCGTGGACTACGCAGTGACGCCGATCCTCAGCAACGGCGCGACCATGCTTTTGCTTGAGGTGCACCCACGTGATCGCCTGCTGCGGATCACCAAGGAAGAGGCGCAACTGTCCAAGCAGGAAACCAGCAAGATGCTGGTGCGCGGCCTCGCTCACGAGATCAAGAACCCGCTCGGCGGCATCCGGGGCGCCGCGCAGTTGCTGGCCCGCGAACTGCCGGAAGACAGCCTGCGCGACTACACCAACGTGATCATTGAAGAGGCCGACCGCCTGCGCAATCTGGTCGACCGCATGCTCGGCTCGAACAAGCTGCCGTCGCTGGCGTTGTGCAACGTTCACGAAGTGCTCGAACGCGTCTGCCAACTGGTCGAAGCGGAAAGCCAGGGCTGCATCACCTTGGTGCGCGACTACGACCCGAGCATTCCCGACGTATTGATCGACCGCGAACAAATGATTCAGGCCGTACTGAACATCGTGCGCAACGCGATGCAGGCGATCAGCAGCCAGAACGAGCTGCGTCTGGGCCGCATCAGCCTGCGCACCCGGACCATGCGCCAGTTCACCATCGGCCACGTCCGTCATCGCCTGGTGACCAAGATCGAGATCATCGACAACGGCCCGGGGATCCCTGCAGAACTTCAGGAAACCATCTTCTTTCCCATGGTCAGCGGCCGCCCGGACGGTACCGGGCTAGGCCTGGCCATCACCCAGAACATCATCAGCCAGCACCAGGGCCTGATCGAGTGTGACAGCCACCCCGGCCACACCACGTTCTCGATCTTTCTGCCACTGGAACAAGGAGCCACATCGACATGAGCCGTAGTGAAACCGTGTGGATCGTCGATGACGACCGTTCTATCCGTTGGGTTCTGGAAAAGGCCTTGCAGCAGGAAGGCATGACCACGCAGAGCTTCGACAGCGCCGACGGCGTGATGAGTCGTCTGGCCCGTCAGCAGCCTGATGTGATCATTTCCGACATCCGCATGCCGGGCGCCAGTGGCCTCGACCTGCTGGCACGTATCCGCGAACAGCACCCACGGCTGCCGGTGATCATCATGACCGCGCACTCCGACCTGGACAGCGCGGTGGCCTCGTACCAGGGCGGTGCTTTCGAATACTTGCCGAAGCCATTCGACGTCGACGAGGCGGTATCGCTGGTCAAGCGCGCCAATCAGCATGCGCAAGAGCAGCAAGGCCTGGAAGTGGTGCCGGCGCTGACCCGCACCCCGGAAATCATCGGCGAAGCGCCGGCGATGCAGGAGGTGTTTCGCGCCATCGGCCGCTTGAGCCACTCCAACATCACCGTGTTGATCAACGGCGAATCCGGCACCGGTAAAGAACTGGTGGCCCACGCCCTGCACCGCCACAGCCCGCGCGCGGCCTCGCCGTTCATCGCGCTGAACATGGCGGCGATCCCCAAGGACCTGATGGAATCCGAGCTGTTCGGCCACGAAAAAGGCGCATTCACCGGCGCGGCCAACCTGCGTCGCGGGCGCTTTGAACAGGCTGACGGCGGCACGCTGTTCCTCGACGAAATCGGCGACATGCCGGCAGATACCCAGACCCGTTTGCTGCGGGTGCTGGCCGACGGCGAGTTCTATCGCGTCGGCGGCCATGTGCCGGTCAAGGTCGACGTGCGGATCATTGCTGCAACTCACCAGAATCTGGAAACCCTGGTGCATGCCGGGAAATTCCGTGAGGACTTGTTCCACCGCCTCAACGTGATCCGCATCCACATTCCACGCCTGTCGGACCGTCGCGAAGACATCCCGACCCTGGCCAAGCACTTCCTCAGCCGCGCCGCGCAAGAACTGGCGGTGGAGCCGAAGCTGCTCAAGAGCGAGACCGAGGAATACCTGAAGAACCTGCCATGGCCGGGCAACGTGCGGCAGCTGGAGAACACCTGCCGCTGGATCACCGTGATGGCCTCCGGACGCGAAGTGCACATCAGTGACCTGCCACCGGAACTGCTGAGCCTGCCGCAGGACTCGGCGCCAGTGACCAACTGGGAGCAGGCGCTGCGCCAGTGGGCCGATCAAGCGTTGGCCCGCGGCCAGTCGAGCCTGCTCGACAGCGCGGTGCCGGCGTTCGAGCGGATCATGATCGAGACCGCACTGAAGCACACGGCCGGTCGCCGTCGTGATGCGGCGGTATTGCTCGGCTGGGGGCGTAATACCCTGACGCGCAAGATCAAGGAATTGGGGATGAAAGTGGACGGTGGGGATGATGATGAGGGGGATGAGGGCTGATCAACCACGCCCTCTGTGAGAGTGGGCTTGCTCACGAAAGCGCTGTTCATGAAACGTATCAGTGACTGACGCGACGCCTTCGCGAGCAAGCCCGCTCCCACAGTGGCCCCGCCGTGCACCAACCTAATGCACTTTGACCCGTGATCGGGCATCGCAGCCGGTGCAAAAACCATTCAGGCAAGACTGAAAAAACCGACCAGTAAAAACGCGAAAGCCCCGATTTACGGGGCTTTCGCGCATCTGAATCTTTTTTCTGTTTCGAAATACTAAAACTGGCACGCCGCCTGCAATAACCCTCACAGGTGATTCGATTCACCACCCGTTTCGGGGACCTTGGTACAGGCAGGCCGGGGATTCCCCTCTTTACACCGGGTTCAAACCGCAACGCGGCGAACCCACCCTTTTGGGATCCTTGGTACAGGCAGGCCGGGGGTTCCCTCTTTACACCGGACCGACGCTCTCAGCGAAGTCCACCCCGTTTTGGGAACCCTGGTACAGGCAGGCCGGGGATTCCCGCTTTTATTGCCCCCGGAGATGGATCTCCAGCCGCCAGCGGTCATCGACCTTGCTCCCGGCCCAGTCCCCCTGCAGCGGCCGCGCCGCCAGCACCGTCAGCAACAGCCCACCGTCACTCAAGCGCGTTCGCCAGTTCACGTCCTTGCCGTTGAGCTTGAGCTGACCCTTTTGCGCCTTGCCCTCTGCCTGAAACAACAGGGCCACCGTGCCATCGATGATTTCACCGTGCAGCTTCGGTTCGTTGCTGAACCACACCACCAGGCCGTCACCGGTCACGTCGACCTGCTGCAGCACGCTGGGGTCCGGCGTGGTCAGGCGACCGATCATCAAGCCGACCATCACGCCGACAATCGCCAGCGAACCGATCACCCGCGGGAATAGTTTCGAACGCGGGTCGGCTTGCGGCGTAGAATGCGCGTCATCTTTACCTTCGGAGCCGTGCATGTTTCACGTCATCCTTTTTCAACCAGAAATTCCGCCGAACACCGGCAACGTTATCAGGCTGTGCGCCAACAGCGGCTGCCACCTGCATTTGATCGAACCGCTGGGTTTCGAGATGGACGACAAGCGCTTGCGCCGGGCCGGTCTCGACTACCACGAATATGCCACGTTGCAGCGCCACGCCGACCTCGCCAGTTGCCTGGAAAGCCTCGGCAACCCACGGCTGTTCGCGTTCACCACCAAGGGCTCGCGGCCGTTTCACGACGCCGCGTTCGTCCCGGGCGATGCGTTCATCTTCGGCCCGGAAAGCCGTGGCCTGCCGGCGGAAGTGCTCGACGCCCTGCCCGCCGAACAGCGCCTGCGCCTGCCGATGCGTGAAGGCTGCCGCAGCCTGAACCTGTCCAACACTGTGGCGGTGGCCGTGTACGAAGCGTGGCGGCAGAACGACTTCAAATAACACCGGATAACAAATGTGGGAGCGGGCTTGCTCGCGAAGGCGTCGGATCAGATGACATTGATGTCGCCTGAGACTGCGCTTTCGCGAGCAAGCCCGCTCCCACATTGGACTTGCGTCGTCGCTCAGATACTTACTGAACGGTCGGCGTCTCGCCAGCTTCCTGCATGCGCTGCAGCTCTTGCGCGTACAGGGCGTCGAAATTCACCGGCGCCAGCATCAGGGCCGGGAACGAACCACGAGTCACCAGGCTGTCCAGGGTTTCGCGCGCGTACGGGAACAGGATGTTCGGGCAGAACGCACCCAGAGTGTGGCTCATCGAAGCCGCGTCGAGGTTCTTGATCAGGAAGATACCGGCCTGTTGCACTTCAGCGATGAAAGCCACTTCGTCGCCGTTTTTCACGGTCACGGACAGGGTCAGTACCACTTCGTAGAAATCACCTTCCAGTTCTTTCTGACGGGTGTTCAGGTCCAGACCGACGGTCGGGTCCCACTGCTGGCGGAAGATCGCCGGGCTTTTCGGGGCTTCGAAGGACAGATCGCGTACGTAGATGCGCTGCAAGGAGAATTGCGGTGCGGTTTCTTCTTCGCTGGCTGCAGTGTTCTGTTGGTCAGTCATCTCAGATCCTTTCTGATCTTGGGTCTTTTAGGGAGTGCTGTACGTGGGTGCAGCCGTTCAGGCCTTGAGCAACGCGTCGAGCTTGCCGGCGCGCTCCAGGGCATACAAATCATCACAACCGCCGATGTGCTTTTCGCCGATCCAGATCTGCGGCACCGACGTGCGTCCGGCCTTCTGGCTCATGGCAGCACGAATCTGCGGCTTGCCATCGACCTTGATCTCTTCGAAGGCCACACCTTTGTTCGCGAGCAATTGCTTGGCTCGCATGCAATAAGGGCAGTAGTCGCTGGAGTAGACGATGACTTCGCTCATATCACTTCACCAGCGGCAGGTTGTCGCCTTTCCAGCTGGAGATCCCGCCGGACAGCTTGGCGGCAGTGAAGCCGGACTTCATCAGCTCGCGAGCGTGGGTGCCAGCGGTCTGGCCCAGGGCGTCGACCAGAATGATGGTCTTGGCCTTGTGCTTTTCCAGCTCGCCGGTACGCGCAGCCAGTTTGTCTTGAGGAATGTTGATCGCGCCAACGATATGGCCGGCGGCGTAATCTTTCGCCGGACGGATGTCCACCACCACGCCTGCGTCCTTGTTGACCAGTGCGGTCAGTTCGCCGGTGCTCAGGCTTTTACCGCCGCCCTGCATCGTGTGCGCCAGCAGCAGAGCCAGCAGTACGACGAAGATACCGACAAGAATGTAGTGGTTAGTGGCAAATTCAATCAGGTGAGCAACCATCGAAGGAGGTTCCAGGGCGTTAAAATGTCGGCCAGTATACACAGCCACTATGGTGGGCCAAACCCCGTCCGGCGGTGACGTGGTCGGAACTAAGCATTAAACTCGCCACTCCCTTTTCCATCGCCCTCTTCTTTATTAGCCACGAGTGGATTCCATGACTACCACGCCTAAACCTTTGGTCCTGATGATTCTCGACGGCTTCGGTCACAGTGACAGCCACGAATCCAATGCCGTGTATGCGGCGAAGAAGCCTGTGCTCGATCGTCTGTGGGCCACGGTGCCGAACGGCCTGATCTCGGGCAGCGGCATGGACGTTGGTCTGCCGGACGGCCAGATGGGCAACTCCGAAGTCGGCCACATGAACCTCGGCGCCGGGCGCGTGGTGTATCAGGACTTCACGCGCGTGACCAAAGCGATCCGCGACGGTGAGTTCTTCGACAACCCGACCATCTGCGCTGCCGTGGATAAAGCCGTGGCCGCCGGCAAAGCCGTGCATTTCATGGGTCTGCTGTCCGATGGCGGCGTGCACAGCCACCAGGATCACCTGATCGCCATGGCCGAACTGGCCTTCAAGCGCGGCGCCGAGAAAATCTACCTGCACGCCTTCCTCGACGGTCGCGACACGCCGCCGAAAAGCGCCGCTTCGTCGATCGAACTGCTCGACGCGACCTTCCAGGCGCTCGGCAAGGGCCGCATCGCCAGCCTCATCGGTCGCTACTTCGCGATGGACCGTGACAACCGTTGGGACCGCGTATCTCAGGCCTACAACCTGATCGTTGACGGCAACGCCGAATTCAACGCCGCCACCGCTCAGGAAGGCCTCGACGCCGCCTACGCCCGTGGCGAGAGCGACGAATTCGTCAAAGCCACCACCATCGGCGAGCCGGTCAAGGTCGAAGACGGCGACGCCGTGGTGTTCATGAACTTCCGCGCCGACCGTGCCCGCGAACTGAGCCGCGTATTTGTCGAAGACGATTTCAAGGAATTCGAGCGCACGCGCCAGCCAAAAGTGCAGTACGTGGGCTTGACCCAATACGCCGCCAGCATCCCGGCCCCGGCGGCTTTCGCTCCGGGCAGCCTGGAAAACGTGCTTGGCGACTATTTGGCGAAAAACGGCAAGACCCAGCTACGCATCGCCGAAACCGAAAAATATGCGCACGTGACCTTCTTCTTCTCCGGCGGCCGCGAAGAGCCGTTCCCGGGTGAAGAGCGCATCCTGATCCCGTCGCCGAAAGTCGCCACCTACGACCTGCAACCGGAAATGAGCGCACCCGAGGTCACCGACCGCATCGTCGACGCCATCGAGCATCAGCGTTACGACGTGATCGTGGTCAACTACGCCAACGGCGACATGGTCGGCCACAGCGGCGTGTTCGACGCTGCGGTAAAAGCCGTGGAATGCCTGGACACCTGCGTCGGGCGCATCGTCGAGGCGCTGGAAAAGGTTGGCGGCGAAGCGTTGATCACCGCCGACCACGGCAACGTCGAAAAAATGGCCGATGAAGAAACCCACCAGGCGCACACCGCGCACACCACCGAGCCGGTGCCGTTCATTTATGTCGGCAAGCGTGACCTCAAGGTCCGTGAAGGCGGCGTACTGGCGGACGTCGCGCCGACCATGCTGATGCTGCTTGGCCTGGAAAAACCGGCGGAAATGACGGGGACTTCGATTCTGGTGTAATCGCCAGATCAAACACCGCCAAACCCTGTGGGAGCTGGCTTGCCAGCGATAGCAATCTGACAGCCAACAGCTATGTTGAATGTGCAGACGCCATCGCTGGCAAGCCAGCTCCCACAGTGGTTTATGGGGTTTTCGAAATGGAAATGGGCCTCTGCGCCGCTCCAGTTATCACACAAGCCCAATTGGGCGTTTTTTTTGCAGCCTCGGGCGGGCATACTAGGCCGTCCATTACCCTGGTGCCGCCCGCCTCTATGCTCCGCGTCCTGATCGCCCTCGCTCTGACCTGCCTGCTCCAACCGGCCTTCGCTGACGAGCGCGCGCAAACCCAACAGCAGTTGGATGCCACGCGTCAGGACATTGCCGAGCTGAAAAAGCTGCTGGGCAAGCTGCAGGAAGAAAAATCCGGTGTGCAGAAAGAGCTCAAGGGCACTGAAACCGAGATGGGCAAGCTCGAGAAGCAGGTCGATGCCCTGCAGAAAGAGTTGAAAAAAAGCGAATCCGAGCTGCAGCGGCTCGATGCGGAGAAAAAAAAACTCCAGAGCGCGCGCACTGAACAGCAGCGACTGATCGCCATCCAGGCCCGCGCGGCCTACCAGAATGGCCGTCAGGAATACCTCAAGCTGCTGCTCAACCAGCAGAATCCCGAGAAATTCGCCCGCACCCTCACCTATTACGATTACCTGAGCCAGGCCCGCCTGGAGCAGTTGAAGAACTTCAACGAAACCCTGCGCCAACTGGCCAATGTCGAAAAAGACATCGCCATGCAGCAGGCGCAATTGCTGGTGCAGAAAAGCAGCCTCGACACCCAGCGCGACGAGCTGGAAAAAGTCCGCAAGGAACGCCAGCAAGTCCTCGCCAAGCTCAACGATGACGTGAAAGCCCGCGACCAGAAACTGGCCGCCCGCGAGCAGGATCAGGCAGACCTGTCTAAAGTCCTTAAAACCATTGAAGAAACCCTGGCCCGTCAGGCCCGTGAGGCAGAAGAAGCGCGGCAGAAAGCGCTGATCGCCCAGCAGGAAGCGGAAAAAAAGCGTTTGCGTGAGGCGCAGGCTGACAACAGCGACGCCCCACGAAAACCCGTCAAATCAACCCCCGGCGCGCTGGTGTCCAGCAGCGGTGAGACCTTCGGCGGCCCTTTTGCTGCAACCCGGGGAAAACTTCCGTGGCCGGTTGATGGTCGATTGCTGGCACGCTTCGGCGAAAGCCGTGGCGACGATGCCCGCACCAAGTGGGATGGTGTGATGATCAGCGCCGCTGCCGGCAGCCAAGTGCATGCCGTGCATGGCGGGCGCGTGGTGTTCGCCGACTGGTTGCGTGGCGCCGGGCTGCTGGTGATCCTTGATCACGGCAATGGTTATCTGAGTCTTTACGGTCACAACCAGACACTGCTCAAGTCGGCCGGTGACGTGGTAAAAGCCGGTGAGTCGATCTCCACTGTGGGTAACAGTGGCGGTCAGGACACACCAGCGCTGTATTTCGCAATTCGTCAGCAGGGTCACCCGAGTGATCCGGCGCAATGGTGTCACGCGCAAGGATAAGCGCGTCGCCTAATTCAGGAGTTCGTTCGACATGCTGCATTTGTCCCGCCTTACCTCGCTGGCCCTGACGATCGCCCTGGTGATCGGCGCGCCTCTGGCGTTCGCCGCTCAACCGGCCCCGGCCGTCGCTCCGGCAGGCACTGCCGCGACCGCCAAGGCCCCGTTGCCGTTGGAAGAGTTGCGCACCTTTGCCGAGGTCATGGACCGGATCAAGGCGGCGTATGTCGAGCCGGTGGATGACAAGACCCTGCTGGAAAACGCGATCAAGGGCATGCTCAGCAACCTCGATCCGCACTCCGCGTATCTCGGCCCTGAAGACTTCACCGAACTGCAGGAAAGCACCAGCGGCGAATTCGGCGGCCTGGGCATCGAAGTCGGCTCCGAAGACGGTTTCATCAAGGTCGTCTCGCCGATCGACGACACCCCGGCGTCGAAGGCTGGCATCCAGGCCGGTGACTTCATCGTCAAGATCAACGGTGCGCCAACTCGCGGCCAGACCATGACCGAAGCCGTGGACAAGATGCGCGGCAAGATCGGCCAGAAGATCACCCTGACCCTGGTGCGCGACGGTGGCACGCCGTTCGATGTGACCCTGGCCCGCGCCGTGATTCAGGTGAAGAGCGTCAAGGCGCAGCTGCTGGAATCGGGCTACGGCTACATCCGCATCACCCAGTTCCAGGTCAAGACCGGCGAAGAGGTCTCCAAGGCCCTGGCCAAGCTGCGCAAGGACAACGGCAAAAAGCTCAACGGCATCATCCTCGACCTGCGCAACAACCCGGGCGGCGTGTTGCAGGCGGCAGTGGAAGTGGTCGACCACTTCATCAAGAAAGGCCTGATCGTCTATACCAAAGGCCGGATCGCCAACTCCGAACTGCGCTTCTCCGCCACCGGCAAAGACGAAAGCGAAGCGGTGCCGATGGTCGTGCTGATCAACGGTGGCAGCGCCTCCGCTTCGGAAATCGTCGCCGGCGCCCTGCAGGATCAGAAACGCGCGGTAGTCATGGGCACCACCAGTTTCGGCAAGGGCTCGGTGCAAACCGTGCTGCCGCTGAACAACGACCGCGCGCTGAAGATCACCACGGCACTGTACTTCACGCCGAACGGCCGCTCGATCCAGGCCCAGGGCATCGTCCCGGACATCGAAGTGCGCAAGGCCAAGATCACCAACGAAGCGGACGGCGACTACTTCAAGGAAGCCGACCTGCAAGGTCACTTGGGCAACGGCAACGGCGGCGCAGACAAGCCGACCGGTTCCGGCACCAAGGCCAAGGCCATGCCGCAGGATGACGATTACCAGTTGGCCCAGGCCCTGAGCCTGCTTAAGGGCTTGAGCATCACGTCCGGCCGTTGAGGATGTCTTTGCGTTTGCTCTTCGTCCTGCTGTGCTATCTGGCGGGTGCTGCTCACGCAGAACCCGCCAGGACGCCACCGCCAAAAGCCTACCTGACGCTGATCATCGACGACCTGGGGCAGAACCTGCCCCGGGATCGCCGTGTGCTGGCTCTGCCCGGCCCAGTGACCACGGCGATCATGCCCGACACCCCGCACGCCACCGAATTCGCCCGCGAAGCCCATCGCGCCGGCAAGATCGTGATCCTGCACATGCCGATGGATCCGGCCACCGGTCCGTACGCCTGGCACCCCGAACTGCCGCTCGAAGAGCTGCAAAAGCGCCTCGACGCCGCGTTCAAAATGGTCCCCTACACGGCGGGCATCAACAACCACATGGGCAGTCGCATGACCGCCCAGCCGGTGGCGATGGCGTGGCTGATGGGCGAGTTGCAGCGTCGGCACAAGTTCTTCGTCGACAGCCGCACCAGTGCGCAAACCGTGGCGGCGCGGCAAGCACAGAAGATCGATCTGGCGAGTGTTTCGCGCGATGTGTTTCTCGATGACGAACGCACCGAAGCCGCCATTTTCAACCAGCTGCAGACGGCGATCAGCCTGGCCCGCAAGCAGGGCTCGGCCGTGATGATCGGCCACCCTTACCCGCAGACGCTGGCGGTGCTGGAACGTGAATTGCCGAAGCTCAAGGCGCAAGGCATCGAGTGGATCGATATCAAGCAGATGATCAGCGTGCGGAGTAACAAAGCGACAGCTGCACACGGGAAAAATGGAATTTATCGTTAAGCTATCAACTTATTAAATTCTCATAAGCCTCTACGACCAAAATAAGCAGCAATAACTTATAGAACCGACTCAAACCTAACTGTCTTATTCTGCGCCAGTCTTGCACCCATATATTAGCCAAGGACTGGCCATGAACTTTAAATATATCCACCCAAGCTTTTTATTACTGACGGCCTTCTCACTTCCTGCCTGTTCCAGCCCTGTCGATTACGGCAAGGGCGCTGAAAACTTCTCACCGTCGCAACACCCGACTAACAAAGATGGCGAAAATAACCACTGGATGGGAATCGGTGAGTACAAAAGCCGCGAGCACGGTTCCTGCACCGCCTTCCTGATCGACACTAACAGCTCTCGACCGTCCGATTCCGCCTATGCACTGACCAGCGCCCACTGCGTGGGCAAGGAAAACGGGGTCATGCGACTAGATGACCCTATCGAAGCCAGCATTACCTTCAACAGCTTCATCGATACGACTGCTGCCTCCAGGACCGTTTCTCTGCAGAAAGTAGCCTGGAGCAGTATTCAGGGTGTCGACCTGGCTCTGTTGGAGCTTGGAGTGTCACAGGGCGAACTTCTGGCTCAGGGCATCACGCCCATGAAACTGGCCCGGCAGGCGCCGGCAGAAGATAGCGACATTCTGATAGTGCACAAACCCGTGGGCTCTCCATTACAAATGTCAGCCTGCACCCACATGCCCTCCCCGGCGATTTTCGAAAAGCCCTGGGTTTGGCGGCATACCGTCAGCAACCAATGCAAAGATATTGCTTCCGGAAGCTCGGGGAGTCCGGTCATCGTTCGAGCGACCAACGAGGTCTATGGCGTCCTTGGGACCTTGGCTCACCATCTGACGCCGCTGCCTGGATACGGTCAGATGCCGAGCGGCAGTTACGGCAGTCCCACCTCGGTTTTCATCAACTGCTTTATCGATGGCAAACTCAATACGGATCCGCAGGTGTGCGAATTATTTCCGGCAGCCTCTATCAGACTGCCTGCCCAACTGCCAACGCATGCAAAGATCAGCGTAACCGCTCAGGGCAACTACGTTTATCCAGAATGGAACTTTGAAATAACCGCCAGCACCCGGTTTATCCGGACCAAACGCACGTCGGACCCGGTCGAATGCGAAGTTCCGCAAGACTACAGCCAGCCAATCACCACCGGCACTGCGCCCACTCGATTAAATGTTCCGATGGGACCTGAAACCGGGCCTAGCAACCTTTGCATCATCGCCACAAACAGTACTGAGGACATATTACCCGCAGGCACTTATCGCAATGCCGTCACTGTTCCCACTTATCTGGTTGATGCGGGCCCGACGCCTGTTCCGACCATAGAGACTTCGTTTAACAAAGAGATAAACAGGGCACTGATTCTGTGGCCGGAACGCAAGAACGAGGGTCTTGATCGATACGAGGTAAAAGGCGGCCTTGATGAAAAAGTCAGTTGCGAAGACCCGCAGGGTTATAGGCATGTGACCTCCAATTGGCTACGCCCGCAAAGCAACTTCCCCCTCAAACTCTGCGTTTACGCTGTCGACCCCAACAATCAGCGCTCAGAATTGAAGGAATACATCCTGGAATGGGAAGCGCTCGAAAACAGCGCCCCCTGAGCTGACCAGTAACGTAGGCCTTGTGCTTCTGCATCAATAGGCAAAACAGGAGCGCAAGGCTGCCCATGGCAAGGAACGGTTTTTTGGAAATAACTGGTCACGACGTCATACATAGTTACCGCCAGAGACCGGTTGCGATTACCGATAGTGAGACCTGCAACAGGTCGCGACTCCCTTGAGTCGCCGTTCAACTATCAGGAGTGACCATGACCATTCATGACCAGGCCGCAGCGCCATCCAGACAAATCGAGCCGATCCGCCACGACAATCTGCTGATCCATTTCACCACGGAGTTTCACCGCATCTGGGACAGCACCGGCTCACGGGCTAAACCCGCGGCCTTCTGGCGCCCGACTCCGGCTCCGGATGTATTGCCGGGCTATTTCCCGCTCGGCGACGTGTTCGTCGCCGGGCACGACAACATTAACGGCAGCACCGTGGTAGCTGTGGTTTGCGAAGGCGATGCACCCAGTGCAGATCCGGCCAGGGGCCCGGCATTAAGGCGCCCGGACGATTTCGAGCTGATCTGGAAAGATTCCGGCTCAGGCTCGAAGAAAGACGGGGCCGTATGGCGACCGATCGCCCCGCAAGGTTATGTGGCCATGGGCGCGGTCTGCTCCAATGATCACGAAAAACCTTCACTCAACGCGGTTCGCTGTGTACGCGCCGATCTGGTGGTCGCCTCGGACGTTGGCGAACTGATCTGGAATGACAGGGGCAGCGGCGCCAAGCAGAGCTTCAGTGCATGGAGTGTCATACCACCCAATGCACCGCCGGGAGAGATTCATTTCGCACCGGGAACATTTGTTGCGGCCAGCAGTTTCAACCGGCCAGAGGGCAATGTCGGTGCCTATTCACTAAGCATGCAGATCGCGCCGCTGATCCAGTCACCGCCACAGCTACCAACGCTCTCCGCAGCGCAAGCCCCAGAAACCAAGGGAGCGGCCACCCTCGCCCAAGTCATCGAGCTGCCATGGTTCGTGGTCAAGGATGACTTGTCGCCAATTGAGCAATTACGCACCACGCCGTTTTATCGCCTGGAAAGAACCGACCAGTACTATTTGGTTGGGAGCGGACACAACACAGGCGAGGAGGCACGGGCTTTCAAGTGGACTGCGCAGCGGCTGCAGAATCCGAAGACGCTGCGTCTGTTCACTCAACTTACTGCGATCAGTTTTGTGAGCCCGTGGGCAACGAAGGCAGACGCTCCTCCGTCACTTCCATTCTCGGTAAGACTGGACAGCCAGTTCACTCACAGCGAGACGTCAACCAGTGGTTGGCAGACTCCATTTGTTACCCATGTGATCGCGATGGCCGGCAAAGGCAAATTCGTCGCGGTTTATCAGCTGGAGAGTTTCTACGAGCTGCGTCGTGCTGACGGCTCGCAAGCGGGGATCAATCTGGCTTACACCCAGAACGATAACCTGAGTCTGCTGCAGTTTCCGCCGCAAGAATGCACCCACCAGGCAACAGACAAGTCGTTGCCGACGGCTACAGATAGCGCCCCATGATCTCGTCGACAACCCCGTCCTTGCGCATTTGATCCAGCGCCGCCTGCAGCCTGGCGACCGTTGCGTCCGACACATCCTTGTTCAGCGCCAGATATAACTCGGCGCTGTTGAAGCGCAACACGGTCTTGAGTCCAGTGACCCCGTCCTGCCGCGCCAGATAGCGCCCGGCAGGATCACCCGTGGCCCACAGGTCGATCTGGCCATTGACCAGTTTTTTCGCGTTGTCCTGATCGCGCAGCACGACCATAGGCTTCAAGCCCTGTTTGGTCAGCGTCTCGGCAATCGCGTCGCCCTTGTAGGCGCCGATCTTGTATTTGCGCGCATCGTTGAGGGTGTCGAGGGTGATTTTGCTGTCGGCCCTGGCCAACATGATCCAGTCGTCCGGACCGATCGGGCCGACCCATTTGAACAGGTTTTCGCGGTCCGGCAGGCGGGCCATCACGAAGGCGCCGTAACCGGGGTTTTCCAGCGCCAGTTTGTAGACGCGCTCCCATGGGAAGCGCAGCGTCAGGCTATAGGTGAGCCCGGCGCGCTTGAACATTTCGCGGACGATGTCGGCGGCAATGCCGTTGATGTTCTCGCCCTTGGCGAAATTCTTGCCGTCTTTCGCCATGTTGTAGGGCGGAAAGTTTTCGGTGAGGAGCACCAGATCGGTGTCGGGACTGTTTTCGGCCCGCGCCGTGATGAGCAGCAACACAGAGGCACTGGCGAGAACAAGAAGCAGGCGTTTGATCATGTCGGGCTACCGGAATCCATGGCGTGCCCAAGAGTGCCTTGGGTACGCCATGCTGTCCACTGGCCTGTACGGTTTAGCGCATCACGATGCCGCGTTTGGCCATGTACGCTTTCGCTTCCTGCACAGTGTATTCGCCGAAGTGGAAAATACTCGCCGCCAGTACCGCGCTGGCGTGGCCTTCAAGGATGCCGTCGGCCAGATGCTGCAGGTTGCCGACGCCGCCGGAAGCGATCACCGGAATGCCCAGCGCATCGCTGATCGCGCGAGTCACGCCGAGGTCGAAACCATTTTTCATGCCGTCCTGATCCATGCTGGTCAGCAGGATCTCGCCGGCACCCAGGCCTTCCATCTTCTTCGCCCACTCGACGGCGTCGAGACCGGTCGGCTTGCGCCCGCCGTGGGTGAAGATTTCCCAGCGCGGGGTTTCGCCCGGGCCGGAGACCTTCTTCGCGTCGATGGCGACGACGATGCACTGCGAGCCGAAATGCTGCGCCGCTTCGCCGACGAATTCCGGATTGAACACCGCTGCGGTGTTGATCGAGACCTTGTCCGCACCGGCGTTGAGCAGGTTGCGGATGTCCTGCACGGTGCGCACGCCACCGCCGACGGTCAGTGGAATGAACACCTGGCTGGCCATGCGCTCGACGGTGTGCAGCGTGGTGTCGCGGCCATCGACGCTGGCGGTGATGTCGAGGAAAGTAATCTCGTCGGCACCCTGCTCGTCATAGCGACGAGCGATTTCCACCGGGTCGCCAGCATCGCGGATGTTCTCGAACTTCACACCTTTGACGACCCGGCCGTTGTCCACGTCCAGGCAAGGGATGATGCGTTTGGCCAGCGCCATGGTCAGTCCTCAGCCTTGGTACGAATCGCAGAAAGCTTGCGCTTCGGCGACGTCGAGGGTGCCTTCGTAGATCGCCCGGCCAGTGATTGCACCGATGATGCCCGGCGCCTTGGCGTCGAGCAGCGACTTGATGTCACCCAGATTGTGGATACCGCCGGAGGCGATCACCGGGATCTTCGTCGCTGCAGCCAGCGCAGCGGTGAACGGTACGTTGCAGCCCTGCATCATGCCGTCTTTGGCGATGTCGGTATAAACGATCGAGGACACACCGTCGGCTTCAAACTGCTTGGCCAGATCGATGACTTGCACGGTGCTGATTTCAGCCCAGCCATCAGTAGCGACAAAACCGTCTTTGGCATCCAGACCGACGATGATCTTGCCCGGGAACGCGCGGCAGGCCTCAGCGACGAACGCCGGATCTTTAACGGCTTTGGTGCCGATGATCACGTAGCTGACGCCCGCCTTGACGTAGTGCTCGATGGTTTCCAGCGAGCGGATACCGCCACCGATCTGGATCGGCAGGTTCGGGTAGCGTTTGGCGATCGCGGTAACCACTTCACCGTTGACCGGCTGGCCTTCGAACGCGCCGTTCAGATCGACCAGATGCAGACGGCGGCAACCGCCCTCCACCCACTTGGCAGCCATGCTCACCGGGTCATCGGAGAACACTGTGGAATCTTCCATGCGGCCCTGGCGCAGACGTACGCAGGCACCGTCCTTGAGATCGATAGCGGGAATAATCAGCATCTGGCAAACCTTCAAATTTGAATGTTCAGCTTGGCTCGGAAATCAGTTTTTCTCGAGCGCCCACAGGTCGCTTTCGATGCTTTCAAACCGCTCTTTGAGGTGGGTCTGCACATCGAAAATCGCCCTGTTGTAATAGTGCGGAGCAATTTCACGGGTAAACAGCTCAAGAATTTCCGCCGCCTCGAACGAACCCAGGTCAAGTTCGAACCGATCCTCCATGAACCGCTGGATCTTGCGGTTGGCCTCGTTCTCCTGTTCGGGAGTGAGGGTCAGGATCGGCGGTTTGGACTTCTTGGCAGCCATTTACCAGCGACCGTCCCACGCGGCGAAGTTCTGCAGCAATTGCAGGCCATGGGTATGGCTCTTCTCCGGGTGGAATTGAACGGCGAAACGCGAGCCTTCGGCCAGCGCGGCAGCGAAATCGACTCCGTAATGACCGCTACCGACTACCTGCCGCGCATTGGCGGCAGCGATGTAGTAGCTGTGCACGAAGTAGAAACGCGCCATGTCCGGAATGTCGTGCCACAGCGGGTGACTGACTTTCTGCTTCACCTCATTCCAGCCCATGTGCGGGACTTTCAGGTGCTCGCCATCTTCATGCAGGTCTTTGCCGAAGAACTTCACCGCGCCCGGGAACAGGCCGATGCAGTCGACGCCGTCGTTCTCTTCGCTGCTGTCGAGCAGGGCTTGCATGCCGACGCAGATGCCGAGGAACGGACGATCCTGGCTGACTTCACGCACCAGCGCGTCGAACCCGAGGCGACGGATCTCCGCCATGCAATCGCGAATCGCACCTACGCCGGGGAATACCACACGGTCGGCTTCGCGGATCACGTCGGCATCGCTGGTGATCAGCACCTTGCCGGCGCCAACGTGCTCGAGGGCCTTGGCCACCGAGTGCAGGTTGCCCATGCCGTAGTCGATAACTGCAACCGTCTGCATTACAGAACGCCTTTGGTCGATGGCATTTGCCCGGCCATGCGCTCATCCAGCTCAACGGCCATGCGCAGCGCCCGGCCGAAAGCCTTGAACACGGTTTCGATCTGGTGGTGGGTGTTGGTGCCACGCAGGTTGTCGATGTGCAGGCTGACCAAGGCGTGGTTGACGAAACCCTGGAAGAATTCCTGGAACAGGTCGACGTCGAAGCCGCCCACGGTGGCGCGGGTGTACGGCACGTGCATCTGCAGGCCTGGACGGCCGGAGAAGTCGATCACCACGCGCGACAGCGCTTCATCGAGCGGCACGTAGGCGTGGCCGTAGCGACGGATGCCTTTCTTGTCGCCGATGGCTTTGGCGAAGGCCTGGCCGAGGGTGATACCGACGTCTTCCACGGTATGGTGGTCGTCGATATGCAGATCGCCCTTGCATTCAATATCCAGGTCGATCAACCCGTGACGGGCGATCTGATCCAGCATGTGCTCAAGAAAAGGAACACCGATATCGAATCGGGCCTTTCCGGTGCCATCAAGGTTGATCGAGGCTTTGATCTGGGTTTCCAGAGTGTCGCGCTCGACAGACGCCTTACGTTCGGCCATCACCAGCTCCGCAAAATCATTGGGCGAAAAAGGCAGCCATTATAGGCACGCGGGGCCGAAACAGAAACACGCGACGTGAGATGGCTGACGGATAGAACGCCCGGCTGTCGCGGGTAGACATGTCCATACAAGCCATTACAGGCACCCCGAAAACAACTGTAGGAGTGAGCCTGCTCGCGATGAGGGCGTGACAGCCAACATTTCCGTGACTGTCAGACCGCTATCGCGAGCAGGGCTCACTCCTACAGGGGTACTACGTTTTGTTTAGTGAAACAGTACCGCCGTCTTCTGCAGGGTCACCCACACACCCCACGCCAACGGAATACCCACCACCAGCCATGCAGCGATTGCCAGCGGCTTGCTGCCCGGTGCGGCTTTCCACTCCAGCACGGTGCTCGCATCAGCCCCTTTGTCGTGGCCCAGCGCCTGTTCGGCAGCCAGCTCAGCGTCGGTCATGAAGTACTTGTCAGCCACCGGACGCACCAGCAGGTTGCACAGGAAACCCAGCACCAGCAGGCCGGCGAGGATGTACAGGGTGATGTCGTAAGCGGCAGCGCGTTCAACGCCGATGCTCAACTGATACTCACGCAGGTAGTTCACCAGCACCGGGCCGAGCACGCCGGCGGCGGCCCAGGCAGTCAGCAGACGACCGTGGATCGCACCGACCATTTGCGTGCCGAACAGGTCGGCCAGATACGCCGGAACGGTCGCAAAACCACCGCCGTACATCGACAGGATGATGCAGAACGCCGCCACGAACAGCGCAACGTTGCCCAGATGGCCCATGTTCGGGATCAGCGCGTACAGCGCAAAACCGAGGGCGAAGAACACGAAGTAAGTGTTTTTGCGACCCAGGTAGTCCGAGAACGAAGCCCAGAAGAAGCGGCCACCGATGTTGAACAGGCTCAGCAGACCGGTGAAGCCGGCAGCGATCGCAGCGATCGAAGCCAGTTGCCCGGCGTCCAGTTGACCGAACGGCACGTCGACGCCCAGCAGCTTGCCGCCGAACACTTCCTGCAGCAGTGGCGAGGCCATGCCGAGGATGCCGATACCGGCCGACACGTTCAGGCACAGCACCAGCCACACCAGACGGAACTGCGGGGTTTTCCACGCCACATTCACGTGCACGTGACGGTGGGTGATCATCGCGTTCGACGCTTTCTTCGCTGGAGCGGTCCAGCCTTCAGGCTTCCAGCCGGTTGGCGGCACGCGGTAGGCCAGGGCGCCACCGATCATGAGCACGAAGTAGATCGCCGCCATGGCCACGAAGCTTTGCCACACGCCGACACCGGCAGGCGAAGCGAAGTGGCTCATCAGCGCAGTCGCCAACGGTGCACCGACCATCGCGCCGCCACCGAAGCCCATGATCGCCATGCCGGTCGCCATGCCGCGCTTGTCCGGGAACCACTTGATCAGGGTCGAGACCGGCGAAATGTAGCCCAGGCCCAGACCGATACCACCGATCACGCCAGAGCCGATCCACATCAGCCAGATCTGGTGGGTGTAGATACCCAGTGCAGAGATCAGCAGACCGCCGCACCAGCACAGTGCCGACACCACACCGGCCTTGCGTGGCCCGGCGTGTTCCAGCCAGCCACCCCAGATTGCTGCCGAGCAGCCGAGGAAGATGAAGAACAGGGTGTAGATCCAGCCGAGCATGGAGATCGGCCAGTCGCATTGCGAAGAGAAGATCCGAGCGATGAAGCTCATGTCCGGTGCGCAAGCCACCGGAGCCGTGACGCCCAATGCCTTGGACAGCGGCAACCAGAACACCGAGAAACCGTAGGCCATGCCGATGCACAGGTGGATGGCCAGAGCGGCCGGTGGAACCAGCCAGCGGTTGAAACCGGGCTTGGCGATGATGCGTTCCTTGGACAGGAACGCAGGCTGGTCGGCGCGAAGACCGTCCGCCGTGATGCTCGTGCTCATTGTGTATCCCCCAATTATTAGTATGGTTCGCCAGCCACTGCTCACCCTCGGCCTTTATGCACGCAGGCATGACCGTTTTTTCGGGTGAAGCTCCTTGAAGGCGCGACGTTAAGTCGCAGAAGGACGGACGAACCGGCGAAGGTTACCATTTGCACGTGACAGAAAAACCAAACTGATATCACCTTTTTCATGTCATCTGATCTCGTCCCCACAGGAAAAAGCCATGCCGATCGCTGTCCAAGCGCTGAACGATGCCAGTTACCAGGATCAACAGGACCTGCAAAAAATCTATCGTGACGCTCCGCAATGGCTGTTCGCACCGTATTCCGGGGACGCTCAACTGATCGAAAACAGCCTGGCTGACGGCTCTTTGATTGCAGGACGTTTCAACGATCGCCTGCTCGGTGCAGCACGCCTGACAAGGCACGACAGGATTTGGCACTTGTCACATTTGTGTGTACGAAAAGTCACCCGGCGCCGTGGGGTAGCCGAGAGACTGGTGAACCAAGCACAGAAAATGGCGTCGCAAGCGGGTGCCCAACTGCGCCTGCTGGCACCGGCCGGGCACCTTGAAATCCAGGCGCTGGCCGCCAGATTGCAATTGCCGCTGGACCTCATTGCGACATGACAGCGCCCCGAACCGGGCGGATGCAGCGCTATACTCCCCGGCTAAATTACGAATTCGACTAACTACAAGGACTCGCCCATGAAAGCGTTCGGCAAAATCCTGGGTCTGGTACTTCTCGGGCTGTTGCTGATCATTGTGGCGGCGGGCTTCGCCCTGACCCACCTGTTTGATCCCAACGACTATAAAGACGAGATTCGCCAGATAGCCCGCGACAAGGCCCACATCGAGCTGACGCTCAATGGCGATATCGGCTGGAGCCTGTTCCCGTGGCTCGGCCTGGAACTGCATGAGGCCAGCATCGCCACCCTGATCAACCCGACCGAACCGTATGCCGACCTGCAGATGCTCGGCCTGTCCGTGCGCGTGCTGCCGCTGTTGCGCCGCGAAGTGCAGATGAGCGATGTGCGCGTCGAAGGCCTGAACCTGCGCCTCAAACGCGACAAGAACGGCCACGGCAACTGGGAAGACATCGGCAAGCTGCCACCTCCTGCCACGCCTGCCGGCAGCCCGACGCCTGCCAGCCCGCCTGTTGCAGAGGCCCCCGTCCAGCCGGAAAAACCGCCGCAGCCGATCCGCCTCGACATCGACAGCCTGACCGTCAACAACGCCCGGGTTGAATACACCGACGAGCAAACCGGCAAGCAGTACAGTGCCGAAAGCATCCAGCTGAGCACCGGTGCGGTACACGATTCGACCAACATTCCGCTGAAAGCCACGGCGTTCCTCAGCACCAATCAGCCTGTGCTGCGGGTGCGCACCGAGCTCAACGGCGAGCTGCGCATCGAACGCGCCCTGCAACGTTACAAGTTCGAAGACATGAAACTGTCCGGCGAACTGACCGGCGACCCACTACAAGGCAAGGCCATGACCTTCTCCGCCCAAGGCCAGATTTCCCTGGACAAGGCAGCGAACGTCGCCGAATGGACCGGGATCAAGATCTCCGCCAACCAGTTGCGTGCCCTCGGTGAGCTGAAAGCCAACGACCTCGACAAGACCCCGCAGATCACTGGCGGAATCTCGATCGCCCAGTTCGACCTGGCGAAATTTGTCGATAGCATCGGCCAGACGTTGCCAGCCATGGCGCCCGGCAGCCTGACCAAGGTCGAACTGGTCAGCCGCGTGGCCGCCACGCCAACCAGCGTCGCCTTCGACAACATCAACCTGAAACTCGACGACAGCAGCTTCAGCGGGCGCATTGCCGTGGAAGATTTCGCCAAGCAGTCGCTGCGGGCGATCCTCAAGGCTGACACGTTCGACGTCGACCGCTACCTGCCGCCGAAATCGGAAAAAGCCAAAAACGCCACGCAAGTGCGTCAGGCCGAAGTCGCCAGCACCGAAGCCGATGCCATGGCCGGCGCTGGCAGCACACCGTTGCCGGACAAACCAAGCAAAAGCGCCTGGAGCACCGAGCGTCTGCTGCCGGTCGAGCGTCTGGCCAAACTCGACGTTGATGCCGATCTGAGCTTCGGCCAACTGACCCTCGACAAACTGCCAATCCAGAACGCCGCGCTCAAAGCCACCGGCCAGGGCGGCCTGCTGACGTTGGAAAATCTGCGTGGCGGCCTGTACAACGGCGACTTCGAAGCCAAGGGCACCCTCGACGTACGCCCAAGTGCGCCGGTGCTGAACCTGCAAACCAGGATCAACCGCGTGCCGGCCGAGAAAATCCTCGAAAGCCAGGGCAAGAATCCGCCGGTCAAAGGCCTGGTCACACTGACCAGCAGCCTCACCGGCAGCGGCAACAGCCAGCAGGCGCTGATCGAAACCCTCAACGGCAACGCCAGTTTCGTGATCAACAACGGTGTGCTGCTCAACGCCAACCTTGAACAGCAACTGTGCAAAGGCATCGCCACCCTCAACCGCAAAACCCTCAGCGGCGAGCCAAGGGGCAAGGACACGCCGTTCCAGGAACTCAAGGGCAACCTGACCTTCCGCAACGGCATCGCCAGCAACCCGGACCTGAAAGTGCGCATCCCCGGCATGACCGTCAACGGCGATGGCGACATCGACCTGCGGGTGCTGGGCATGGATTACCGCGTCGGCATCATCGTCGAAGGCGACACCAGCGCCATGCCGGATCCGGCCTGTCAGGTCGGCGAGAAATTCGTCGGCATCGAGTGGCCGCTGCGCTGCCGCGGCCCATTGGAACTGGGCGCCAAGGCCTGCCGTGTGGACAACGAACGTCTCGGCCAGGTCGCGACCAAAATGGCCGGTGACAAACTCAGCGAGAAGATCGATGAAAAACTTGGCGACAAGGTCAGCCCGGAATTGAAAAACGCATTGAAGGGGCTGTTCAAGCGATGACAGCGGAGCAGTTTTCCACGGCGGTGCTGGAATGGTTTGACCGCCACGGCCGCCACGATTTGCCTTGGCAGCAAGACATCAATCCGTATCGGGTGTGGGTGTCGGAGATCATGTTGCAGCAGACCCAGGTCAGCACCGTGCTCAATTACTTCGACCGCTTCATGGCCGCGCTGCCAACGGTGCAAGCGCTGGCCGAAGCGCCGGAGGACGAAGTGCTGCATCTGTGGACCGGGCTCGGTTATTACACCCGAGCACGCAACCTGCAGAAGACCGCAAAGATCGTCGTCAGCCAGTACGGCGGCGAATTTCCGCGAGACGTCGAAAAGCTGACGGATTTGCCGGGGATCGGCCTGTCCACCGCCGGCGCCATCGCCAGCATCAGCATGGGCCTGCGCGCGCCGATCCTCGATGGCAACGTCAAACGCGTTCTGGCGCGTTTTACCGCGCAAGAGGGTTACCCGGGGGAACCGAAGGTCGCCAAACAGCTGTGGGCCAACGCAGAGCGTTTCACGCCGCACGATCGGGTCAACGCCTACACCCAGGCGATGATGGATCTCGGTGCCACGCTGTGTACGCGCAGCAAACCGAGCTGCCTTCTGTGCCCGCTGGAAAAGGGCTGCGAGGCGCACATGCTCGGCCTGGAGACGCGCTACCCGATCCCCAAGCCGCGCAAGGCCATCCCGCAAAAACGCACGCTGATGCCGCTGCTGGCCAACGGCGAAGGCGCGATTCTGCTTTATCGCCGCCCGTCCACGGGGCTTTGGGGCGGTTTATGGAGCCTGCCGGAACTCGACGATCTCGACGACCTGCAACATCTGGCCGACCAGCACTCGCTGACCATGGGCGAGCAGCAGGCGCTGCCAAGCCTCATCCACACGTTCAGCCATTTCCAGCTGTCCATTGAACCCTGGCTGGTTCAGGTGCAGGAGGCCGGTCAGCACGTGGCCGAGGCCGACTGGCTCTGGTATAACCTCGCCACCCCGCCGCGCCTGGGCCTTGCCGCCCCGGTCAAAACCTTGCTCGAACGCGCGGCCGCCGTATTGAACGCAGGAGAGTCGTCATGACCCGCACCATCATGTGCCGCAAGTACAAAGAAGAACTGCCCGCGCTGGAACGCGCTCCTTTCCCGGGCGCCAAAGGTCAGGATATTTTTGACCACGTCTCGGCCAAAGCCTGGGCTGACTGGCAGAAACACCAGACCCTGCTGATCAACGAAAAGCGTCTGAACATGATGAACGCCGAAGACCGCAAATATCTGCAGGGCGAAATGGACAAGTACTTCTCCGGCGAGGATTACGCCAAGGCGGAAGGCTACGTTCCGCCTGCGGAGTAAACCCGCAAAATCGGGGGGCGGATCGTAAGCGACGGAATTAATTTAAGAAATTTTAAAAAAGTCGTTGACGTAAATCCGAAAAACCCTTTTAATGCGCCCCGTTGCCCAGATAGCTCAGTCGGTAGAGCAGGGGATTGAAAATCCCCGTGTCGGCGGTTCGATTCCGTCTCTGGGCACCAAATACCGAAAACCCTGAATCGCAAGATTCAGGGTTTTTTTATGCCTGCGATTTGATGGCGGCTCAATCCAGTCTTTTTTCTGGGCTGCGCAAATGCGCGACGGGTTTCGAACAAAGGCGATCCGCGCTACTTTGGCCGCACCTTAAGGAAGAGGGTCATCCGCTCGATGAACCAGAAAAGAACCCGCGTCCCCCTGCCCCATCCGCCACCCTATCGCCAGAGCCGGGTGGCATTCTGGCTGACGGTGCTGGTCGGCGTACTGATCGCCTTCCTCATCGCCGCGTCGACTTATCTGATCATCCACAGCTTGATCAGCGGCTCCATCACCACATGGAACCGCTCCGGTCCACGCCACACCTACACCCTTGCGCTGCAACCGCGAATGTTCTGGTTCGAGATCGTGTCGCAATGCATCGGCACCGTATTCCTGATAGCCGTCGGCTGGATCGGACTATGGATTCACCGAATGGCGCAAGAACCCACTGACAAGCAGAAGGGCAAGCGTACGCGGGGGTAAATGACGGTTGGCCCTCAGAGGGTGTTGACGTAGTCGACCGGCAACAAAACCGTGTCGAGCGCAGCGTCTACCGGCAGCGATACCACGGTAATCACCGGGCAAACGATCATCATGTAGCAGATGACCGCGGAGGGCATGCCGTCTCCCCCTCTCACGCCAAGCAAGTGCAGGTTGCCATCGACACCTTTGTAGTACGGTTCTGCAGAATCACCGTTCAGGCGCCCCATCATCGTTCCACAACCAGCCAACAGCAAAACCAGGCTCACCGCTGAGCCAATACGCACAATCCCTTTCAAACCAGCACTTCCTTGCATCACAGAAACATAAGGCGCGGGATTGTACCCGCGCCTCAACTTTCAATTGAACCCAACACTATCCAGCGTCATTCCAGTGGAACACCAGATTGCGGGCAGCGCCGCTGCCAATGTCTGTCACGTCACGCCGTGTTTCGCCATTGCGCGTGGCGACCACGGTGTACTTACCGGGTGGCAGTTGCACGTACACCAGCGGACCCGTTTGGGTGAGGGTCAGCACGGTTTGCCCCGGCGACTTTTCAATCATCACATCGACATCAGCGGTGTACTGGTCTTGCGCGCCCACCGCGAACGTCATGTGCAGGTTGTAACCGGTGGATTGTTGAATGGCTTTTGACTCGTCCAGGCCGATCCCGCCGGACAGGTAGTTGATGCCATTTTGCTGTTGTTGCTGGACTTGCACGCCGGCACTGTCGACCGGGTCCAGGTTGGCTGCCTGCAACATCGCCGGAAAGGCCAATGCCGCCACCGCCGCGATGGGCAGCAGGAATGAAAGAACGCGTTTCATGATGACAACTCCCGGGCTCTTGTAGAGCCCAACCGTTACTCCTTATTTGATCCGGCCAGGGAAGCACGTGTTTTAGAATGATTGGAACTTGGCCAGGGTGCGAAAGGGACTAATTCGAGACGCACTGCGGCTCGAATTCACAGAGTCGCCAACCTTCAATCCGGAATGCACTGCGTTTCAAGTGATTGCGCAGCCGGGCGTTGAAGCTCATTCTCGATCCGTCTTCGCCAAGGCCAAGTCCATATGAATTCACGCAGTCCCGCGTTTACGCCCGACACCGCAACCGTGAACGAACCTTTCAAAGAAGCTGCCGCAGATGGCTTTATGGTCGGCGGCTTCACCTGGCGTCACGCCCTGCCCGATGCGCAACGCCCCGTAGTCATCATCAACGCCGCCACCTCGGTACGCTGCCGACACTACTCGCGCTTCGCCGATTACCTGTTCACCAACGGCTTCGACGTGATCACCTACGACTACCGAGGCATCGGCGAATCGCGTCCGGCAACTCTGAAAAGCCTTGAGGCTTCATGGACCGACTGGGGCGCGCTGGATTTCGAAGCGATGCTCAAGCGCGCTCAACGGGAATTCCCCGGCCAGCCAATCGATGTGGTCGGCCATAGCTTCGGCGGTTGCGCGGCTGGGCTCGGCGAGTCCGGGCAGGTCATTCGTCGACTGGTGACAGTCGGCGCGCAGTTCGCTTACTGGCGCGACTATGCGCCGGCACAGCGCTGGCGCATGTTTGGTAAATGGCATTTGCTGATGCCGCTGCTGACGCGGCTCTGTGGCTATTTCCCGGGCAAACGCCTCGGCTGGCTCGAGGACACGCCAGCAGGCGTCGTACGCGACTGGAGCACGCCTGCCGCGCGCTACGAGCAGCGTCCGAGCGGCCGCCGACTGCTGAAAGCAAGCGGTCGCCTGCCCTTCGCCAATGTCCGCGCAAAGACCTTGGCGATCAGCATCAGCGACGACCCTTACGGCACGATCCCGGCCATCGAACGCCTGCTCGGCTACTTCAGTCATGCGCACAAAACCCACTTGCGCATCGCGCCGCAGGACATCGGCGAACAACAAGTCGGACATTTCGCCTTTTTTCGCAGCGCATACCAAGCCACACTATGGCCCATTGCTCTGACCTGGCTGCAAACCGGCGAGTTGGCCCCCGACACACCCGGGCGGCCAGTGCCACGCAGCTGAGCCCTTTCAACGCACGACGGAACACACCATGGCCTCCGCCAACAAGCAGCAAAAACGCGCCGCCCGGGCCAAGACCAAGGCCAAGCAAAACCGCAGCAAACGCGCCGAGGCGCCGGTCGCACTCGACCCGAACGATGACCGTATCGACTTCGAGTCGGTGGACCTGACCGAGCTGTTCAAGAAAATGATCGACGCCGAGAAGATCAGCCAGCAAGCCATGTGCACCGCGTTCCTCGAAGACCCTTTGCTGGGGCTGGTCTACGAGCAGGAAGGCGAAGAAGGCGCGATGGATTTCATCCTCGCCGCGCTGATCGAGTATCGCCAGTGGTCCCAGGAAACCGACGAAGCCGGCGCCCTGGCGTGGATCGAATCCCCGGCCTTCCAGGCCGACTATGTGGCGGCGTCCGACGCGATCGCCGCACAAACCCAACAGAAGAACTGAGTTCCCATGGCATCCCTGAACAAGCAACAGAAACGCGCCAAACGCGCCAAGGCCAAAGCCAAACACATCCGCATGGTCGGCCGTAAGCCGCTGGACCAGGACGACAACCTCGGGCATCTGGACGAGCCGATCCCGGAATACACCCTGGCGATGTTCAGCAAAATGCGCGAAGCCGAAGCCGTCAGCCGCAACGAAATGCTGCTGACCCTGCTGCGCGAACTGGCGTTCATCATCGTTGACCATCCAGAGCTGCTGGACATGGAAAACGCCGAGAACGAAGGCATGGCCGCCACTCACCTGGCCGCCGACATGCTGATCGACTACCGTATGTGGGCCGACGGCATGGACATCGAAACCGCCCAGGCCTGGCTGACCGAGCCACAGTTCATCACCGATTTCGGGATTGCGCTGGATACTTACGGCAAGTCGCTGGACACCCAGGAAGACAAGGGCGAATAAACCCCGCGCACAAACAAAAACGGCCGCTCGTCATCACTGACAGCGGCCGTTTTGCATTATGCGTTGCGGATCAGTTCAACACCACCGCACCACGGTTTTCCAGCTTGCGGCGGCGTGCCACCAGCAGGCCTGCGGCAACGACCATGAGGCTCAGCAGGCCGGTTGCGAGGATTTCCACGCGATGGGCTTCCTGGAACAGCATGATGGTCAGGGCGGCGACGATGAAGATGATCACCGCGTAGGTCAAGCCCGGGAACAGCCACATGCTGAAGACGATTTTCTCGCCGCGGGCCATGCGTTGTTTACGCATGCGCAGTTGCGAGAACGCGATCACCAGGTACACCAGCAGCGCGATGGCGCCGGAGCTGGCCAGCAGGAATTCGAACACGGCAGCCGGGGCCACATAGTTGGCGAAGGTGCAGAGGAACGCCGCGCCGGTCGACAGCATGACGGCCCAGTAAGGCGTACCGCTTTTGTTGACCCGAGTCGACATCGCCGGTGCGTCACCGCGCTTGCCGAGGGAGAACAGCATGCGCGACGAGGTGTACAGCGCCGAGTTCAGACAGCTGGTTACCGCGACCAGCACCACGATGTCGACGATCATTTTCGCGTTCGGAATGCCCATGCGCTCAAGCACGGTCTGGTAGGAACCGAGGTTGGCCAGCGTAGGATCGTTCCACGGCACCAGGGCCACAACGATGAAGATCGATACGAGGTAGAACAGGCCGATCCGCCAGATCACCGAGTTGGTGGCCTTGGAAATCTGCTTGCCCGGGTTCTTCGATTCCGCAGCCGCGATGGTCACGATTTCGGTACCCATGAACGAGAACATGGTGGTCAGGATTGCACCCAGCACCGCGCCCATGCCGTTTGGCAGGAAGCCGCCGGAATCAAACAGGTGCGAAACACCGCTGACCTGGCTGTTCGGCAGGAAGCCGAAAACGGCCGCAAGACCCAGCGCGATGAAGCCTATGATCGCCAGGACTTTGATCAAGGCAAACCAGAATTCGAATTCACCGTAGTTTTTCACGCTGAACAGGTTGGTGACCGTCAGCAGCATGGTGATGATCAGTGCAAACGCCCAGATCTCGATCCCCGGGAACCAGGCATGGAGGATGGTCGCGGCGGCGTTGGCTTCCAGTGGAATCACCAACACCCAGAACCACCAGTACAACCAGCCGATGGTGAAACCGGCCCAGTGCCCGATGGCACGGTCGGCGTATGTCGAGAACGAGCCGGTGTCGGGCGAAGCGACAGCCATCTCACCGAGCATGCGCATCACCAGCACCACCAGGGTACCGGCGGCGGCGTAGGCCAGCAGCACGGCGGGGCCGGCGGCAGCGATCGCGTGGCCGGAGCCAACGAACAGACCGGCGCCGATAACACCGGCGATCGACAACATGGTCACATGACGCGGTTTGAGCCCCTGTTCGAGGCCATTGGAGCTTGGGGTACTGCTCATCGGAACTACCTTTGCGAGGAAAGCGATTGCGTCCGTCCTGTCTGGTTTTCCTTCTCGTAAAAAGAAACCAACAGGGCGTTCCAGATTCTGCACGCAATAAATGCGCCAAAATGTTTCAAACTCTTCTGGGCCGCGGTTTTCAGCGAGACCGGACAGTCATCGCAAGTCATTGGAATGAATGGCAATTCGCCAGAGCGTTACCCTGCGACTCACTTTTCAGACGATTCAGCGCACCAGAAACACACTGAAAAAGTGTGGATGCACAATAAAAGGGCGATTCAGGAACGTTCGGCCGGATAGCGCTTCCAACACCCCGCCAAAGCTGGCACCATCGCGCCTTTTTTTACGCAACACCCACGGGTTTGCACGTTCAAACACCCGTTCGGTTGTTGATGTGGCGACAGTCTGCTGTGCCGATGCGACAACCTGCCACACGCCATCCGCTTACCGCTCGTAGCGCTGTTGGCTGCCATTGAAACGCTATGCTAGCTTGGCCGCCTCGCCAGGAAGGCCCGCCAACAGCAGGAGCGCAACATATATGAGGAACGCACATGGCTGAGGCCACGCCCGCGCTTGAAATCCGCAACTTGCACAAACGCTACGGACAGCTTGAGGTGCTCAAAGGTATCTCGCTGACCGCCCGCGACGGCGATGTGATCTCGATCCTCGGTTCCTCCGGTTCCGGCAAGTCCACGTTCCTGCGTTGCATCAACCTGTTGGAAAACCCGCACCAGGGCCAGATTCTGGTGGCCGGTGAAGAACTCAAGCTCAAGCCCGCCAAGAATGGCGAACTGGTTGCCGCTGATGGCAAACAGATCAACCGCCTGCGTTCCGAGATTGGTTTTGTATTTCAAAACTTTAATCTGTGGCCGCACATGAGTGTGCTCGACAACATCATCGAAGCCCCGCGCCGCGTGCTCGGCCAGAGCAAGGCCGAGGCGATCGAAGTCGCCGAAGCGCTGCTGGCCAAGGTCGGCATCGCCGACAAGCGCCACGCCTACCCGTCGCAACTGTCCGGTGGTCAGCAACAACGCGCGGCGATTGCCCGCACGCTGGCGATGCAGCCGAAGGTGATTCTGTTCGACGAGCCCACCTCCGCGCTTGACCCGGAAATGGTTCAGGAAGTACTTAGTGTCATCCGCGCACTGGCCGAAGAAGGCCGCACCATGCTGTTGGTGACCCACGAAATGGGCTTTGCCCGTCAGGTCTCCAGCGAAGTGGTGTTCCTCCACCAAGGGCTGGTGGAAGAGCAAGGATCGCCTCAGCAGGTGTTCGA
This sequence comes from Pseudomonas sp. IT-93MI4, assembly GCF_949767635.1. NCBI lineage: Bacteria > Pseudomonadati > Pseudomonadota > Gammaproteobacteria > Pseudomonadales > Pseudomonadaceae > Pseudomonas > Pseudomonas sp. IT-93MI4. The sequence goes on from NZ_CATKPP010000044.1 coordinate 452,219, forward strand.
AAACCCGCTTTCGGCGCGCTGCAAACAATTCATGTCCAGCAACCGCTAACGGAGCAACATGCATGCAGAATTTTAAAAAGGTCTTCCTGGCCGCCGCCGTCACCCTCGCGTTCAGCGCCGGTGCCATGGCCGAGACTCTGAAGATGGGCATCGAAGCGGCTTACCCGCCGTTCAACAACAAAGACGCCAGCGGCAACGTGGTCGGCTTCGACAAAGACATCGGCGACGCCCTGTGCGCCAAGATGAAAGTCGAGTGCAGCGTGGTCACCTCCGATTGGGACGGCATCATTCCTGCGCTGAACGCCAAGAAGTTCGACTTCCTGGTCTCCTCGCTGTCGATCACCGAAGAGCGCAAGGGCGCGGTAGATTTCACCGACCCGTACTACTCGAACAAGCTGCAGTTCATCGCGCCGAAAGATAAAGACTTCAAAACCGACAAGGATTCGCTCAAAGGCAAGATCATCGGCACCCAGCGCGCCACCCTCGCTGGCACTTGGCTTGAGGACACCTACGGCAGCGATATCGAAGTCAAACTCTACGACACCCAGGAAAACGCCTACCTGGACCTGACCTCCGGTCGTGTCGACGCCATCCTGGCCGACAAGTACGCCAACTACGATTGGCTGAAAAGCGACGCCGGCAAGAACTATGAGTTCAAGGGCGACGCGGTCGTGGAAAGCGACAAAATCGGCATCGCCGTGCGCAAAGGTGATCCACTGCGTGAGAAGCTGAACGCCGCGCTGAAGGAAATCGTAGCTGACGGTACCTACAAGAAGATCAACGACAAGTACTTCCCGTTCAGCATCTATTGATCTGACCTGCGGGACCGGCACCGTGATCCGACGGCGCCGGCTCCCGGCCTTGCCTGCCGCGATTTGAAAAGAAATCCATGATTATCGACCTCTACGGATTCGGCCCGGCCCTCGCCGCCGGTGCGCTGATGACCGTCAAACTGGCGTTGACGGCCCTGTGCCTGGGACTGGTGCTCGGTCTGCTCGGCGCCTTGGCCAAGACTTCCCCGTACAAGCCGCTGCAATGGCTTGGCGGCACTTATTCGACCCTGGTGCGTGGCGTCCCGGAATTGCTCTGGGTGCTGTTGATCTACTTCGGTACGGTCAACCTGATGCGCAGCCTCGGTGAGTTTTTCGGCAATCCCGACCTGCAACTCAGCGCCTTCGCCGCTGGCGTGATTGCGCTGGGCCTGTGCTTCGGCGCCTACGCCACGGAAGTGTTCCGCGGCGCGATCCTTGCCATTCCCAAGGGCCATCGCGAAGCGGGTGTGGCGCTGGGCCTGTCGAAATGGCGGATCTTCACCAAGTTGATCATGCCGCAGATGTGGCGCATCGCCCTGCCAGGCCTGGGCAACCTGTTCATGATCCTGATGAAAGACACCGCGCTGGTCTCGGTGATCGGCCTGGAAGAAATCATGCGTCACGCACAGATCGGCGTGACCGTGTCGAAACAACCGTTCACCTTCTATCTGGTGGCGGCGGTCATGTACCTGGGCCTGACGGTGCTGGCGATGACCGGCATGCACTTCCTGGAAAAACGCGCCGCTCGCGGCTTTGCGAGGAGCGCTTCATGAACTGGGAAGTGATCATCAAGTGGCTGCCGAAACTGGCGCAGGGCGCGACCCTGACCCTGGAGCTGGTGGCGATTGCCGTGATTGCCGGTCTGTTGCTGGCAATTCCACTGGGCATCGCCCGCTCTTCGAAGCTGTGGTACGTGCGCGCTTTGCCCTACGCCTACATCTTCTTTTTCCGTGGCACGCCGTTGCTGGTGCAACTGTTCCTCGTCTATTACGGCCTGGCGCAGTTCGATGCGGTGCGCAGTAGCGCACTGTGGCCGTACCTGCGCGATCCGTTCTGGTGTACCACCGCGACCATGACTCTGCACACCGCGGCGTACATCGCCGAAATTCTGCGCGGCGCGATCCAGGCGATTCCGCCCGGCGAAATCGAGGCGGCGCGGGCGTTGGGCATGTCCAAGCCCAAGGCGATGTTCTACATCATGCTGCCGCGAGCGGCGCGCATCGGCCTGCCGGCCTACAGCAATGAAGTGATCCTGATGCTCAAGGCCAGCGCGCTGGCGAGCACCGTGACCCTGCTGGAACTGACCGGCATGGCCCGCACGATCATTGCCCGCACCTACCTGCCGGTGGAAATCTTCTTCGCCGCCGGCGTGTTCTATCTGCTGATGTCCTACGTGCTGGTGCGCGGCTTCAAGCTGCTGGAGCGCTGGCTGCGCGTCGATGCCTGCCAAGGGCGTTGAAACTTCCCACGTGCTGACGGGCGAGGCCCTACTCGCCCGCTTCACCGCACTGGATGCTTTTCTGATTGAGCATCAGGCGCTGTGGAAACCTCGTCCGTTCACCCATCTTTCGATTGCATGGGAAACCGCCTACCCCGAATTGGCTTCGTGGCTACGCGGACGATCGCTGGAAGATACAGAGCTTGTGCATAACCACCCTGCCGATCTCATCGATGCGCCGGAGCCATTCGCTGCACTGGCGGCGTTGTCGGCTGAGCTGAGCGCAGTCGGAGAGTTGCCGGAACATGCGCTGGAAACCCCAGGCCATCGATTGAATGTCGATGTGCCGGGGCGCAAGTGGCAGCAGATCGAGGCGTTCGCCAGTCGCTTGTCTTTCGCCTCGCCGCCGGCGCATTGGCTGGACTGGTGTTCCGGCAAGGGACATCTGGGCCGACGCCTGTTGGGTACGGGGCAACAACTGACTTGTATCGAATACGATCCGGCGTTGGTCGCCAGTGGTCAGGCATTAAGTCAGCGCCGTCATTTGCACGCCCTGCATGTCGAGCAGGATGTACTGGCGGCAGACGCAGCGAGCGTTATAAGTGCTCAGCACACCCCGGTCGCCCTGCACGCCTGCGGCGATCTGCATGTGCGCTTGATGCAACTGGCGAGCGCGGCCGGATGTCAGCAGATGGCCATCGCCCCGTGCTGCTACAACCGGATCAATCGCAGCGAGTACCAGGCATTGTCCTCAGCGGGTTTGCGATCCGCCCTACAGCTCTCGCTCGAAGATCTTTCGCTGCCCATGAGCGAAACCGTCACCGCCGGTGCAAGAGTCCGACGTCAGCGCGACACCTCCATGGCCCGACGCCTGGCTTTCGATTTGCTGCAACGGCAAGTGCGCGGAGTAGACGAATACCTGCCCACCCCGTCCCTGCCCAGCGCCTGGCTGGGAAAACCCTTCGCCGATTACTGCCGCGACCTGGCAGCGCTGAAAGAGTTATCCACAATCGGCACGCCAGACTGGCAGGCACTGGAAGCCGCCGGTTGGCAGCGGTTGGCCGAAGTTCGCAACCTGGAATTACTGCGCGGACTGTTCCGACGACCGCTGGAGCTTTGGCTGAATCTTGATCGAGCCATTTTTCTCGCCGAACAGGGATACGTCGTAAGCCTCGGCACCTTCTGCGACGCACCGCTGACTCCGCGTAATTTCATGCTGCTGGCCGAGCGCGCTTGAAATCTTTACAGCCTGTGGATAACTCTGTTGATGGTTTTCCCGTGGATCCAATATTCACGGCTGTTAGACCGCTTAAACAGCATTGGTCATTTTTTGTTCATATTGATAAAAAACCAGTAAAACAGGGATTTGCGCACAAAATGAGAACGTGTCCACAAAATCCCCTGCAATGCAGCCGTAGCGCCCATCCGTTGTGCATAAGCTTCCAATCAAAACGACATAAACGGGTGAAATGGGTGCTTGAACGGTGCAGAAATCCTGCCCTCACGCTCATTCTGGTTTGATCGCGTAGCACCTCGGTTTTGCGGCTAAAAACTCGGCGACACCGCTCACGCCAAGCCTGATCCAGCGCCTGCGTAAAAATAGTCTGAATTCAGGGGTTTACAGAACCAACCCAATCGCTATAATCGTCGCCCACACGCCGGTATAGCTCAGTTGGTAGAGCAACTGACTTGTAATCAGTAGGTCCCGGGTTCGACTCCTGGTGCCGGCACCATACAAAACGAAGCCCCTGCAGAAATGCAGGGGCTTTGTTGTTTCTGGCGTTTGAATATAAAAAGCGCTACGGCTGAGTGATCATGACTTTGACCCTTAGGTTATGAGCGCTCACCCTATCTAAAAGATCTTTGCTATGGATCGGCAACACACAAGACCGCCTGACTTCATCAGCGCAAAAGGCCTCCCCATAGAGCAAAGCCAACAATCTGCAGACATGCCATTCAGCACCTTGTCAGCAATTGAGATATCGAACTCCCCCACCGACAAAATTCAAATAAGCGAGCGCTGAAGGTCCGTCACAAGTTGATACGCGAAGTTGATTTTGACGCAGAGTTTTGCGCATAAACTCGCCCCTGACAACATGGAACAGGGAGTCAACTGATGTCCACATGCAAAAAAGCCTTGGAAATCCGCGAAGCATTTGAGGAGGCCGGAAACGCGCTCTCGTTATTCATCGATCTGTGCACATCTGACATTCAACTCACCCAACGCAGCATACTGGCCTTGTCGGCTTATGGCAGAACCTGCATGAACACCTTTGAGGACGCCGAACGCTGGTTGCGCAGTCAAGACAAGGCACGAGCCAACGTCCTCCCTGAACAGACCCAAGCAGGGAAATAAGGGACAGAAATAAGGGACAGAAATAAGGGACAGACCACGTTTTGAGCTGAGACTGTGGTCTGACTCTATTTTTCCCCACCTATTTTGATCGTGTCACCACGGTGCTTAGGTCGGCGAAAACGCTTTGAGAAACCCCGGCCTTCCTTTGCTCTTCAGTGGCCGCCGAGAGCGGCTGCAGCGTTACGCGCGAGGCCTTTCCAGCCTTCATCTGACGTACAGATTCCATCACGTCCGTCTGAAATCGCTCTAGCTCATTTGCCATGCCTGTTCTTCGCCTTCAGCTATTTTCTCCAACGCTCGCTTGCTGAACTTATGCAGCTTGAACCGAAAGCGAAATCCGCCTTCCAAGTTGCTGCAACGCACGCTCAACATTCTCGATTTTGGAGTGATGCAGAAAATCTACCAAGCGATCGACCTGGGGCCGTTGTACGCCGAGACGACGTGCCAACTCGGCCTTGCTTAAACCTGACTCCAAAAGCGTATTCCACAGAGCAACCTTTGCTGCAGTCAGCGCAGGCAGACGCAATACGACGCCACTTGCCTGTTCTCCTGCCTGCCCGGTCGGAATCAACCGGCGATCATCAACGTATATCGAGAGCGCCGTCTCGATTGCATCAATGGCGGTGTCCAACGCTTGCTCGAGGGTGTCGCCAACGGCGTGCATCTCAGGAATTTCTGCGCAGGACAACCAGACACTGTCCGGCTCTTCGTGAACTTCCAACGCATATTCGAACATCACGATTCCTCTCATGGGGTACAGCTGAGCCTCAATCCTTGAGGCCCAGCTGTTTGATTATCGATTTTCTCAACCCTTCGCCCATTTCCTTGGCTCCATGGTCGGGAAACACAGTTGATTTGCCATTCAAGGAAACCTTGAAGTGACTGCCCTTGCCGGTTTGAAACTCAACGCCTTGGGCTTTCAACCATCGCCGAAACTCGCTGTACTTCATGTGCATCACTCGCCGTTTCGGTAAAGCGAATGTGCAACATATTTGCTGCATTCGCAACATAAGTGTTGCACCACACAGAGATGGCAACGGCCACCACCTGGCCACGATTGCGCATCCGTCATCCGCAAGCTACCGTCAAATCCGTCGCTGCCAATTCAGCGATCGGGCCTGAGAACCCGCGTAAGATACAGGCGCACCAGCGCCCAAAATCACGATTGCCGGCGCTTTTTTGTGTCTGCACTCACGTGTAATGGCGGCTGTGCGTGGGAGACTTTCGGGTCTGCCGGGTTCCTGTATCTCCGGTTTCTCAGCCTGCGCATAGCTGCCACCCTTTCGCCTGAGAACGAAAAATGGCGGCTCTCATTTGATACAGGGAGTTCACAAATGAATGCCATCGATCCATCCGTAATCCGCCGCGCTGCCACACCGGTTACCTCACTCCACGCCTTACGTACGGCAGGTGAAGCGATATGACCGACTACCTCGATTTGAAAACCCCAGGCCTTACGCACTTTTCCTTCCAGGCCAATCAAGCGCTGTTCCGCACCAATCGTGGTGTTCCAGTGATGGCCGCCCTCTCGCACGCCTCACACTTGCTTCACATCTCCAAGCTACTGACCACCGACTCCACAGTTTCTCGCGATCCTGACCTTCACTCTTATGCCTCTCAGTATCTGCAGGAGTTGAGCAAGGCGCTGATCGACGATGTGGTGAAAGTGCTGGATGCGCCAACAGCAAGCCATTGACGTTAACTACCAATAAGAGGCCCTCGCCATACAGCGAGGGCTTCTTGCGATTCACACCTGACTGATCTCAAACACAAATGAAATCCTTCTCTGACTCGCACTCCACACATAACGCAAATGCTTACCCTGCTTCGGAACCGACACCGCTGGCGGGCGGAACGCAGCAACACATTCGTGACCCGGCAGGCGAACACTGTTGTAGAGCAGTCCCCAGGATGCAGACTCACGCAGTTGTCGAGCAAACGCCTGGGATGGGCCATAGGCGTCTGGATCGGGTTGATGCAAATCGGGAAAGTCATCACGAACATCATGCAGCGGCTTAACCACACGATTGACGTAAGTACGCATGGTCAACTCAAGATCCGCCTCGTTGGTGGCCGCGAGGAAACGTTCCTGGTGATAGCAGGTTTCGGCGATGGCCGCGGCCTGGCTGCTGGCGGCGTAGTAGACGCCGAAGGCGCCATCGGTGAAGCGGCTGCTTTTGCCGATGTGGGTAAACGCCGCCATCACCGGAGTTGAACCGGGGCCGGAGAGCCGGTCTTCGGGACGCACGCGGGCGAGGACGCCGGCCTGCTCGATCAGGCGATCGTTGGTCAGCGCTTCCAGCGCGTAGGCGATTTCCAGGTCTTCGGGGTCGAGCACGTCTTCGAACAACGCAATCGGCGGGAAGCTGCTGTTGACGATCCGGTAGGCCTTCGGCCATTGCGGCTCAGCCAGCGGCGGGGCCTTCAACCGCGCACCCCATCGAGGTAGCGGCGCACGTCGGCGATATCGACCACCCTCCCCGCCAGCATGTAATCCAGCGCGGTCCGGCCATTGAATGGCGCAGCCGTGTTGGGGCTGCTGACCCACGTATAAGCGCGCTCGCGGCTGTTGCTGAAGATGATGCTCAAGGCCTTGTGAATACCCATCAGATACGAGATTCGCTCCAGCGTGTCGTGTGGCAGGCGAATGTTCGGCGGCAGGTGTTTGTACTTGTAGAACGTGGTGTTGCCGACGCCGCCCAGCAAAGTGCGCTGCTGTTCGGCGTTGCAACCCCAGCGCTCCATGAGATTGAAGAAAAACTTCAGCGCGACGCGCCCGGCCTCGGGGACGTCGAGTTGTTCACGCGGGGTGAGGGCTGGGGATGAGGTAGGCATGGTCGTCCTTTTTAACTGTCGCGCAACTGAGCGTAGTACAAAAATGAATATTTCCTATGAAAATATTCATATACGAATAAACGCCTGAGAATCCCAAGTTGACACGTTAATGTCCCGTGGCAGAGGATCTGCCTCAAGAGCGCGAAACCGACTGCCATCAGGTGGCGATAGTCGGCGTTAGGAACCCCGTTGATGACCTGAAAATCAGCGCTCGGGTGAGACCTCTTCCCCCGTTCAAGGGAGCAAAAAGCCGACAACAATGTCGGTTTTTTTTGCCTGTTTTACTTGAGCATTTCGCTTGCCTGGTCGGAGTGCTGGCGAACTTTCCCTATGTGCATTCACATGCGGACGCTCTTCAGCGCCCCGTAAATGGCAGCTCCAGAGTCGCAACAACCCGGTGGCGAAGAAATTGGAAAGCCTCCCTGATGCTAAGGGCACTCGCGCTCATAGCTGAAAAATATCCGCATATGTCGCCGGGGAAATTACAGGAGCCATAAGCCTTTCTCCTCGAAAAACCCGCCCTGCGCACCAAAACCACGCACTTTTCTTGACCCCAATCACCCCCACGTCATCAAAAATCCCGATCCTGTGTCAGCTTCCAGCCATCGGCGGGGACATCAATTCGCTACTAAACCCGCGACAACTATGCTCAGGTGCTGGAATATAGCCGGCATATGACGCCGGATCGGCAGTCTCGTAAACAACAATACCCAGCCCACTTCAGAGGGCATTACCCATGGATAGCAGAACCTTACGCAACCTCATGCGCATCGTGCAGACCGGCTCGTTGTCGGCCGCAGCCGAGCATTCGTGCCTGACTGTGCAGGCCCTGGCCGCGCAGTTGAACAAGGTCGAAGAGCAGTTCGGTTTCCGCTTGTTTCGACGTTCCAACAAAGGGCTGACGCTGACGCCGCAAGGCACGGAGCTGACGCCCTACATGGACAAAGTGCTGATTGCCACGCGACAGATGGAAGAAAAGGTCGAGGCGCTCAAGGTGCCGGGCCAGCGCACATTGAAGGTTGCGTTGAACAACACGTTGTCGTCTGACTTCAACCGGCGAATGATCGGACGCCTGATCGAGGTGTTTCCCGATTACCAGATGGAATTCAGCTACGCCGAGTCGATGGAGAACCTCAGCAAGCTGAAGAATGAAGACTTTGATCTTGCGGTGCTGATCGGCCCGCAGCGGCCGGGTTTGCCGAGCATTGTTTTGCCGGATGTGCAGGTGCAGGTGGTCGGTGCGCATTGCGGGCAGGAAAACGATCCACTGACATTGCTGGGCAACAAGTTTCAGGTGCGTCCTGCGGAAGATTGTCCGTATTCCCACAGTTTCCTGCGTTTTCTCGACGCCGGACTGGGCAATCACGAGAACGGTCAACGCATGGTCTATTCCTGCAGCGAGACCCTGACCCTGTCGCTGATCACGCAGATGGACGCGGTGGGCATGGTTTCTCGTGAGGCCGCGCAAAAGAACGGCCTGACGATTTTCCCCGGATTCGAGGATTTCCTCGAAGTGCGTCTGGCGGTGAACAACCCGAACCTGTCGGGGCAGGCCCTGAATGACGTGGTCGATCTGCCGCTATATGAACGAGCCGAGCGCAATGTACGCAGCCGTCCCAACCGCCACACTGAGAAAGAGGTTTTTGCTGAAATACGCACATAACAACGTCGGAATGGCTGCATAAAATTCCGGGCGATCGAGCTGTAAGTGCTGATCCTTGATCAACAAGGGTGTCAGGCTGATCGCAGCGACGATCGCCACCGGCAGGTATTCCAGCGCCCGCGCAACGAACGGCGGCCAGTGCTCGGTGTTGACTTGCAGCGGCAGCGCGCGTGGCAGGAAGGTCACGGCCATCATCAGCGCGACCACCAGGATCAGGAACGTTTGGTCAGGCATACACCCACTCCGCAGCCCACAAACGTGGCGATGAAAACGTTGAACGGCGAAGTGCCGACCAGGCTCAGCGCGCCCATGCAGGCGACGGCAGCCGCGGCGGCGATGAGTTTGTTGCGGGTGTTGCACAGCGACACCAGCACGTAGAGCATCATCGCGGTCAGTGCGTAGTCGAGCTGATATTTGATCAGGTGCGATGCATATTGCGCGCAGACAGCGCCCAACAATCCGCCCAGCACCCAAGAGGTGTGGCAGAACAGGTTGAAGCCGATCAGGTAACGAATATTGACCGGCGCACCGGTGCCGAGTTTGACGCTGTGGAACGCGAAGGACTCGTCGGTCAGGCCACCGGCGTAAGCCCAGCGCTCCATGCGGCTGAGCCCCAGTGCGCGCAGAGCCTTGGCCATGTACACCGACATCAGCATGTGCCGCGCATTGATCAGGAAGGTGGTCAGCACGATGGTGGTCAGCGAAGCGCCGCTGGAGATCAGCGCCAGTGCGGCGAATTGCGAAGCGCCGGCGTAGACGAACAAGCACATCGCCACCGGCAGCCACATCGGCAGCCCGGCGTTGACCGCCATCAGCCCGAACACGAACGACACCGTGAAGTAACCGGCCACCACCGGGCTGGCTTCGGCAAACGTGCGCGATGGCTGATGAGCAGCCATCAGCGGCGCACTGCCGGACGTTTCATTCATAGATCCCTCTCAAATGTCCGCTCGCCGTGGGGTTCGCAAAAACCCTGGGCAGTCCAGAATCGCTTGCCCGCGAGGTTAGCATCGTCGACGAACAGAAACATCCGTAATACACCGACCCGTTTCATGTCGGATGACGCCGCTTCCACCAACCGCTGGCCGACGCCCTGACTGCGATAGCGTGGGCTGACCGCCAAGTGGTTGATGGTGCCGCGACTACCGAGCATGCCGCCGAGCACCGCACCGACGATTTCGCCTTCGACGTCGAAGGCCAGATAGGCCGTGGTGGTCTTCTGGATCAATACACCGCGCAGGCATTTGGCGTCCTGCCATTCGCAGAACGACACTTCGTCGAACTGCCGGAAGAAGCGCTCCATGCGCTGCGCGTCCTTGGCGGTGGCGCGTCGCAGCACCACCGGCGTCGAGCACTCGACGCCATCGATTGGGGTGATCTGATTAGCGAACAATGTCGAAAGCGGTCCCGGGCCGCGAGAAGGAAATCGCCAGAATCTGCCGGTAAGCCATGGCATGCGTGTGGGTGTTGCGCGCCGGAGTCACGTAGTGGCGCATGTCGCGGTCAAGGAAGTACGTGGTGTCGAGGATTTCCTTGTAGGTGGTCGACGCCAGTTGATGCTCGTGAACATCGTACAAACGGCTTTCCGCGCCCTCGACGTTGTTGCGCCCCCAGAAGTGCACACCACTGAACGGATAGCCGTCGCAGTGAATCCCTTCCGGGGTGATTTCCAGTTGCTTGCCGGGTTTGATCTCGATGCGGATCTGGTGAATCTGGCACTGCCAAATCTCATCGTGCAATTCTTCCGGCAACACGCTTTTGTACACTTCAAAATCGGTGTCGATCAGGCTGCGCATTACCGGCGAAGTGATCACTTCATCAGAGAAGTCCTGAAAGTGCCGCACAACACCGCCCACGTAGGCGTTGTTCTCTTTCGACTGCACGTACGCGCGATGCTCGAGTTGCTTCAATTCACGTGTTTTCGGGTTGTACTCAAAGTCGCTGTAACGACGGTAACGCATGCCGGCTTCGGCCTGACCGTAGTAACTGTCTGGCTCCATGTTTTCCCAACTTTTGGTCAGTCTGACGAAGTCGGCAAAATGACCGTAGAGATTGAAGTCACCACCCTGGACGTTGACATATTTGTCGCGCCGTAGCGATTCGCCCACTTCTCTGTTCAAAACGATCATTACCAAATTCTCCGCTGCGTTGAGCGGCCTAATCTATTAGGTGGAGAATTTGCGTCCATGAGAAAGAATTTCAGGCATTTAAAGCCCTGCTTGAAACGGTACTTGAAGACGCTTCAAAACAACTTTTACGTGACAAAAACACGGGTTTTTTACGGTTTTTGCGAAAAAGACGTCGAAAAAAAACCCCGAGCCAGTCGGGGTTTTCTCATGTTTCTTACACCGGATCGTTCATCAGAAGATGTTGATCGGGTAGTCCACGAACACACGCACTTCGTTGCCGCTGCTGTTGTAGTCGGCGGATTTCTGCGACACGCGCAGAATCGAGCTGCGCAGTTTCACGCTAAGGTCTTTCGCCGGACCGCTTTGCACGACGTATTTGACCTGGTTGAAGATCTCACGCTCGGTGCCACCACTGCTGGTGTCGGTGGTGATGTTGTCGCCACGCACGTAAGCAAAGTTGTAGCTCAGGCCAGGTACGCCAAAGGCACCGAAGTCCAGGCCGTAGCCCAGTTGCCAGCTGCGCTCGTCTTCAGCGTTGAAGTCCGACCAGTACGAGTTGGCCAGGTAAATGGTGTTGCCACCGTCGCCCTGACGACGACCATCGTTCTGATAACCGCCGTACGGATAACCCAGGTTGCTGTCACCGGTACTGCGCTGGTGCGCCACGGTGAACGAGTGCGGGCCGGTGGCGAATGTGGCCGCCAGGCTCCAGATCTTGTTGTCCTGGCCGCCGGTGTTCTTGATGTCGGCATAAGACTTGTCGAGCTTGGTGCGATAGCCGTTGAAGTCCAAGGTCAGGGACTGATCCTTGTCGATCGGGAACACGTAGTTGGCGTTCACGTACTGCTTCTTCATGACGTCTTCAACGTCGGAAGCGTACAACGCCGCCTTGAACTGTTCGGTGAACTGGTAGCTACCGCCCAATACGTTGATCGACTTCAGACCACCGCTGTCACGGCCTTCAGCGCTTTTACGCGATTCGGCAGTGAAACGACCGGCGTCCAGTTGCAGGCCTTTGATCTCTTTGGAGGTGATCAAGGTACCGGTGTAGCTTTCCGGCAGCAGACGCGAGTTGTCGTAGTTCAGCACCGGCAGGGCCGGCATCTGGTCGCCGTACGTCAGCACGGTGTTGGACACGCGGAATTTGACCGCAGCGCCACCCTTGGACAGGTCGTCAGCCGCATTGCCGCTGTCACCCTGTTTGAAGAAGTCGATACCACCGGCGCCGCTGCGGCCCTTGCCGCCATCCAGACGCAGTGCGTAAAGACCGAAAGCATCGACACCCACACCAACGGTGCCTTGGGTGAAGCCGGAAGAGAACGTACCGATGGCCGCCTGGCCCCACTCGGCTTTGTCCGGGTTGCCGTCTTTGTAATCACGATTGATGTAGGCATTGCGCAGCAGCACTTTCAGGCTGCTGTCTTCAACAAAACCCTTGGATTCGGCTTGGCCGTCAGCCATTGCCGAAGTGGCACTCAACATCCCCAGTGCGATCAGACTGATTCGCTTGTTCAACATTTTGTTTTCCTTATTACGGGTTGAAACGCGCTGTGTCGAACGGCTGAAACGGCGCTATTGCACTCTTTTTTCACCCCGAAACAAAAAGACCCGCCCACGGCAAAACCGTGTCGGGCCCTTTTATTATTTTTGAGTCATGGCGGTTGGCCACAGGCGTTGGGCCGAATCGTAGCCGCGCCCTCAATAATGTGTCAATTTCAAGAATCGTCTTTAAATAGGTAAAAATCGTCTAAGAATCGTAAATTTTGCGATAGCGCATTGCTCGGAAATGCGCTCAACCAGTGAATCCAGTGCGATTACGCGCAACCGTCGAGACCGCATTGCGCGGCGGATTGCCCCGGCTCAACCGCGACCACCGCTTGCCCCAACCAGTCGGCGAAAGCCTGAGGATTGCCAAGCCATGGGCTGATGTCGATCAAGGTGAATTGCCCGTCCCGCTCCAGCGCCAATGTCGGAAATCCCTGGCCGCCCAGTTGTGCCAAGAGTTCTCGGCTGGCTTTTACATGCGCTGTCGTATCAACGGATTTAAACGCAGCCGCAAAGGTGTCCTCGGTGTAGCCAAACTCCCGGGCGAGTTCGAAAAGTACGGATTCATCGGCAATCCGCCGTCCTTCCACGTAATGCGCCGTCTGCAAACGTCCGAGCATCTGCAAACCGCGACCGTCGATGGACTCTGCCGCCATCACCGCCGCAATCGGCGGCGTCGAATCGAAAACCGCCGATTGATCACGCAGCAGACCTTCGAAATACGCTTCGCCAAAGGGTTGTCCGGTGTATTCGGCAATGCGCCGGTCGTGGGGCATGACGTAATCACGCAGTTGCGGCGAAACGCGCTGGCGATTCGCGCCGCTCATCATTCCGCCCGCATGGGCGACGACCGGCAGTACTTGCTGCGCCGCTTGCACCAGCGGTTTGGCGCCATAGCACCAGCCGCACAATGGGTCGTAGATGTAATGAAGGATCATGGGAGAACTCCGGCAGCAAAGTAGAAAAATTCGATGCCGGCAGACTATTCCTACGCGTGTTGGGGAAAAACGCCGGAATGGCTCTCAGACTGTTTCGAGAATCGGTCGAATGGATCGACCGGTCAGGATGTATCGAAATCGACATAAATTGAAACAATCTGACAGGGGAACTTCTCAGGAATAAATTACGGAAGCAAATGCAAAGCATTACCATTCGCGCGTTTGAATTTCCTTACCCTTTCGGATGCGCTTTTCCATGCCTGCCCCGTTCCGCCTCACGCCTGTCACCCTTGGATTGTCTGCCTTTCTGTCCAGCGGTTTTGCTTACTCCGCCACCGAACTGCCCGCCACCGCGATCAGCGCCGAAGAACAAGCCGAGGACCCGCGCGTCAAGATCAGCAACACCGCGACTCGCACCTCCACCCCGGTGCGTTACGTGCCGCAGGCCATCGACTCGATCAAGACCACGAACGTCGCCGACTACGGCACCAATGACATCGGTGACGCCCTGAGCGGGATTCCCAACGTCAGCAGCAGCGCCGACACGCGCTTCGACAGTCTGCGTATCCGCGGCTTCGACGCCAGCAACGACTTCTATCTGGACGGCATTCGCGACGACAGCCAGTACAAGCGCGACCTGCACAACATCGAGCGGGTCGAAGTGCTCAAAGGTCCGGCGGCGGTACTTTACGGCCGTGGCAGCCAGGGCGGGATCGTCAACCGCGTGAGCAAGCTGCCCGAGTTCGGCCGTCGTTCGACCATCGAAGCCCAAGGCGGCAGCGACGACCTGCGCAGCCTGTACGCCGACCTCAGCACCGACCCCAGCGAAAACCTCAGCCTGCGCCTGAACATGGGCAACATGGATGAAAACAGCTTCCGCGACGGCGTCAGCGGCAACCGCCAGCTGTTCGCGCCGTCGATGAGCTGGCAACTGACCCCAGACTTGAACTGGCTGGTGCAATACGAATACAGCCGCTACAACCGCACACCGGATCGCGGCATTCCCGGTGTGAATGGCCGCCCGGCGGATGTCGGTCGCGACACCACCTACGGCAACGATCACGATTTCATCGACGACAAGGCGCAGTCCCTGCGCTCGAAACTCACCTACGAGATCAACGACAACTGGCAGCTGCGCCAGACCCTCGGCGTGTTCAAGCTCGACAGCGATTTCGACAACACCTACCTGACCAGCTTCGATCCGAAAACCAACAAGGTCGCGCGCCAGCACTGGCAGCAGGATCTGACCACCCGCAACGTCTACAACAACCTTGAGCTGGAAGGCGGTTTCGATACCTTTGGTCTTGAGCATCGCCTGCTGACCGGCGTCGAGATCGGCAGCCAGCGCCGTGATCCGAAGTTGTACAACGCCGCGACTGGCAAGACCCCAGGCGCACAACCGGTGCCATCACTTGACCTGTTCAACCCCAACCGCGAGCTCCGTCACACCGGCAGCATGCAGGTGTTCAGCGACAGCCACACCGAAGTCGAAAGCCGCGCGGTGTACGTGCAGGATCAGTTGCGTCTGAACGATCAATGGCAACTGCTGGCCGGCTTGCGCTACGACACGTTCGATATCGAGTCGACCAACCAGCTCAAGAACCTCACTGAGGATCGTGACAGCCACAGCACCAGCCCGCGCTTCGGGATTGTCTGGACGCCACTGCAGAATCATTCGTTCTACGCCTCGTGGTCGAAGACCTTCTCGCCCGTTGGCGGCGGCCTGATCGGCATCACCCCGGGGGCTGCCGGTAATAGCAACGACTTGAGTCCGGAGCTGACCAAACAGAAAGAAATCGGCGTGAAAAGCGACTGGCTGGATGATCGCTTGAGCACCACGCTGGCGGTCTACGACCTGGAACTCTACAACCGCCGCACCAGCGATCCGAACGATCCGACCCTGACCGTCATGACCGGTCTTCAGCGCTCACGGGGTGTGGAGCTGACCGCCACCGGCAAATTGGTCGGCAACTGGTACATGCGCGGTGGCGTCGGCGTGCAGGACACCACCATCGAAAAGGATAACAACGGCCTGGAAGGTAAACGCGTCAACAACGTGGCCAAACACAACGGCAGCCTGTTTCTGACCTGGAAACCGGAGATGGGCTGGTACGGCGAAACCGGTCTGACCCTGGTCGGCCAGCGTTATGCCGACAACGCCAACACCACCGTGCTGCCGGGTTACGGCCGCTGGGATGCGCTGGTCGGCTATCGTTTCAAGGACTGGGACTTGCGCGCGGCACTGAACAACATCACCGACCGCGAGTATTACGCTTCGGCCACCAGCCAATATCAGATCCAGCCAGGCGCACCGCGCAGTGTGGTGATGACCGGTACTTACAGTTTCTGAATGCACACAAACCCTGTGGGAGGGGGCTTGCTCCCGAAGGCGTCGTGTCAGGCAACACCATCGTCACTGACTGATTGCATTCGGGAGCAAGCCCCCTCCACAGGTTCAATGTTCGCAATGGTTTCCATCGTGCATAAAAAAGCGCCGCCATCCCGGCAGCGCTTTTACCAATCCCTGTTGTTTTTCTTATCCTTCCATCACAGCCCATAACGCTTCCAGTTCGGCCTCGCTGAACAGGCCAGCGGGGTAGCGCTCGATCATCATCCGGCGCGGATCAGGTTCCCTGATCTGACGCGTTCCATTGGACTTCAAAAAGTGCGCGACAATCTGGAGCGATTCGCCGTTGACGGCCATGGGATGCAAAGTCCGCTCGCTGACTACGTTCACTTCGGCGTTCATTTCAGCGCTCTCTCCCCGTTCGTGAGCGGCTAAGTTATCCAAGGTATATGACAGAACTGTTGAAGTTCCCCCCTCTCCCTAGTGCACTTTGTCCGATACAAGAGCTATGCCAAGGTTTCCGATTTGTCGACAGGCGGATACAAACAAGCCCGCGGTCCAACAGGGCCGCGGGCTTGTTTGAATGTGTAGCAAGCTAATCTTTGCCTGGCCGATTTATGAATCAACTCAAGCTGTTACGTCTCAACTCACTCTTTGTGCGGGGCTGGCTGTTGTTGGGTAAGGCAGTGGATATTGCCGCCGCCCAGTAACAGTTCACGGCCCGGCACCATCACCACTTCGTGTTGCGGGAACAGCTTCTGCAGGATTTCCCGCGCAGGCGCGTCCATCGGATCATCGAAGCTCGGCGCGATGATGCCGCCGTTGACGATCAGGAAGTTCACGTAGGAACCGGCCAGGCGCACGGAAGGGTTGCGCTCCTGCGTACCGTCGACCGGATCGACACCGGCGCACTCCTCTTCGGTCGCGTACAGCGGCCCCGGAATCGGCATCTTGTGCACCGTGAACGGGCGCCCCTTGGCGTCGGTGCTGCTTTGCAGCACGTTCATCGCCGCCTGGCAGCGCGGGTAGTTCGGATCCTGCGGATCGTCGGTCCACGCCAGCAGCACTTCGCCCGGGCGCACGTAGCAGCAGAAGTTATCCACATGACCGTCGGTTTCGTCGTTGAACAGACCATCCGGCAGCCAGATGATCTTATCCACAGACAGATTGTCGCGCAGCACCGCTTCGATCTCTTCGCGGCCCAGGTGCGGGTTGCGGTTGTGATTGAGCAGGCACTCTTCGGTAGTGATCAGCGTGCCTTCGCCGTCGACGTGAATCGAGCCGCCTTCCAGCACGAAACCTTCGGTGCGATAACGCGGGCTGCGCTCGATTTCGAGAATCTTGCCACCGACCTGCGAATCACGGTTCCACGGCGAATACAGACCGCCTTCAAAACCACCCCAAGAGTTGAAGTCCCAGTTCACACCGCGCACTTCGCCGCTGTTGTTGATGACGAATGTCGGGCCGGTGTCACGTACCCAGGCATCATCGCTGGACATCTCGACCACGCGGATATTCGGCACGTCGAGGCGTGCGCGAGCGTTCTCGTACTGACCGGCCGACACGGCAACCGTCACCGGTTCAAAACGGGCGATGGCCTTGGCCACTGCAACATGCGCGGCCTGCGCCGGCTTGCCACCCAGGCGCCAGTTGTCCGGACGCTCGGGCCAGATCATCCAGGTCTGGGTCTGCGGCGCCCACTCGGCCGGCATGTAGAAGCCATCGTCACGCGGGGTACTTTTCAAAGTGGTCATCGGATCAGGACTCCTGGGAACCGTCGAAGGTTTGCAAAGCGATGGCGACTTTATAACCGATAAATATCGTATTTTAAATGCTTTAAAATGACGCTCGTCTAAAAAAAACAGTTAAATACCGATACAAATCGAATTAGCACTGAACCCATGTGGGAGCGGGCTTGCTCGCGAAGGCGGCACATCCGTCGATATCAACTTTGAATGAAGAACCGTATTCGCGAGCAAGCCCGCTCCCACAAAAGCAGCGTTTACAGACCTTCTTCGAGTACCCGATCCAGCATGTCGACAAAGAAGTCCACGCTGCGCCGCGAGGTGACCATCGGCGGTTTGATCTTGAGAATGTTCAGGTCATCCCCGGTCGGTTGCATGAAGATTCCCAGCTCGCGCAGGCGATCGCACAACAACGTGGTCTCCTCGGTGGCCGGCTCCAGCGTCTCGCGGTTGCGGATCAGCTCTACCCCCAGATAGAACCCGGAACCATGCACCGCGCCCACCAGCGGGTGTTTATCGATCAACGCCTCCAGCCGCGTCTTGAAATGCCCGCCAACCACCTGGGCGTTTTCCCAGAGCTTTTCTTCTTCCATCACATCCAGCACCGCCATACCGACCTGGCAGCTCACCGGACTGCCGCCGGCCGACGAGAAGAAATAGCCTTCAGCTTCCAGCGCCTCGGCGATTTCCCGACGCGTAATAACGGCGCCGAGCGGCTGGCCGTTGCCCATGCCCTTGGCCATGGTGATGATGTCCGGCACCACGCCCTGCTCTTCGAAGCCCCAGAAAAAGTGACCCATGCGCCCGTAACCGACCTGGACTTCGTCGGCGATGCACACCCCGCCCTGGGCCCGCACCAATGCGTAAACCTGCTTCAGATAACCGGGCGGTAGGGAAATCCCGCCGGCGTTGCCGTACACCGGTTCACAGATGAAACCGGCCAATTGGCGATCCTGCGCGGCGATATGCGCCAGTTGCGCTTCGACGCTGCGTACATAATCCGGCGCAGAATCGAGGCCACGGAACTCACCGCGATAGATGTTCGGCGCGGTGACTGGATGCACCCAGTCCGGACGACTTTCCAGAGCACGAGGGTTATCGGCAACCGACGTCGACACCGCATCGGCGCCGACCGTCCAGCCGTGATAGGCCTCGAGCACACTGAGCATGTCGCGCCCGCCGCTGTAGGCCCATGCCAGACGGATCGCCAGGTCGTTGGCCTCGCTGCCACTGTTGACCAGAAACACCCGATCCATGCCTTCCGGCGCCAGCTTCAGCAAGCGTTCGGAGAACTGCGCCACGGCTGCATAGTTGAAGCGCGAGTTGGTGTTGAGCAGCGACCACTGTCGCGCCGCCACCTGAGCCATGCGCGGATGACCATGGCCGAGCACCGCGACGTTGTTGAGCATGTCGAGGTAGGAACGGCCCTGCATGTCGATCAGGTGATTGCGCCAGCCACGCTCGATGCGCGGCGGGTCGACGTAATAATGTTTTTGCGTGCGGGCGAAACTGGCATCGCGTCGTTCGAGCAAGGTTTTCGCATCCAGCTCAGGTTCGGCATCGCAGGCCAGACCCAGCAAAGTGGCTGGCGATGGACACAGGGCCTGCCACGCTGCAGCGCGCGCAGGACTGCAGAACAATGGCACATCCAGCGATGCAACGCGGCTCAACTGCACCTTCAACGGACCGTCGACCGAACCCAGCACCTGACCTTTGACCAGCGCCGCGCCGCTGTGCAGCGAGGCGTTCACGCCCCATAGGCGCACGCTGAGCTGTGGTCCGTCGAGTTGCAACACACCATCCGCCGCGTGATGCAGCACACCGGCAAACGGCGCTTCCACCGCCGAGCCCTGCGGCACGCGCAACTCAACGTGCAGCGGGAACGTCTCCGGTTCCACTGCTGTGTCCACTCGCGTCTGCGACAAGCGATATTGCCCGTAACGACTGGCCGCCAGGCCATGCGCGGCCGCGGCTTCAGTCAGCAGTCGTTGATCGATACCCTCCTGCTCCCAGTTGCCTGCCTCGAAATGCGGACTCAGGACACCAAGGTCGATCAGCGCAAATTCCCGCCCGACCAACTCCGGCAGCAGCGGTGCGAAGCCTTCACTGCCGATGGCTGGAAGAGACTGGCCGACAGACGTGAGGATCGCCGCTTCCATCAATGCCAGCGGCACCGAAGTCGCCACGTGGAAAATTTCCCATTCGTGACCAAGGTTGTCACGGCTGTAAGTGTTGCCCGGATCGATGCTGACCTGCTGCTCGCCACTGAGCACCAGCACCGCCGCCCGCGCCACGATCAACGGCCACAACGCCAACAGCTCTTCATGTTGCAGCGGATTGACCGCGTGATAGGCCTGCACCGCCGGCAGAATCACAAACGGATCACCGCCGGCATGGTGCAGCAGCGCCGCGCACGTCACCGACAGATCGGTGATACGCCAGGTGCGCACCAGATCACCGAAGTCGATCACGCCCTGCAATTGCCAATGACGCTTGGCATCGCGTCGCCAGACAGCGTTATCGTCGGTGATGTCCATGTGGATCGCCTGCACCGGCAGCTTGTCCTGCAACGGCTGCAAGCGACGTTCGGCCTGTTCGGCGGCTTGCGCGATCAAGGCGCGCTGGCGCTCATCCTGAATCACCGGCAGCAGATGGCTGATCAGCGCACTGGCGTGGCGGGCGTCCCATTGCAGCGTGCGCTGAAGGCCCGGGTGATCGAAGCCGGCCAGGGCCAGGTCCATCTCGCCACACAACCGACCGAATCCGGCCACCACGTCATGGCCCAAATGCTCAAGATGGGTCAGCGGCTGGCCTTCGATGTAATCCAGCAACCGCACGTGCACCGGCTCGCCGTCGGCTTCCAGCGACAACAGATCCTCGCCGTTACTGGCCGGGATCACTTTGGGCACGTGCACCGACGAGTGCTCGGCAAGGTACTTGAGGCCTGCATGCTGAGCCTGCAACTCCACAAGTGCATAATCGCCGCGGCAGATTTTCAGGACAAAGCGCCCACGCTCACTGTCGACCCGATAATTCAGGTCCTGCTGACTGCCCAGCGCCTGTAGCGTGCCGCTGAGCCCGTAATGCTCGGCCAACCACTGCCGGGCCTGCGCTTCAGAAACCTGCGGGCTGGGCAAACTGGCGCGATGAATCAACGTGGCGAGCGGCATGGGACGACCCCTGAGATTTTATCAGGTGCCTATATCGCCATTGCTGCAGTGGATGCGCAACCCCCGACCGGAGATATTCAAGCGCTCGCATCCGCCGGCACTTTGCGCAAGAATGTCGGCCATTCACCCCTATCTGGAAAAACCTCATGAATGTAATCACCACCGATCTGCCCGGTGTTCTGATCATCGAACCCAAGGTATTTGGTGACGAGCGCGGCTTCTTCTACGAGAGTTTCAATGCCAAGGCGTTCCAGGATGCAACCGGTCTGGACACTCAATTCGTTCAGGACAACCATTCGCGCTCGCAGAAAGGCGTGCTGCGCGGCCTGCATTACCAGCTGCAAAATACCCAGGGCAAACTGGTTCGGGTGACCGCCGGCGAAGTGCTCGATGTAGCCGTGGACATCCGTCGCAGCTCGCCGCACTTCGGCAAGTGGGTTGCTGTACGCCTGTCGGCCGAGAACCACCGTCAACTGTGGGTTCCGGAAGGCTTTGCCCATGGTTTCGTGGTGCTGAGCGAGTTCGCCGAATTCCTCTACAAGACTACCAACTACTACGATCCATCGTCCGAACGCAGCATTCGCTGGGACGACCCGGCTCTGGGCATCGACTGGCAACTGGACGAAGCGCCGAAGCTGTCGGCCAAGGATCAGGTCGGCGCGCTGCTCAAGGACGCTGACGTCTTCGCCTGAGCCTAGGCATAATGCGCCTGTTCACTCAGGCGCATCCGGCTCATGAAACCTACCCTTCCCCGCAGACCCCGCTGGCGCAGCCTTGCCCTGCTGGCCCTGTGTCTGGCGCCGCTGCTATGGCCGCTTGAGCATCTGGCCGAGCGCTATTACCGCAGTGAACTGGCCGGACAAAACCGCCAGACCCTCGACCTCTACGTCGCCAACCTGCTGGGCACCCTGCACCGTTATGAAGTGTTGCCGCAGATTCTCGGCGACCTGCCGGCCCTGCGCGCCGTGCTCGGGGCGCCGGACGACGGCGTCACCCAGGGCAATGCCAACCGCCTGCTGAAAAACATTGCCGCACAAACTGGCGCCGAAGTCATGTACCTGATGGACACCAGCGGCCAGACCCTGGCGGCGTCGAACTGGGACAAACATGACAGCTTTGTCGGGCGCAATTTCGCTTTCCGTCCGTATTTCAGCGAAGCCATGGCTGGGCGTCTCGGACGCTTTTTCGGCCTCGGCACCACGTCGGCCAAACGCGGTTATTTCTTCGCCGCGGCGGTGCGCAACGGCGAAAAAATCATCGGCGTGCTGGTGATCAAAGTCGACCTCGATCACACCGAAAGCCTGTGGGGCAAAACCCCGGAACAACTGTTGGTGACCGACCACAACGGCGTGGTGATTCTCACCTCGCGCCCGGAGTGGCGCTTTCGCTCGACCCGTATCTTGAGCGACACCGAGCGCTCGGCAATCACCGCCATCCTGCCTTATCCGACCCGCGAGCCACGTCCGCTGAACCTCAGCGACAGCGCCTGGCTGACCCAAACCGTCGATATCGCCGAAACCGGCTGGAGCGTCAGTATTCTTGCCCCGCGCACGCTGATCGATCGTCCGGTGCGCACCGTGGTCGCAATCGGCGGCGCCACGCTGTTGGTGGTGATGCTGTTGCTGGGGCTGATGATGCAGCGCCGTCGGCATTATCTGGAACGCATCGCCTTTGAAGCCAAGGCCCGTCGTGAACTGGAAGGTCGGGTGGCCGAGCGGACCAGCGATCTGGAAGGCCTCAACCGCCGACTCAAGCAGGAAGTGCTGGAGCGCGAACAGGCCCAGCAGGAACTGGTGCGCGCCCAGGACGATCTGGTGCAGGCTGGCAAACTCTCGGCGCTGGGCACCATGTCGGCAAGTATCAGCCACGAACTTAATCAGCCGCTGGCGGCGATTCGCAGTTACGCGGAAAACGCCGAGGTGCTGCTCGATCATCAACGCACCGACGATGCTCGCGGCAACCTCAAACTGATCAGCGAGCTGACCGGGCGCATGGCCTCGATCATCGCCCACCTGCGTGCCTTCGCCCGCCGCGACCGCCATGCCCCGGAAAGCGTGGCCCTGCAACCGGCGCTGGACGATGCGCTGGCATTGCTGGCCAAACGGCGCCGCAGCATGGAAGTCGAACTGATCCGCGACCTGCCCGCCGCCACGCTGTGGGTCGAGGCCGGGGAAACCCGTTTGCGTCAGGTGCTCGGCAATCTGCTGGCCAACGCCCTCGATGCGCTGACCGAAAAAGGCCCGCCGCGCAAACTGTGGCTGAGTGCCGAATCCACGGCCGAGGGCGTCAATCTGTACATTCGCGACAACGGCCCGGGCTTTTGCATGGAAGCCCTCGGCCGCGCCAGCGAGCCCTTCTACACCACCAAGACCCGCACTCAGGGCCTTGGCCTGGGGCTGGCCATCTGTGAAACCCTGATGCGCGCCTTCGGCGGTGAACTGTCGTTCGCCAACCACAAGCAAGGTGGCGCCTTGATCACCCTGCGGCTGCGCGCCGGTGCGCCCGGGGTCAGCCTGCAACCGTCCGAGGATCGAAGTGCATGACCATCGACAATCGCATTCAGGTGGTGTTGATCGACGACGATCCGCACCTGCGTCAGGCCCTCGGCCAGACCCTGGACCTGGCCGGGCTGAAAATCCTTCCGCTGTCCGAAGCCAAAGGTCTGGCCGGGCAACTGGAGCGTGACTGGCCCGGCGTGGTGGTCAGCGACATCCGCATGCCGGGCATGGACGGCCTGGAGCTATTAAGCGAATTGCACGCTCAGGATCCGGAGCTGCCGGTGCTGCTGATCACCGGCCACGGCGACGTGCCGTTGGCGGTGCAGGCGATGCGTGCCGGCGCCTATGACTTTCTGGAAAAACCGTTCGCCAGCGACGCGCTGCTCGACAGCGTGCGCCGCGCCTTGGCCCTGCGCCGGCTGGTACTGGACAACCGCAGCTTGCGTCTGGCCCTGAGCGATCGCAACGAACTGAGCGCGCGACTGGTCGGCCACTCGGCGCCGATGCTGCGCCTGCGCGAGCAGATCGGCGCGCTGGCGGCGACCAAGGCCGACGTGCTGATCCTCGGTGAAACCGGCGCCGGTAAAGAGGTCGTGGCCCGTGCGCTGCACGATTTGTCGAGCCGGCGCAACGGCCCGTTCGTGGCGATCAACGCCGGAGCACTGGCCGAATCGGTGGTCGAAAGCGAGCTGTTCGGGCATGAGCCGGGCGCGTTCACCGGCGCGCAGAAACGCCGGATCGGCAAGTTCGAATTCGCCAACGGCGGCACGCTGTTCCTCGATGAAATCGAAAGCATGAGCATGGACGTGCAGGTAAAACTGCTGCGCATGCTGCAAGAGCGCGTGGTCGAACGTCTGGGCGGCAATCAGTTGATCCCGCTGGACATCCGCGTCATCGCCGCGACCAAGGAAGACCTGCGTCAGGCTGCCGATCAAGGGCGTTTTCGCGCCGACTTGTACTATCGATTGAACGTTGCACCGCTGCGCATTCCGCCACTGCGCGAACGCGGCGAAGATGCGCTGGTGCTGTTCCAGCATTACGCCGACGAAGCCAGCGCCCGACATGGCTTGCCACCGCATGAACTGCAGCCGGCGCAACGCGCCTTGCTGTTGCGCCACACCTGGCCGGGCAATGTGCGCGAACTGCAGAACGCTGCCGAGCGCTTCGCCCTCGGTCTGGAACTGGCGCTGGATAACAGTGGAAGCGAAAGCGGCGGCACCAGCGTGGAAGTCATCAGTGGCGGCCTGAGCGAGCAAGTGGAGAACTTCGAGAAGTCGTTGATTGCCGCCGAACTGGCGCGCTCGCACAGTTCGGTGCGCAGCCTCGCCGAAGCCCTGGGTATTCCGCGCAAGACCCTGCACGACAAACTGCGCAAGCACGGCTTGAATTTCGCCGACAGTAACGCCCATGGAGACGAAGCCGAATGAGCCGCGACAGTCACTATCTGGAATCGGTGCTGCATCACGACATTCCCCTGACCCGCGAGATGGGCCTCAAGGTCCTCGCCTGGCACGAGCAGCAGTTGAGCCTGCACTTGCCGCTGGAGCCGAACGTCAATCACAAAAGCACCATGTTCGGCGGCAGTCTCTACTGCGGCGCGGTGCTGGCGGGTTGGGGCTGGCTGCATCTGCGCCTGAAAGAAGAAGGCATCGAAGACGGGCACATCGTGATTCAGGAAGGCCAGATCAGTTATCCGCTGCCCGTGACCGGTGATGCCACAGCGATTTGTCCGCCACCGGAAGCGGCGGTCTGGAAGAAGTTTCTGGCGATGTATCAGCGTTATGGGCGCGCACGGTTGACGCTCAATACGCGAATCGTCAACGCCGGCAGTGATCAGAATGCAGTGACGTTCAGCGGCCAGTACGTTCTGCACCGCTGAGTCTTCGTGATGCAGCGATCATTTGTGGCGAGGGGATTTATCCCCGATCGACTGCGCAGCAGTCGCAATTCATGTCGTACGTAGAGTGGGGCCGCTACGCGGCCCATCGGGGATAAATCCCCTCACTACAATGCGATGTGCA
Source organism: Pseudomonas sp. IT-93MI4 (assembly GCF_949767635.1). NCBI lineage: Bacteria > Pseudomonadati > Pseudomonadota > Gammaproteobacteria > Pseudomonadales > Pseudomonadaceae > Pseudomonas > Pseudomonas sp. IT-93MI4. The sequence goes on from NZ_CATKPP010000044.1 coordinate 477,716, forward strand.
GGACTCAGGAGCGAGCCAGCTCCAACAGTCTTGAACGCCACGCCGCCTTCGCCGGCAACGCCAGAAAGAACTCATTGAGCAGCGATTCCCGCGCCGGATAACAGAACGCTTCGCCCTGCAGATCCAACACTTCGCCGCCAGCACCTTCGAGCACGCCCTGCGCCGCAGCGGTGTCCCACTGCGAAGTTGGCGCCAATCGCGGATAACAATCCGCCGCCCCTTCAGCCAATAGACAAAACTTCAACGAACTGCCGATGTTTGCCAGTTGCAACTCGCCCAGGCTGGCGCTCAGACCGGCAAGCAGCCGCTCTTGCTCCGGACTCGAGTGCCGACGGCTCGCCACCACGGTGAACGCTTCACCGGGCGCGAGCACCTCACGCACCTCAATCGCCACCGGCGAACCACCGTTGTCCCCACGCCACGCGCCGAGACCGGCTCCGCCGACATAGAATCGGCCATTGGTCGGCATCGTCACCACGCCAAACACCACCCGCCCGTTTTCGATCAGGGCGATGTTCACGGTAAATTCTTCACTGCCGCTGATGAACTCCTTGGTGCCATCCAGCGGATCCACCAGCCACCAGCGCTGCCACCCGGCGCGCACGCTCTGCGGAATGTTGGCGTCTTCCTCGGACAGAATCGGAATACTGGAGTCCAGCGCGGTCAGCCCGGCGACGATGACATGGTGCGCGGCCATGTCCGCTGCGGTCACCGGTGAATCATCGGACTTGGCGGTGACCTCCACGCCAGAGCGCCAGAACGGCAGAATCGCCTCGCCAGCCTGCAATGCCAGCTCAACCACCGGCGCCATCAACGGATGGGAAAACTTCATCGACATCTCACTCATGACTGAAAGAACCCGCGCTGCGTCAGCAGATCACGCGCCAGATACAGCGCCGCCAGGGCACGGCCTTCGGTAAACTGCGGGTTTTGCGCCAGCGCCGCCAGTTCACGCAGGTTGACCTTGTCGACGCGCATCGGCTCCGGCTCGTCGCCCTCCAGACGCTCCTCGTACAAATCGGTGGCCAACACCACCTGGATCTTCTGGCTCATGTAACCGGGCGACAGCGACAACTCGGTCAGATGTTCCAGCTGGCGCGCGCCGAAACCGGCCTCCTCCTTGAGTTCGCGCTCGGCCGCTGCCAGCACATCTTCACCCGGCTCGATCAAGCCTTTGGGCAGGGACAGTTCGTACTCGTCAGTGCCGCCGCAGTATTCCTCGACCAGCACCGCGTGTTCGCTGTCGAGCATCGCCACAATCATCACCGCGCCATAACCCGCGCCTTTGCCGACCAGACGCTCGTAAGTGCGTTCCACGCCATTGGAAAAACGCAGCTTCAGTTCTTCGACGCAAAACAGACGACTGGTGGCGACAATCTCGCGGGCGAGTACAGTGGGTTTCTGGCGCATGCAAAGCTCCTTGGCGTGAACGCGCTACTATAACGCGGCTTTCCCGATTGTTTGTGTCGGATATCTTTCTACCGCTCGAGACGTTGCCATGCCTTCTTTACCGTGGTCTGACATCGATACCGTCCTGCTGGACATGGACGGTACCCTGCTGGATCTGCACTTCGACAACCATTTCTGGCTGGAACACCTGCCGCAACGCTACGCCGAACTGCACGGGGTGAGCCGGGCCATGGCCGACATGGAGTTGCAGCCGCTGTTCGAGCGCCATGCCGGGCAACTGCAGTGGTACTGCCTGGATTTCTGGAGTGCCGAACTGAAGCTTTCGGTGCGCGAGCTGAAACTGGAAACCGCGCACCTGATCGCGCTGCGCCCGGATGCCGACACCTTTCTGCAGGCGATCAAAAAAGCCGGCAAACGGGTGATCATGATCACCAACGCCCACCGCGATTCGCTCTCACTGAAACTGGAGCGGATCGAACTGGCGCCGTATTTCGAACGGCTGATCAGCTCGCACGATTACGGTTTCCCCAAAGAGAGTCCGCAGTTCTGGGATGCCTTGCAGGCGGATATCGATTTTGATCCGGCACGCAGTCTGTTCATCGACGATACGTTGCCGATTCTGCGTAGTGCGCGGGAATTTGGTGTGACGCATTTGTTGGCGGTGAAAGAGCCGGATAGCCGCAAGGGGCCGAAGGACACGGCTGAGTTTGCGGCGGTTGAAGACTACCGCGATTTGATGCGGGGTCTCTGATTTCCTGTAGGAGCTGCCGAAGGCTGCGATCTCTTGACTTTGATTGTTTAAAAAACAAGATCAAAAGATCGCAGCCTTCGGCAGCTCCTACAGGGGTTGTGAGTTACTCAGGGATACGCAGGGTCTGGCCCGGGTAGATTTTGTTTACATCTTTGAGCATTGGTTTGTTGGCCTCAAAGATCTTGTTGTACTGATTGGCGTTGCCATACACCGCGAGGGAAATCGCACTGAGGGTGTCGCCTTTTTTCACCACGACAAAACGTGCGGCAGCCACAACCGGCCCGGTCACGGTGATCTGATCATCAACACTGCCCACGCCTTCGATGTTACCCACCGCCAGCAGAATTTTTTCCTTCTCCTCCTGACTTGCAACTTCACCGGTGACCGTCACCTTGTCGCCGTCCACGGTTGCCTGAACATTCGGGTTGCCCAACCCGACCTTGCTGATATGTTCCTTCAACTGCTCGCTGGCATTGGCATTACCCGGGGTCAGCAGGTCGATCAGCTTTTCACCGGCTTCTTTCACAAAGCTCAACAGACTCATAGCGCACACTCCTTGATTGGGATTCCAGACGTCCAAGCCTAGACCACACCAGACCAACCCGGTTCCGGGCCGACCAATGACCCGGCAGCCGCTTGATCGACGCCATCTATCAATAGATCGACAGTACCGATTAGACGCGACAAGTTGCCGCGCCTAGTCTTAGCGTTGATCAATCCGTCGGTGATGCCATGAACGCCAAGCGCCCAACTTGCGCGGCGCCTGCAATCGAAACACCCGCGCCCGCCGCCAGCCAGACCTACAGCTACAGCGATCTGCCCCTCGTGGAATCGGCCAGCACCGCGCTTGCCGAGGAAGTCGCGTTGGCGATTGCCTACAACGGCATCAGTCAGGCGGTGATGCTGGTGACGCCGACCGATCTGGAAGACTTCATCGTCGGTTTCAGCCTTGGCAGCGGCATCATCGAAGACGCCAGCGACATTTATGACCTGCAACTGACCGGCGCGGGCTCGGCGCAATACGCGCAGGTGACCATCGCCAACCGCGCGTTCTGGAACCTCAAGCAACAGCGCCGACAACTGGCCGGCACTAGCGGTTGCGGGCTGTGCGGCGTCGAGGCGGTGGAACAGGCCTTGCCTGACCTCAAAGTGTTGCCCGGCGCACCGTTGCCGCCCGCTGCCTGGCTCGACGGCCTGCGCCAGCGCATCGGCGCGTTCCAACCGCTCGGTCAGCACTGCGGCGCGGTACACGCAGCGGTGTTCATGAACGCCAGCGGTGAATTGCTGCTGGGCCGTGAAGACATCGGCCGGCACAACGCCCTCGACAAACTGATTGGCGGGCTGATCCGCCAGAAGATTTCCACCGAAGGCGGCCTGGCGATTGTCACCAGCCGTTGCAGTCTCGAATTGATCCAGAAAGTTTTACGCGCCGGCATCCAGACTCTGGTCAGCCTGTCCGCGCCAACGGGCCTTGCCGTGCAATGGGCCCGTCGCCACAACCTCAATCTCATCCACCTGCCGCAGAAGAATGCGCCGCGGGTCTACAGCCCAGCGATGGAGAATCAAGCGTGAGCCAACATCATCAAGCCGACCAGAAACCTGTCCCGCGCTACAAACCTTACAAAGGTGCAGCTGGCGGCTGGGGTGCCCTGATCAGTGTGGCCCAGGCCTGGTTGACCAGCGACAACGCGCTGAAAAACCTGCGCATGATGCTCAAGACCAACCAGAACGGCGGTTTCGACTGCCCGGGCTGCGCCTGGGGCGATTCGCCGGAAAGCGGCATGGTCAAGTTCTGCGAGAACGGCGCCAAAGCGGTGAACTGGGAAGCGACCAAGCGTCGGGTGGACAGCAAGTTCTTCGCCAAACACAGCGTGACCTCGTTGCTGGAGCAGAGCGACTACTGGCTTGAATACCAGGGCCGCCTGACCGAGCCGATGGTCTACGACGCCGAGACCGACCGCTACAAACCCATCGCCTGGGACGATGCCTTTGCAATGATCGGCAAACACCTGCAAGCGCTGTCGAGTCCGGATCAAGCCGAGTTCTACACCTCGGGCCGTGCCAGCAACGAAGCGGCGTACCTGTATCAGCTGTTCGTGCGCGCCTACGGCACCAACAATTTCCCGGACTGCTCGAACATGTGCCACGAGGCCAGCGGTGTGGCGTTGGCGCAGAGCGTTGGCGTCGGTAAAGGCACGGTCACCTTCGACGACTTCGAACACGCCGATGCGATTTTCGTCTGGGGCCAGAACCCCGGCACCAACCACCCACGGATGCTCGAACCGTTGCGCGAAGCCGTGAAGCGTGGCGCACAAGTGGTGTGCATCAACCCGCTGAAAGAGCGCGGTCTGGAACGTTTCCAGCATCCACAGCACCCGCTGGAAATGCTCACCAATGGCGACAAACCGACCAACACCGCGTACTTCCGTCCGGCACTGGGCGGCGACATGGCGGTGCTGCGCGGCATGGCCAAGTTCCTCTTGCAGTGGGAACGCGATGCGCAGAAGGCCGGTGAACCTGCGGTGTTCGATCACGACTTCCTCAATGCCCACAGCACCAACGTGTTGGAGTATCTGGGCGTGGTCGATGACACGCCGTGGGAGCAGATCGTCGCGCAGTCCGGCCTGACTCTGGTGGAGATCGAGCAAGCGGCGCGCATGTACGCCAAAGGCAAGAACGTCATCATGTGCTGGGCGATGGGTATCACTCAGCATCGCCATTCGGTGCCGACCATCCAGGAAATCGCCAACCTGATGTTGCTGCGCGGCAACGTCGGCAAACCCGGCGCTGGCCTGTGCCCGGTGCGCGGTCACAGTAACGTGCAGGGCGACCGCACCATGGGCATCAATGAGCGTCCACCGGTGGCGTTCCTCGATTCACTTGAGCGGCGCTTCCAGTTCAAGGTGCCGCGTGACAACGGGCACAACGTGGTCGAGGCGATCCACGCCATGGCCGAGGGCCGCGCCAAGGTCTTCATCGGTCTGGGCGGCAACTTCGCCCAGGCCACGCCGGACAGCCCGCGTACCTTCGCGGCGCTGAGCAATTGCGACCTGACCGTGCAGATCAGCACCAAGCTCAACCGCAGCCACCTGGCCCACGGTAAAGATGCGCTGATCCTGCCGTGCCTGGGTCGAACCGACATCGATATCCAGGCCGAAGGCCCGCAAGCGGTCACCGTGGAGGACTCGTTCAGCATGGTTCACGCCTCCAATGGCCAGTTGCAGCCGCTGTCGAACCAGATGCGCTCGGAGCCTGCGATCATCGCCGGCATCGCCGCCGCCACCCTGGGCAGCAAACCGGTGGACTGGAACTGGCTGGTGGCCGATTACCGGCGCATCCGCGACCTGATCGCCGATACCATTCCGGGCTTCAAGGACTTCAACGAGAAGGTCAAGAACCCGGGCGGGTTCTACCTCGGCAACAGTGCCGGTGCACGCAAGTGGAACACCCCGTCGGGCCGGGCCAATTTCCGCGCGAACATGCTGCCCAAGGATCTGGTGCACGAGCGTACCCGCGCCACCGGGCAACTGCCGGATCTGATCCTGCAATCGATGCGCTCCCACGATCAGTACAACACCACGATCTATGGCCTCGACGACCGTTATCGTGGGGTCAAGGGTCAGCGCGATGTGTTGTTCGCCAACGAGGCCGACATCATTCGTCTGGGCTTCCGCCCGGGACAGAAGGCCGACATCGTGTCGATCTGGGACGATGGCCGTGAGCGTCGGGTGAAGGGCTTTACCTTGCTGGCGTTTGATATTCCGGCGGGTCAGGCAGCGGCTTACTACCCGGAAGTGAATCCGCTGGTGCCGCTGGAAAGCACCGGGGATGGCAGTCATACGCCGACGTCGAAGTTCATTGCGATCCGGCTGGAGGCAGCAAGCGAGACTGGGTTGATCATGGCCAAATCTGCGTAAAGCGTTGCCTGGACTGACCCCTTCGCGAGCAAGCCCGCTCCCACTTTGGAATGCATTTCAAATGTGGGAGCGGGCTTGCTCGCGAAAGCGGTGGCACATTCAACAAAACTCTTCGTACCTTGCACCCTTCCAACGCCCACAAAAAAGGCCGCTTTTTCACAAAAGCGGCCTGTCCGAAGTAGCTAAAGACCGGCGAAAATCGCTTAAGTTCCGCATACAAAACAGCAACTTGCATAATTGTATACAAGTCGTGTTATTCGTCGGATTTCGATTGTCAGCCTTGTTACACAGCCTCAGGATCGGCGCCGTCATCCCTTTGAGGCTCCTCTATGAAGTTCTCCTCGATTCTCTTGTTGTCCCTTGGCCTGGTCAGTGGCTTCGCTTCTGCCGGAGGCACCACCGAAGCAGGTGTGGGCGGCGCATTGGGCGGGGTTCTTGGCTCGGTCGTCGGTCAGTCTTTAGGCGGCAGCACAGGTTCAACCATTGGCGCAGCTCTGGGCGGCGCGGGTGGTAGCGCGGTCGGCGCCAACAAACACAGCCGTGGCGAAGCGGCCATTGGCGGTGCGTTGGGCGCAGCCGGCGGTAACGTGGTTGGCCGCAGCATGGGCGGCACCACCGGCAGCCTGATCGGTGCCGCAGCAGGTGGCGGAGCCGGTGGCGCGCTGGGCAACTACATGGGTAACCAGAGCAATGACGAGGGTCGTCATTACGATCGCGGCCGTGACGACCGTCGCTACTATCGCGACCGTCACCCTGGCCGTGGCCACGCTTATGGCCACCGCAAGCATCACCGCTACTATCGCGACTAATCCGTTGCGTTAAGCGCGAAAGCAAAAATCGCAGTCCAAGGGCTGCGATTTTTTTTGCTCTGGTTCAAACCACCAGACGCTCCAGCGCGTCACGCAATCTGCCTGGAATCGGCACCGGCTGATTGCTCGCCCGATCCACGAACACATGGACAAAACGCCCCGCTGCACATGCCTCGCTTTCACCGACCTTGAACACCGCCAGTTCGTATTGCACTGAACTGTTACCCAGCTTGCCGACCCGCAGACCGATCTCGATCAGGTCCGGGAACGCGATCGAGGCGAAATAATCGCAAGATGAACTCACGACAAAACCCACTACCTCGCCGTCGTGGATATCCAGGCCACCGACCTGAATCAGGTAAGTGTTCACGGCAGTATCGAAAAAGCTGTAGTAGGTGACGTTGTTGATGTGGCCATAAGCATCGTTGTCGTGCCAGCGGGTGGTGATCGGCTGGAAATGCGGGTAATCGGCGCGTTGCGCCATGGTGCTGGACATCGGTATCGACTCCTTGAGTTATCTGTCCAGTCTAAAGGTAAAAACCTTTGCCTCGCGCCGCCAGCTCGCCAATCAGTGGCGCCGGCCGCCATTGATCGCCCTGTCGCGTCTCCAGCGCCAGCAAGCGCTTGTGAATGTCCGCCAGCCCCTGATCGTCCGCCCAGGCCATCGGGCCGCCTCTGTCCGCCGGGAAGCCGTAGCCATTGAGGTACACCTGATCGATGTCATGCGCCGATTCGGCAATGCCTTCCTGCAGAATTTTCGCGCCCTCGTTGACCAGCGCCAGAAGACACCGCTCGAGGATTTCCTCGGACCCAATCTCCCGGCGCTGAAAGCCGAGGCCTTCGCTGACGCTCAATATCAGCGCATCGACCTCGGGATCATGCTCGGCCTGACGACTGCCTGGCTCATAGTGGTAATAACCATTGCCGGATTTCTGCCCGAATCGGCCCATCTCGCACAAGCGGTTGTCGACCTGAACCTCTGGCGCATCCTGCCCCTTGCCGGCCAATTCGCGCGCGCGCCATTCCAGATCGATGCCCACGACGTCATACATGCGGAACGGTCCCATGGCGAAACCGAAGCCCTGCAAAACCGTATCGACCTGCTGTGGATAAGCGCCCTCGAGCAGCATCTTGCGCGCCTCCAGCACATACGGATGCAACATGCGATTGCCGATAAAACCGTGGCAGTTGCCCGACACCACACTGACCTTGCCCATGCGCTTGCCCAGAGTCAGTGCGGCTTCCAATACCGCCGGTGAAGTCTGCGCCCCGCGAACGATTTCCAGCAGTTTCATGATGTGCGCGGGGCTGAAGAAATGCAGGCCGAGCACTTGCGATGGACGTTTTGTTGCAGCGGCAATCGCATCAATATCCAGTGCCGAGGTGTTGCTCGCCAACAACGCCTCAGGCTTGAGCAGGCCATCCAGTTCGCGAAAGATCTTCTGCTTGAGCGCGAGGTTTTCGTACACCGCTTCGATCACCAGATCGACATTACGGATTGCCGGGTAATCCGCCGCCGCGCTGATCCGGGCAAGACGTGCATCCGCTTCGACCTGATCGATCCGGCCCTGGCGCACGTTGTGTGCATAAGTCTGCGCCACGGTGCCCAGCGCCTGTTCGAGCATCTGTGGATTGTTATCGACCCACTGCACGGCGATGCCGGCATTGGCCAGGCACATGACAATACCGCGGCCCATGGTGCCCGCGCCGATCACGGCAGCTTGCTGAATATCGAAGGATGTCTGGCTCATGTTGTTCTCTTGTTGGCGATCCGAAGACAGCCTTCACCATAGTCAGGCACTGGGCGTTTTTGAAGTTTATTACCGTGATGAGCGACATTCAGCGCATGGATACAGGCCGCCATGGCATCACACGCTCCCACAGGGTTTGTATTTACTCGAGCAGATGATTGTCAGCCCAACTGCGGACTTCCGCGTACGGATACTGCTCCAGCGCCGCATACCCCGAGATCGTCCGCGCCTTCAACTTGGTAAACAGCGGCACGCTGATCCCGCACAGAAAACGCGTCAGGCGCTCCGCCGTCGGCACATGGCCGGTGTGCTGTTCGTGCCTGTGGATAAAATCACCGCACAACGCCGCAAAATTTTTATCCACAAGGGCTGGCAACTCGGGAGGTGCCGGAAGCCGCACGACATCACCGTGGCACACCGAACAGTGCCCGCAGTGCTCGGGCGCATTGTGGTCGCCGAAGTACTCGGCCAGGCGATAACCCAGGCAGCGCTCAGTGGCGAACAGTTCGAGCATGGCGTGAATCCGCGCGACTTCAGTCTGTTCATGCCGGGTGAAGTACTCGTGCAACTCGGCGCTCAGCACAGCGCTGTCGAAATCGCTGTGCAGCACGTTGTAGACCTCGGTCATCTGCTTGCTCTCAAGCTCGACCCAGCCCTTCTCCTGAAAATAATCCAGCGCCGTCACCACCCGATTGCGCTCAGCCGAATACTGCGTGTACATCGCCTCGAAATTCACCGTGGCCCAGGTACGTGCGCGGCTGGAGGTGTGAATGATGGCCGCGACAAACTCCCTGCGCTCTCCCTCGAAACGCTCAAGCAACGCTTCCGGCTCCAGCAGGTATTTGAAACGGTATTCGGCGTAATAGGCATAGCGCGGAGCAATCAGGCCGCGCAGATCCATTTGCACCAACAACGTCTTCAGCGGCAGCGTGCGAATGTTGCTCTGATCCGCCAACGGCCCGAGCAGAAATTCCCACTGCCCTTCAGCTGCGGCAGCCTGCATTTCCTCCAGCACACAACGTATCCCCTCGCGCTCCGGGGTATCGCCGTAGACGAAATTTTCCAGCACGTTGAGGCTGTCGCGGTTGGCCAGCACCAGGCAATCCGACGGCTGTCCGTCCCGCCCGGCGCGACCGATTTCCTGACTGTAGTTCTCGATGGATTTCGGCAGGTCGAAATGCATCACGTTGCGGATATCGCTCTTGTCGATGCCCATACCAAAGGCAATGGTTGCGACTATGCAATTGGACTGCCCGGCCATGAAGCGCTTCTGGATCGCCTCGCGCTGATCGTTGGGCAGCCCGGCGTGATAAGCCTCGGCCTGTATGCCGTTGCGCCCCAGATGTTCGGCGATGTGCTCGGCGGTTTTCTGCAGCGTGACGTAGACGATGCTCGGCTGGCTCGCGCGCTCGCTCATCCACTCCACCAGCCGCCGGCGCTTGTCCTGGCCACGCACCGGTTCTACCAGCAGATTGAGGTTTGGGCGATAGAAACCGGTGGTCACAACATCTTCGGCAGCGATGGCGAATTTGGCTTGCATGTCGGCGATGACTTTCGGCGTCGCCGTGGCCGTCAGCAGCAGGGTTTGCGGGATATTGAACTGGCATTGATAGTCCGGCAGCTTCAGGTAGTCGGGGCGGAAGTTGTGGCCCCACTCCGAGATGCAGTGCGCCTCGTCAATCACCAGCAGCGAGATCGGCACCTGCTGCAAAAAATTGCGAAAACGCTCGTTCTTCAGGCGCTCCACCGAGATCATCAGGATCTTCAATTCACCCGAACGGGCGCGGGCCATCACATCATTGGCGTCATCGCGGCTTTGTGCCGAATCGATGCTGCCGGCACTGATGCCGTGACGCTTGAGGAATGCCAGTTGATCCTGCATCAACGCCAACAGTGGCGAGACCACCAGGGTCAGATGTGGCAGCAACAGTGCCGGTACTTGATAGCACAGCGACTTGCCAGACCCGGTGGGGAAAATCGCTGCCGCCGAGCGCCCGGCCAGTACCGCGCTGATCGCGGCTTCCTGCCCGGGTCGAAACTGTGGATAACCGAAAACCTGTTCCAGGGTGTTGTGCATGCGCTGTCACTCCGTTGACCGCTGTGATGCCAACAGCCTAGCGGGCGATCGCAGCGAGTCGAGAAAAGGCCGGGGTCAATTCAATACGGGATGATACAGCCAATAGCGCAGACAACTCGGTCCACTGCAGGAGCGAGCCTGCTCGCGAAGGGGCACAAAACAGCGATACAACCTTACCCGTTCAGGGCCGCAAAACCGCCACTCGCAGTTGCTCGTTCAACACCTGCTCATGCACGCCTTGGCTCTTGCTCGCCCACAACGCATGAGCCGGGCTGATGTCACCGGTGAAGGCCGCCGCCAATTGCCGCAGTTCCGCAACACTGCGCACGCGCGGGCAGAACGGCTGCCCGTCACAGTCAACGCTGGCGTTGCGATAGGTGCTCAGCAAACGATCCCACAGACCGTCACGCACCTGCCTGATCGACTTGAGCTGCACATGCGGCACACCCAGTCGCTGCTCCAGCCCTGCCTCGTCCAGCGCTTCACTGGCGAGCAAGGCCCTGCCGAACATCAACACCTCGGCGCGCGAGGCGGTATCGATGCCAGTCTGGCTGGAGAGCGCATCGGGCCAACCGGTGCGTTCGAGGTCGGCAAACGTCCAGCCGTTGCCGGCATCAGACGCCATGGCCAAACGGCAACCACTGGCCCACAGCAATAAAATCGAGGCCATACGTAGCCACTGCATACTCAATTCCCTTTAAGCGCGTATCGGACGTTTGGAAACGTCCTACAGATTCTGGCGCGCACCATACATAGATCTGCCAAGAAACGCCTGTGAATCCTGTGGGAAATTTCTGCGCTAGGGGTTTCACCCCGAAAAAACCGCAAAACCTTGTAGGGCATATGCCCGGCCCTCGGAAAATCCCCTACGAACGGCGTCCATTGCGGCGCTCTTGTGAGTGCTCGCCACGCACTTCTATAGTGGCCGGCGCGACTGACCACTGAATCAGCCCCGCCCGAGTGCCTTTGTAAAGGACAAGCCTCACCATGATTACCCGCTATCGCCCCTTGAAGACTTGCTACAACGAAAATCCCGTATTGGTCATCGACACTCAGTCCAGCCATCGCGATCTGCTTGATGCCGCTGACCAGCGACTGCGTGCCGCCAGCGATCTGCTGGAAACTCTTTACTGTTTATGTTTCAAGCAGGCCGACGTGAAAGATATACCTAACATCGTCAATGCTCTTTATTTATTAGTGCAGGATGGCTGTGACTTGCTCGAAGTAGCAAAACATAAAACCCAACAACAGACCGACACTGAAAACAACTAAAATCCAGAAACAACAGAATGCTTTAATAAACGGCCAAAAAAGACCTAAGTTGTTGACTCTTACTTTAACCGAGAGCAACACAATGACTGTTTTAACTATATTTTTTTGCGGAACTGGTTCCAATAAATTCGACGTCACCCACGAAAACTTCTGGAACGGCGAACTGATTTCCACCTTGGCTTCCAATCATTTGGGCCACGAGTTTGCCGAGTGGATCGTGGTGGACGGCCCCGGCAGCGGCAACCTGCAGGCCGACGATCTATTTACCAAGACCAAGGAATACGGCATGAGCGGCACCTTGTTCGGCAAGGGCTGGGAAGAAAACGTGTTGCATGCGCTCAACATCATCAAGGGCAAGTGCGACTGGCAACGCGAGCAACTGACTGAAGCCGAATACAATCGCCTGAAAGCTGCCGGCATTCCGATCGAAGATGTAAAAGTCGAGGGTTCCTGGTTCTGGCGCAAATATAATTACGGTAATCGCAGCATTACCCAGCAGCAATTACAGGAAGGAATCATCAAAACCCACCGCAAGGATGGTGTTATTCCGACTCAAGTCAATCTCGTCGGTTGGAGCCGGGGCGGCATCAGTTGCCATATGTTGGCCAATGCAATGTTCAAGGACAGTCTGCTGAAAAACATCCCGGTCAATATCTTTGCGCTTGATCCCGTGCCAGGCATTGGTAACTTTCAGGAAGAGCGCGTCAAACTCGCGGGCAATGTCAAAGAGTATGTAGCGTTCTATGCTCGTGACGAACGCTCCAAAGGTTTCAGCTGCGTCATCCCACAGACCGCTACCGGCACTAAAACCTACATCTATCCTATGGCTGGCCGCCACGCCACCATGGCCGGCAATGCCACCAGCAGCGGCGGCGTCCCGACCGGCGCCAGTGATCTGAAAGCGCTGTCCGAGCCCGGACGCATCGTGCGCCACCTCGCCGAAACCTGCCTCAAACGCTGGGGCGTGCAACTGCAAAAAACGTTGAATCTGACCCAGGCCGATCTGGAAAACCTCACCAACGGCATCGCACGCGACGAAGCCAAATACACACTGATGCACAAACATTCCTACACCTACTTCACCGAGCTGGACCAAGGCGAGCGCTACGTTTCGCTGGGCAGCAAAGGTGTACCGTTCACCAGCGTGAAGGGCGAGATCTACAAGCCGGCGACCGGCCTGGCAACCAGCTTGCTGGATATTTCGGCGTATCAGCATTTACGTTGAAAAACGATTAAAAATCGGTAGGAACGTCCGATGCAATCTTCATCCCGTTCCTACATGCCACGACTCTTTGTCGCCTATCGCGGCTTGAGGGCACAAATCTATAGTCGTGACTGTCGCTGGCAAATCAGCGGCTCGGGCTTGGTCACCCGGTGGGACACATAAATGCGTCCGTTGTATGCTGCCGGCAATTCAAATGTCTGCACGCTTAATGGTGGCTGTGTTTGGGACGCCTTTGAGCGTGCCGGACTTGTGTGTTCCTTCGGTTGACCAACCCGAACACAGTTCGCCTCCCATCGCTTGGTCACGGTGGGATGAATCCTCACGACATTTGGAATACACACTATGAAAGCATGGACCCCGCTTCCCCTCGATCGCTACCGCTCACTCGAATCCAACCTCACCGACACCAAGCCCCTGATCATCGACACAGAGGCCAACCCGCAAGACATCCTCGAATGCGCCGTCCAGCGCCTGCGTGCCTCCAGCGACCTGCTGAAAACCCTCTACTGCCTCAGTTTCAAACAAGCCGACGTCGAAGACATCCCCCATATCACCCACGCCCTCTATCTGCTGACGCAGGATGGCTGTGACCTGCTGCAGGTCGCGCAGCAGCAGATGCTCGGCTGGAAAGCACCGCTCTGAGGCTGACAGTCTTCCGGTCGCTCTCACGCCTAACCTGAGACAGATGAGCGACACTCGTGCAAGCATCGAAAATCCCAACCAATCCGTCCACACGATTGCGCTACACTGTAATCCTGCACCAAGAGGCCCATGCCATGAGCAAATTGACGTTCCAGCAAAAGCAGGCTTATTACGAAAAAGTACGTCGGTCTAACTACTTGGCGAGCCTGCGTCTAGAAGGGTTCGATACCAATCGTAGCGATGCTGAAAGACCGCTTCCATCACGGGAATCAGTCATCGAAAAATACCGTCAGAACACACGCTAATGGTGGACAAGTACGGGGTCGGGCAAGACCCCTACTGCTACCCTGGAAGTGATGTCCTGCGTAACTTGCTCAATATTCGCTGTGAAGAAGAACTGCACAAAGCAGAGCGAGAACTATCAGAGATCGCTATCAGTCGATTTCCTCTTCTTCCCCCTCCATATGATCTAACCCTTTTTCAACATATCCATAGAACTCTGTTTTGCGATGTCTACGACTGGGCCGGGCAGCCGCGAACAGTCAACATTCAGAAGGGGGATACCTTTTTCTGCACCGCAGAAAGAATTCTCCCAGAGGCAGAGAAAATATTTCGCGCCATGGAACGTGATGCATGGTTCGTGGGGCTGAACAAAGAAGAGCTCGTCGTGGCTATCGCCGAAACCTATGGCGACTTGAATGTCATTCATCCTTTTCGCGAAGGTAACGGGCGTGCTCAGCGCATCCTTTTTGAGCAGATCATCATCAATGCGGGCTTTACGGTTGATTGGTGGCTGATCAAGGAAGACGCTTGGATTTCGGCAAATGTTGATGCGGTTGCATGTGACTATCGTGGACTTGAAGATATCTTCGAGAACTGTATTGGCGGGCCACTCCTCCCTTAAGTGGCATTATTCTGGCCGTTTACCCCAAATTCTGCGGGAATAATGGCAATCAAGCCGATAACGACAGCTAAACCGTCACCCACAAAAAAGCCGCCCCTAGAGGCGGCTTTCTCATTACTGCAACCAATTTTACAACTTAGGACCCGCAGCCTTGATCGCATCGCTCACTTCGAACTTCTTGAAGTTCTCGATGAACAGACCGGCCAGCGCCTTGGCCGCTTCATCGTAGGCAGCTTTGTCAGCCCAGGTGTTGCGTGGGTTGAGCAGGTTGGTTTCAACGCCCGGTACGGCCAGTGGCACGTCGAGGTTGATGGTGTCCAGGTGCTCGGTGGCGGCACCGATCAGCGCGCCGCTCTGGATCGCTGCGATCACCGCACGGGTGGTCGGGATATTGAAGCGTTTGCCGACGCCGTAGCCGCCGCCGGTCCAGCCGGTGTTGACCAGGTAGACCTTGGAGCCGAAGCCGCGGATGCGCTTGATCAGCAGCTCAGCGTATTCGCCAGCCGGACGCGGGAAGAACGGTGCGCCGAAGCAGGTGGAGAAGGTCGACTTGATGCCGCTGCCCGAACCCATTTCAGTCGAGCCCACCAGCGCGGTGTAGCCGGACAGGAAGTGATAGGCCGCTTGTTCTTCGTTGAGGATCGACACTGGCGGCAACACGCCGGTCAGGTCGCAGGTCAGGAAGATCACCGCGTTTGGCTCGCCGCCCAGGTTCTTCTCGGAACGCTTGGCAACGTGCTCCAGCGGGTAGGCCGCGCGGCTGTTCTGGGTCAGGCTGACATCGGCGTAGTCAGCGTGCTTGGCGTCGTCGATGACCACGTTTTCCAGGACTGCGCCGTGCTTGATGGCTTTCCAGATGACCGGCTCGTTCTTCTCGGACAGGTCGATGCACTTGGCATAGCAGCCGCCTTCGATGTTGAAGACAACGCCTTCGCCCCAGCCGTGTTCGTCGTCACCGATCAGGTAACGGCTCTCGTCGGCGGACAGGGTGGTTTTACCGGTGCCCGACAGACCGAAGAACAGGGTCACGTCGCCTTCTTCGCCGATGTTGGCAGCGCAGTGCATTGGCAGCACGTCAGCGGCCGGCAGCAGGAAGTTCTGCACGGAGAACATGGCTTTCTTCATTTCACCGGCGTAACGCATACCGGCGATCAGCACTTTCTTCTGCGCGAAGTTGATGATCACGCAACCGTCGGAGTTGGTGCCGTCACGCTCAGGCACGCACTCGAAGTTGGCCACGTTGAGCACTTGCCACTCGTCACGACCGGCCGGGTTGTACTGGGCCGGGTTGATGAACAGGCAACGACCGAACAGGTTCTGCCAGGCAGTCTGGGTGGTCATTTTCACGGCCAGGTAGTGATCTTCAGCCGCACCTACATGCACGTGGGAAACAAAGTGCTCTTGCGCGTTGTTGAACGCCTCGACACGAGCCCACAGCGCGTCGAACTTGTCGGCCGGGAACTTGCGGTTGATCGGGCCCCAGGCGATAGCGGCCTCGGTGGAAGGCTCTTCAACGATGAAACGATCGACTGGCGAACGGCCGGTGCGATGACCGGTGCGGACTACCAGAGCGCCGGTATCGGCAAGCTCGCCCTCACCGCGTTGCAGGGCTTCTTTAACCAGATCATCAACACTCAGATCGGTGTACACGGCGTTATTGGCTTGCGTCATGAGGTTCCCCGTCGGCCAGTGGCCGAGTGTGCTCCAAACGTTTTGTAGTAGAAAGTCGTGCACTACTACCGCGAAAAAAGTGGGCCGGATTATGCCAGAAAAGCCCAAAAAGAGTAGGGTCCTCCCGTCGTAACGGCGAAATTCCGTCGTTACGCAGTGAATTTACCTGCGCTGAACCGTTTTAGTGCCGGGTATCTGACGGCGTGTCGACGCCTGCGCCAGCAAACAATTGAGCAATATCGGCCGCATCGAACAGGTAACGCTGGTTGCAGAACTGGCAATCGATCTCGATTTCGCCACCGCGTTCTGCCACCAGTGCCTGTGCGTCTTCCAGACCCAGACTGACCAGTGCATTGCCCGAGCGTTCCCGCGAGCAGCTGCAACGGAAGCGCAGGTTCTGCACATCGAACAGGCGCACCTGCTCTTCGTGGTAGAGGCGATGCAGGACGGTTTCGTTGTCCAGGCTGAGCAATTCATCGGCGGTCAGGGTGCTGGCCAGAGCGGTGATGTGCTGCCAGCTTTCGGCGCGCTCTTCTTCGTCTTTCAGGCGGTCGGCCGGCAGTTGCTGCAGTAGCATTCCGCGAGCACGGCGGCCGTCGGCGAACAGCTTGAAGCGGGTGCCGACCTGTTGCGACATGACGAAATAATTGGTGAAGCACTCGGACAGGGTTTCACCATCGAGGTCGACGATACCCTGGTAACGCTGGCCGATCGTCGGGTCGACGGTCAGGGTCAGGTCACCGCCCGGCATCAGGTCGGCAAGCGTGGCATCCGCAGCGATCTGCTCGGCGTTGTATCGCGCCAGGCCACGGATCTCGCGCTCGCTGGAGCATTCGATCATCAGCAGCGGAATCGGCCCTTCGGAGCGTGCCTGCAAAATCAGCAAGCCGTCGAACTTCAGGGTGCCTACCAGCAGCGAGGCGGCCGCCATCAGTTCGCCCAGCAATTGCGCGACCGGCTCCGGGTACGGGTGCTTGGCGAGAACTTCGGCGTAGCTGCGTTCCAGCGCCACCAGTTCGCCGCGAGTGTCGCTGTCATCGAAGATGAAGCGTTGGGTGTAGTCGGTATCCGGTAGGTCGGTCATAGGTCTGGGTATCTGAATTGATGACAAAATGGTTACAAAAGATGAAAATCCCGCGCTTCTCCGCACCCGTTTGGTGCGAAATGTTCAGCCACGGGAGGCATTTTATGAACAATCCGGGTTTGTTCCAATCACGGTGGAACCTCGGCCGGCTGGTTCTGTGCAACGTAGTGCCATTGGCGCTACTGGCTTTCTGGTTATGGCCTACGGGCCAGATGCTGTGTGTGATTTTCGACGAGTGGCTGTTCCGCTCGCTCAATGCACCTCTGGCCAGCAACCCCATATGGCTCCACATCTGGGCAATTGCAAGTCTGCGTCCGTTCGACATCGTCGTCGGACTGATTCTGCTGACGCTGCTGATCAAGGGTGACTGGGTGTTCAAGGCGATTGATGTACGTCGCGCCTTCTTCGGTTTTTTCTCGATTCTGCTGTTGATGGTGGTGATTCGCGCGCTGTTTTCCAAATTCGCCGACTACATGGACTGGCAGCACAGCAGCCCATCGATGGTGCTGGAAGGCGCGGTGCACCTGAGCGACTATTTCCCGCATCTGGAAAAAGCCTGGGAGCTGAAGGATCGCTCGAGCCAGAGCTTCCCCGGTGACCACGCTTCGGTGTTGCTGATCTGGGCGCTGTTCATGGGCGTATTCAGCCGTACTGTCGGCCAGTTCCTGACAGTCTGGGGCTTGGCGTTACTGTTCATGCTGCCACGTCTGGTGGCCGGCGCGCATTGGGGCCAGGACGATTACATCGGCGGCATGCTGCTGGCGGTGTGGGCGTTGGGTTGGGGTTACTACACACCGTTCGCTTATCACGCCGCCAACTTCTGGCTGAAGGTGACTGCGCCGGTTTTCGCTTTACTGGGCAAGCTGCCGCTGGTTTCGCGGATGAGTGTGGTGTCTGCCGCGAACTGACAGTTTGCACACACCTGTGGTGAGGGAGCTTGCTCCCGCTTGGCTGCGTAGCAGTCACTGAACCAGTCGACTCGGTTGTACTTTGAAATACATGATCGACTGGATTGGGAGTCCTTCGGCCTCCAGCGGGAGCAAGCTTCCTCGCCACAATGGTGCGCCGTGCCGGTCAATCGCTATTGCTGTTCCCACGAAATTTAAACAGATCCCGCCGCTGCTTCTTGCTCGGTTTGCCGTCGGTACTCACACCTAACGCCCCGGCCTTGCGCATCGCCGCTGCCGCTTCACGTTTGGCAATACTCGCCTCGGTCTCGGTATACAGCGTCTGCGCCTCGGGTGCGCCGCGACGTACGATCGACAAGGCTTCAACCCTCACCGTGCGCTCTTCAAAGCCGGTACGAATCTCGAATTCATCGCCAATGCGTGGCTCTTTGCCAGGCTTGCAGCGGTCGCCTCGGCAATGCACCTTGCCACTCTCGATGGCCGCTTTGGCCAAGGCCCGGGTTTTATAAAAGCGCGCCGCCCACAACCATTTGTCGAGACGGACCTTGTCGTCCTCTTCGCTTTTTTGTGCCATGGAATTTCCTCATTCTGAAATATTGATGAACTGTACTACCGTTTCTGTCGTGCCATGAATTACCCCGTCCCGGATTACAATGCACACCTGCCGACACCTGCTTGAGGGGTCGGCGATCCGGGCCGTAGATATCTGTCGCCTTTTAACCCTTATTCTGCGTGAATACCGCGAATTCGGCCGCACGCGGCCCGAGCGGTTTCTGCCGGTTGAGCACCTTTGAAGACATTTGACCATTTGACCGTTGTCGGTCTGCGCGAGTGGGTGGCGCTCCCTGATCTGGGAGTCGCCGGTCTGCGGGCGAAAATCGACACCGGTGCCAGCACCTCCAGCCTGCATGCCACCGACATCGAGCCGTTCGAACGCGACGGCGAGAAGTGGGTGCGTTTCACCGCGCACCTGGGCACGGTGGTGCAGTTGCGTCACCGGCGCTGCGAAGCGCCGCTGGTGACGCGCAAAACCATTAAAAGCTCCAACGGCCAGGCGCAGGTGCGCTATGTGATCAGCACCACCCTGGCCCTCGGTGATCGGGTCTGGGCAGTCGAGTTCACCCTCGCCTGCCGCAAGTCCATGCGCTATCGCCTGTTGCTCGGTTCCAAAGCCCTGATCGATGGCCAGTTGGTGGTCAATCCGGGCATCAAATATGTACAAGACAAGCCGGTGTTCCCGGTATCTACCTCCTCCACAGGTGTTGCATGAAGATCGCTGTGCTGTCGCGGAATCCGCGTCTGTATTCCACCCGTCGTCTGGTCGAGGCCGGCACCGAGCGCGGGCATGAAATGGTGGTGATCGACACCCTGCGCGCCTACATGAACATCGCCAGCCACAAGCCGCAGATCCACTATCGCGGCAAGCCGCTGGAAGGCTTCGATGCGGTAATCCCGCGGATCGGTGCGTCGGTGACGTTCTACGGTTGCGCCGTGTTGCGCCAGTTCGAAATGATGGGGGTGTTTCCGCTCAACGAATCGGTGGCCATCGCCCGCTCGCGGGACAAACTGCGTTCGCTGCAACTGCTGTCGCGTCGTGGCATCGGCCTGCCGGTCACCGGTTTCGCTCACTCGCCGGATGACATTCCCGACCTGATCGACATGGTCAACGGCGCGCCGCTGGTAATCAAGGTGCTGGAAGGCACCCAAGGCATCGGTGTGGTGCTGTGCGAAACCGCTACGGCTGCCGAATCGGTGATCGAGGCGTTCATGGGCCTGAAGCAGAACATCATGGTCCAGGAATACATCAAGGAAGCCGGCGGTGCCGACATCCGCTGCTTCGTGGTCGGCGACAAGGTGATCGCAGCGATGAAGCGTCAGGCCAAGCCTGGGGAATTCCGCTCCAACCTGCACCGAGGCGGCAGCGCCAGCCTGATCAAGATCACCCCGGAAGAACGCATGACCGCGTTGCGCGCGGCCAAGGTCATGGGGCTGGCCGTGGCGGGTGTGGATATCCTGCGTTCGAACCACGGGCCGCTGGTGATGGAGGTGAACTCGTCGCCGGGCCTGGAAGGGATCGAGACCACCACCGGTAAGAACGTGGCGGGGATCATCATCGAACACCTTGAGAAGAATGGCGGGCCGAACATGACCCGGACCAAAGGCAAAGGCTGATCCGTTTGAAATGTGGTGGCTGACAGGCCGCC
>NZ_CATKPP010000045.1:0-328 GCF_949767635.1 Pseudomonas sp. IT-93MI4
CTTTCCGCTGTGATTACCGCTGTCGTCGTTATAGGGGGCGATTCCCGCCAAGGCGGCGATCTCCCTGCGATCCAGCTCGCCGAGTTCGGGTAGATAAACCAACAAGCTGGCGGTCGCCACAGTGCCGATGCCTTTGACGGAGATAAGCCGATCGGCTTTTTCCGCATCCAGCTCACGCATGCTTTGATCGATGGCTTTGCCGAGCTGCTTGATCTGGGTTTGCAGGTAGCGAATATGGTCCCTGATCGCCTCTACAACCGCAGGCAACTGGGCCTGCTGCAGCCGGCGCTTGTTGTCGTCGCGCTGCTGGACGAAGTGCTCGCGTAAT
>NZ_CATKPP010000046.1:0-314 GCF_949767635.1 Pseudomonas sp. IT-93MI4
GCGGTATTCGGTGACCGCGCCCAGCGGATCCTGCTCGGCGATCAGCCGGCCCTGATCGTCATAAACCTTGAGGTGCTCACCGCCATCGGCCTCGACCTTGCGCACCAGCCGTGCGCTGTCGTCGTGGACGTAGGTTTCTTCGCTGCCATCGACATAGTGCACCGCGACGCTGCCGTCATCGGCCCAGACGTAACGCGTGTCCATCTGCGCGAACGACGCCCAGTGCCGCACGCAGCGCGCCGACTTGCCCGAGCGTTCCCACTCCCAGAAAAAGCTCGCGCCGCCGGTCAGTTGCCGCTGCAGGATGACGTGCA
>NZ_CATKPP010000047.1:0-314 GCF_949767635.1 Pseudomonas sp. IT-93MI4
AGCACGTCATCCTGCAGCGGCAACTGACCGGCGGCGCGAGCTTTTTCTGGGAGTGGGAGCGCTCGGGCAAGGCGGCGCGCTGCGTGCGGCACTGGGCGTCGTTCGCGCAGATGGACACCCGTTACGTCTGGGCCGATGACGGCAGCGTCGCGGTGCACTACGTCGATGGCAGCGAAGAAACCTACGTCCACGACGACAGCGCACGGCTGGTGCGCAAGGTCGAGGCCGATGGCGGTGAGCACCTCAAGGCTTATGACGACGCGGGCCGGCTGATCGCCGAGCAGGATCCGCTGGGCGCGGTCACCGAATACCGT
>NZ_CATKPP010000048.1:0-280 GCF_949767635.1 Pseudomonas sp. IT-93MI4
ACGTTCCGGCGTGGCGCCTGCCGCCACCCTGAGGATTTCATACATCGCGTCCACAGTGCCGCCGCGATTGGGTTCGATGTGGGTCTGGACGAAGGTCGGGTTCAGGGTGAAATCGATGGCTCTACCGGCATTGAGCGAATTGATCGGCACCGAGTCGCTGGTCTTGCCGGTTTTCGAACCGCGCCAGGTATAGGTGACCTTGTCACCCGCTTTGGTGGGTTCGGCGGCAGCCGGGGCGGTCAGTTTGCTCGAACCGCCGGGCAGGTCGTCGGGTTCGAGT
>NZ_CATKPP010000049.1:0-278 GCF_949767635.1 Pseudomonas sp. IT-93MI4
GCTGTAGAATTCGCCTCCCGCTAACGAGAGATCGGAAGCGCAAGTGGTTGAAGTTGTTGAAGAATTCTTCGAAAACTTCTGAAAATAATCACTTGACAGCAAGTGAGGCTGCTGTAGAATGCGCGCCTCGGTTGAGACGAATAGATCTTAACCAACCGCTCTTTAACAACTGAATCAAGCAATTCGTGTGGGTGCTTGTGGAGTCAGACTGATGGTCAACAAGATTATCAGCATCACAAGTTACTCCGCGAGAAATCAAAGATGTAACCAACGATTGT
>NZ_CATKPP010000050.1:0-258 GCF_949767635.1 Pseudomonas sp. IT-93MI4
GCTATGGGGCGGGCTATATCGTTTCCCTGTCACTGAAAATCAGTGATCGGGTTTGGTAGCCCGTCTTAAATTGTCGTTGTTGCGACACCTTCATTGCTGTTTCTTTTTTGAGATATGGCTTTGTATGGTGGGCATGCGTGGGGCTCATTCGTGAGCGCCGGGTTACCCAATTTGACCGGTCTACCAACCCGCGCATGGCCGCCACCCGCCGTTTGGTAGCGAGGGTGATGGCTCCTATTGTTCAAATTGGAGTTTCAT